>NZ_JBGCUN010000008.1 GCF_041103235.1 Yoonia sp. R2331 | reverse complement strand
GGGACTGTTGCATTAATTGATAGGCGCTGATCGATGGTATGGGTTTTTGCGCTGGATCAAGCGGCTGCGAAAAGTTCGCTGATGAACAGGATCTCGCCCAGAACACCTGGTTGCTTGTGATGGATATGGCCGTGCTTGATGGTCCGGATGGTTTCGATGCCGCTGAGTGTCGCTTTGGCTGTTCGCAGGGAGCGGAAGCTCTGGCGGTAACCCAGGAGCCGCTTCAAGGCTGCGTGGTCACTTTCGATCAGATTGTTGCGCCACTTTTGGTCGATATGCCGGATGCTGTCGAAATGTGGATCATAGCGCTGATTGATCTCACCGATGACGCGTCGATACGCTTGCGCCTTGTCGGTTACAATTGTCATTGGACGATGCAGGCGCACCCGCTCTATTGCCTTGTTCAGAAAGGCCTTGGCGGCTTTCGCATCCCGTCGTGCCGTGAGGCGGAAATCCACCATTTGACCGTTCGCGTCAATGGCACGCCATAGATATCGCCATTTGCCGCCGACACGAATGTAGGTCTCATCGACGTGCCAATCGACGCTGGCGCGGCGCAGATGCTTCTCAGTTCGTTTGGTGATCTCCGGGCTGAACTTCTGAACCCAACGATACACGGTCGACCGATCAATGCTGATACCGCGTTCTGCGAGCAGATCCACCACTTCCTGGTAGGACAACGGGTAGCGCAGATACCACCGCACCGCGCAAAGGATGATGTCTCGCGGAAAACGGTGATGCTTGAATGGTGATTGACGCGCCATGATCGACCTCAAAAAGCAAGAAAGTTGTTAAATAGCGCCGCTAATGCAACAGTCCC
>NZ_JBGCUN010000007.1 GCF_041103235.1 Yoonia sp. R2331 | reverse complement strand
ATATCCATCACAAGCAACCAGGTGTTCTGGGCGAGATCCTGTTCATCAGCGAACTTTTCGCAGCCGCTTGATCCAGCGCAAAAACCCATACCATCGATCAGCGCCTATCAATTAATGCAACAGTCCCGTCTTGACCCTAAGACAAGCTGCCCGCTGCCCATGAGAAGATAAGGTGTTCGGTGTTGGTCGGCCGAACGGCCACTGAAAACTGCCCCAATCGGTGTCGAAATGCTGTTTGACCATCAAATGAATCTTCATGCTGAAAGGTCGGAGCGTCGACAAGTTTCGCAGCTTCCGCAATTTCCGAATAACCTACCATGTTCGACAAAGCCTTCGACGCGAAAACCAGCTTGCTGTCTCTGTCATAGATCGAGACAGCATCTGTCATCGCCATCGCGAGGACTATGAGAACCTGGTCAAGTTCTGACAGTGCTTCGGACAGAGCTTCGGACATGACTTCGCTTCGCTGCAATTCGAGAGCTGTTTCAACACAGGCTGCCATTTTGATGACAAGCTCTTGTTCGACTTCAGTCCATTCGCGCGGTGTTTTGGTCGTGACACAGATCGTACCGATTGGCCCGCAATCCTTAACTGAAATTGGCACGCCAAGATAGCCAACGATACCACCATTTTTGACATAGGCTGTGTCTCTGTAGGTGTCGTTTGCTGCAGCGTTCTCCAATCGCAGTGTTTCATTAGATGCAAAAGTATGCATGCACAGGGTGTCCTTCATGTCATGGGTTTGAAGCTTCCCAGATACTACTTCTGGGAGGTTTCCAAGGGAATAAAACAGCTTCTCGGATTGGATATTTACGTAAGCATTGTCACAATCCAACACGTCCAGCAAAACAGAAGCGCATTTGTTCATTCGATCGATTAGCATCGAAGCCCAGACCCTCAATAGACTTATGAAACATATCGTTTTTGCGGGGACTTTCCAACCTTTTTGACACGTAGACTTTGTCTAACCATGCGCGAGGCGGATGTACTCAAGGACAATTTCACATAAATCCATCAGTTGCAAAAATTAACATATTCTTCGTCATAGGTTATTATATTTGGTGTTGCTTTAGTATATTATCGTATGTATGTTGCGTCCTGTCACAGTGGGTCCTCAGAATGCGCCATCCATTCAAGAAGCTCCTCCCCTCGATCGCAATTGCCTTAACTATGGCAGGCTTTTCGCTGCCGATGCCAGCCCGCGCGCAAACATACCCGATCGATTGCGCGATCCTCCTGTGCCTGTCTGGAGGCTGGCCTGCTTCCGCGCCATGCGCCAGAGCTCGAGACGAATTCATCCGACGAATTACGCCGTGGCCGGTGGAACCTCCACTACAAATTTGGCGCTGTCCTTTGGGCGCATCCCATAAGACCGCTCCAGCACCAAACAGTGCAAACCGCCTCTTTGAGGCGTTCTTCCAGTACAACAGCACTGGACCGCGACAATCCTTTCTATCTCGCGATACCTATGGCCACATTGCGGCCGTTTGGCGCACCCCGGAAGCCCGAGACTACCTTGTTCCCGCCGACCAGGCCTTACGGCTCGTTCAAGATCGCGCGGACATCGACATCAGCGGTCCTGAGTTCAACTTCGTACGGTCCATCCGCGTCTTTGATGTCCGGTATGCGCGACAGTATGAGTCTAGACGCGACGGCGACTGCAATCGTAGCGCCACCGTGGTCCTCGGCACATACGGATCCCAAGGCGACTTCGCCTGGCAGAGCTCTTCCATCACCGCCCTGCCTTCCCCCCATATCGGCCTCGAACGCTGGGGCCAGAATTGCCTTAGTATCAATCATCGATCCGTGTTCGTCGATTGGCGTGACCACGAAGGCATCTACGGCTTTGAACAGGTAAACTACTAGCGCCGACAAAGACAGCGTTGGCATTGCCACAATGCTGAGGTTGCAGCCCGTTAAGCGGACATTCGCTACGATGCGAAATGATGGCACTTCACGAGTCAGTTTGTAGGGCGGCGTCAGTCTCGCCGGAAACCAAAAGTTCGGATTTATGCGTGCACATCGTTTTTTTTGAACGATTTAGGTGCAGCGCCTCGAAACTGTATGGGGTAGTTTCGAGGCGCCTGTCTTGCGGTGTGAGAGTGATCAGCTAACTATCTCGAAAAATGGTTAAGAATTCATTAAGTGCGTTGATCGCGTTCGACCAAACCATTTCTATGAGCTGGTATTTTCCTAACGTTTTTCGACGACCCTGCCTTTGGTGCAGCAGTCGCCCACTTAAAGATCAACTTGCTGCAACCAAAAAACGAACACGCCTCGACAAGACAGCGTCGGGGCACGATTCGTTAACGGGTTCCCATCTACTTCAATACAACCTAAGACTGTTTATCCTAATTCCAGCAAGGTTGAGCGAGCACTGTGGAGTGTAAGGCCCTAAGGTTTGGCCTCGGGCCCCAACGAACTCGTGTCTGTGGACATTCATAATTCCCCAATGGTCTAATCCTCGATTCAATCTTCCAAAAGAGAAGGTTTGAATTGACCTGAGCAGATATGTTCTCACAGACCGTCAATGGCGTGCAGTAGAGCCTATATGCCCCGGTAGTTTGTCCGCTACCGGGCGCACCGGGCGCGACACCCGGTTCTTTCTCGAAGCGGTGCTTTGGATCGTACGCACGGATGCCCCCTGGCGAATGTTGATGAACCAGTGTGAGAGGCTGAGATTTCGGATACGTCGCGAAACTTGTAGAACTACACCTTAAGAACGGCCAGATCATGAGTAGAGAGTCTAAGGGGTAATGCAATTTCGATGTCAGGCGGGTTTGCGTTCTTCTCCGTCGGCCCAATTAATTGGCTAATGTCTCTATGGATTCCACAGGTATCGAAGCACTCTTAGGAGCGACCAAAAATGATATTGTATCACAGATCTAGAAAATAGGGTTCGGATCTACGCCAGAAGTGCAAGAGATGTTGCCCTGTTGCAGGTATCTGCCCCATTGATTCGATTGCAAAAATGTCGGACGCTAAGATCGCTGCAAATTGGTATGCTTTTCCGACCGGCTCATCGCTGTCCGCGAAGTTGTCCTCGAGGTGTGCAGCGGCGCTCGTTATGGCAAAGCAAATTGCTAGTGCTGGCTCCGTCTGCCATCTTGATACCATCGCACGGACAACCGAACTGATCCGTCCTGAGTCTCCGGTCGCGATTTCTTCGATAGCGAACTCTATCATCTCGTCAAGACAGCCCGTTCGCATCATTTGTCCTAGTTAAAACTTCCAAACCCAAAAGTTGAGCGCTCAAAATGGTTGCCTGCTCGCCCGATGCTCGACTCCGTCAACCCGAAACGCGGGAAGACGTGAATCTGCACCTCGGACCAGTCTAGCCTGATTGTAACTGTTGAGACAGACTTCAAGTAGAAGCGGTCTACACTTGAATTGCGAGCGCCCGACCCAAAAATTCTTGTTGACCTGAGCCCCAAGTCTCCTCCAGCCTTGCGCGGAGTCCTTGAGTTTAAATCTTTGGCGCTAGGCCGCCATCTTGTCCATTGCCTTTCTTTGCAAAAATTCCATCGGGGTGAGGTTGCCCAATGCTGAATGTGGTCTGCGCCAGTTGTAATCTTCCTGCCATTCTTCCAGCGCCGGCCGCGCATCCGCCAATGTACCGAACAACGTTTCGTTGAGGCATTCGTCTCGCAGTTTCCCGTTGAAGCTTTCAATGAAACCGTTCTGTTGGGGCTTCCCTGGTGCGATGTAATGCCAGTCGATGCCTGTATCCTGAACCCACTTGAGAATGGCCATGCTAGTGAACTCAGTGCCGTTGTCCGACACGATTGTCTTTGGCATGCCGCGTTCAGCAATGATCCGATCCAGCTCGCGTGAAACGCGTTGGCCAGACAACGAAGTATCAGCCACCAGCATCAAGTTCTCACGGCTGAAGTCATCAAAGACGGCAAGAATGCGAAAGCGGCGACCATCCGTCAGCGCGTCAGACACGAAATCTAAGCTCCAACGCTGGTTTGAACCATCTGGCAACACCATTGGTTTTCTTGTCCCCAAGGCACGCTTCCTGCCGCCTCTGCGGCGCACCTGCG
This sequence comes from Yoonia sp. R2331, assembly GCF_041103235.1. NCBI lineage: Bacteria > Pseudomonadati > Pseudomonadota > Alphaproteobacteria > Rhodobacterales > Paracoccaceae > Cognatiyoonia > Cognatiyoonia denitrificans. The sequence goes on along the minus strand of NZ_JBGCUN010000007.1, from coordinate 5,950 downwards.
GCTTCTCTTCGGTATAGATGCGCCTGACTTTCTTGTGGTTCACCACAAAACCTTCCCGCGCGATCATTACCTGGACACGACGGCAACCAAACCGCCTCCGTTCCCGCGAAACGCGCTTGATGGCATCTCGTAGCTCAGCATCATCACCACGACGCGACAGATATCGCACCGATGACCGATCAACTTGCAGCACATCGCACGCCCGTCGCTGGCTGACCTGATGAACCTCCATCAAATGCACCACAGCTTTCCGCTTCCCAACGGGCGTCACCATTTTTTTGAATTGATGTCTCGCAACATTGCGTTGTCCAACATTTGTTCTGCCAACAGCTTCTTCAACTTGCCGTTCTCGTCTTCCAAGGCTCGCAAGCGCTTCGCGTCAGACGGTTCCATGCCGCCATACTTCGATTTGTATTTATAGAACGTCGCCGAACTGATCCGGTGCCGCCGACACACATCAGCGGTCTTCTCGCCAGCTTCCTGTTCCTTGATCATTGCGATGATCTGTTCGTCCGTGATGATCTGTTCGTCCGTGAATCGTGCCTTCATTTGTCCGTCCTTTTGTTGAGCGGACTCTACACAAATTTGGAGGAGTTTTAGGGGCTCAGGTCATTGTCGCAGGCACAACTGGACGGGTCTATGCTGTTCTCGGTTTCAGTTTGGGCATGCCAACTTAGCGTTGAGCTGTATGGTTTCCTAATCCTTCGGACCGATTCCGCATGCATTCGAAGTTCGAGCGATCAGCTCCATCTGACATCGATGCAATGGTGGCGCCAAGGCCAAGGCGTTCGACGTGCGACTTCTAGGTCACCATTTGAGGACTCAATGGAGCCATCCTACCGCGACTCCAATGGATCATCTGAGACCCGATCAGCGCAGGTGTTGTTAGTCTGTTTTGGAGTCGCGCGGCTGTTGATCACAAACCTTGGCTGCTGACGTTGCTGACATACATGCCATAAAACAGGACCTGCTACATGTACTTCAACGATCTTGACGGTAAGCAGTTCTTGGCTTCGGCCGATTCGACAAATTTGCTCTATCAAAAGGATGAGCAAATGACCGATCGGAGCAACGAAGTTTTTGGACGCACCTCACTCGGTGTCTAGCTGATCCCAATGGTCGACCCGCCGAATGGATCGTCCGATGAACATATAGCTAGTTCTCTCGCAAGGTGTTACTGGAATTTCTTTAATTTAGGCTTCCAGCGCTGTTCCACCGTGTTCTTGAATTCGGGTGTCAGTGATGGAGAAGAGTTACGTTGGTCTCCCCGAAAAGGTTCAGACCTTTGTGCCATCGCATGACAAAAAACTGAACAACTATGGAGGCATAGTCCGGCCAATGCGGCAGATGCATAGTAGATCGCGATCAGTTGCCCCAAATTGAGGTCGTAGAAAAGGTAACTTGCAAGTGTCGTGATTGATGCGACCGTACCGTAGATGACTGCAGCCATGGTTCCCCTCCGCCTATACTTGACTGACGTTGATAGGTTTTGGTTAACAAACGGTGAATCCACCGTACTACGAGATTCGGAAGGGTCTGTGGCCGATACCCATCGCCAATCCACAATAAATCCGGAATACACTTGTCTGGTTCAAATTACCGTTGCAGTCGTGCCCCAGACAGTCCCTGAAGCAATGCAACGCTTGCCAGATTAACTTTGTGTTCAAATGCCCTTTTGCGGGTCGCAAAATTGACTGGACTACCGTCTAAGAAGTGCGTCGGAACCCTTGCACAAGACTTGTTTGGCCTTTCACAAGACTTTCTGAAATTTGACGCTATGTTCCGGCGAGACCAGTTCGATTTCCACTCACCCCGATCAGCCTGCTTCATTGGGGTCCAAGATGTTCCTATAAGTATGACTCAGTGAAGTGCTTGTTCGCCGAGAAAATCAGGATTGGACTTTAGGCATGAGCAACCTGTCTCGGAGTTTTTGGTCAGTTTGATCCAATCTACATTTTTAAACTTGTCAAACAATCCCGGCGACATTGGCGAGACTCTAACAAAAAGCAAACAAGTTCTTCTCCACTTGAGCCAAAGTGTTCTTGAATGCCCGCCTCTAGCCATGATCTCGCAATAGCAATGTACCTTTGCTAGCAGACTTTCGCCCCACCGTTTTATGGGGCGCGAGATGACTGAGTCAAAATACTTAGATGACCTAAGGCAATTTGCTGTCGATAACACTATCGACCGATCTCACTTCGGAGCCAATTTCGTTGCGGGCATCAATTCTTTCGGAAATGATAGCAATTTCTCTGAAATCGTCGAAAGACTTGGCGTAAGCGCAATTCGGTACCCCGGCGGAACGGTCACAGAGAAATACTTTGGTCCGAGGGGATCTGTCTGGGAAGACCTGTTCGAACGCGACCTCGCACAAACGAGAGCTTCAGACGGCCAGGTAATTGAAGGACCAGGAAAACTCTTCGACTACGCTGACGATCACGATCTTGGTATTCAATTTGTCTTGCCTACCTCAGACCTCGTTAATATGAAAAATGGCAAGGCAGAAATCGATGGCGTTGCGCTCAACAAAATCCAAGTTTTGGTTGGCGACTTGTTGTCAGGGAGATTTGGCGAAGCCAACATTACTCACTTCGAGATTGGGAACGAGTATTATTTCCATGCTGATCTGACTGCCGAGGAATATGGTGCGGTAGCAAATGCCATCATTCAAGCGGTTGACGAAGCGATCCAGGACTATGTGACTAACGGTGACGTACCTTCGGATTGGAATTCTCCAAAAATTGCTGTTCAGGCCGGTGCTGGCTGGCAAGAAGGCGACAATGCAGAGATAATCGCCGCACTTTCGCAAGACTCATTGGATCTGGTAGATAGTGTGATCGTCCACTACTACTCCCCCACTTTGGAGCAAACCGAAAGCAGAGAACGGCATTTAGAACAAATCGAAAAATGGGAATCTGCCGTCGGCGATCGAAAACTCGATTTCTTTGCTTCCGAATGGAACATCTACGGGGGACCGGACGCCGATACCGGTATGGCACAAGCTTCAGCTCTCATTTCAGGATTTGAGACGCTGATCGATGCAGGTGTCAGTACAGCATCAATTTGGGGGGCACAGTTTCGCTGGTTGGAGGCCGGGTTGTCGTCCAACTTTGGCGGATCAGATCTTTCTGATACTGAAGCTAGGCTGTCAGTTGCCGGCGAAATTGTCGCTTCAATGCAAGAGTCACTGGTTGGTCTGAGCAGCATAAGAACAGAAAATTCGGACATTATCGGATCTGTGCGGATTGACGGCGCAGCAAAAGAAGCTTCGGGAAACAGATTTGAAGTAAACAGTTTCGGAAACGAAGACCGGGCGGTAATTTACATCTCTTCGAGGACCACAAAACAACTTCAACTGACTCTGGATCCTGCGAACTACTTCGGTGAAACCGTCCACATTTGGGGTGAATTGCTCACCAGCATCGACGATCCAGCCACAACTTGGAAAGATGAGTCGAATCCAAATTCGCCGCACGGACTCCCCAAATTTGAGATTCTTAGCGAATCTGAATTGACAAATGGTGCGATTATCGTGCCACCAGGCGGCATTTTGCGGATCTCCGTACAGCTTTCCAATGATGGGGTTGAGATGGATGATCATGATCCCATCTTTCAGAGCGACGTCAACTATGACGATGAGTTGATTGGGTCGGAATTCGATGATCGAATGAATGCACATGTGGGGAGCGACGATCTATTTGGCCGAGCCGGAAACGACTCAATGCGGAGCGGCGACGGGGCAGATAATGTCTTCGGAGGCCGAGGTAGAGACGCTCTTTTTGGAGAAAACGGAAACGACCGTATCTTTGGTGGTCATGGCGACGACGTGGTTGCGGGAGGCGATGGACACGACAAGCTATATGGAAATGCGGGAGACGACATTCTAAGCGGCGGACAAGAAGACGATCGGCTCTTCGGTGGCAAAGGAGACGACATCCTCAGCGGTGGTGCCGGCAATGATACCATGAGCGGCGGAGACGGGGGTGACTACTTCGTATGTTCCTTGGGGGCAAGTGGAACGATCACTGACTTTGACGCGTCTGAAGGTGACCGGATAACCTTCCTGGGGCAATTTGAAGACAAGGACGCGCTAGTTGCAGCAATTTCCACAACAGAGGATGATGGTGGCGATCTAATCATAAACGGACCAGACGGTTCGAAACTGATCCTAGAGGGGGCCGGTGATCAGGTGTATTTGTTGGCAAACAGCGTTGTCGATTTTCAAGAAGCAGGGATCGGCGCCCTAGAGTTGTCAGATCAGCTAAATGAGATGTCAGGTAGCCAACTGCAGAATCTATTAGATGAAATGGGCTCAGAACAGTTTGAGACCACTTTTCTCTCGGTGGACCCTATCATTCTATTTGCGAATCTAGACGCTCGAGTTGCCGGACAACTCTTGGAAACTATGGAACCGTCTGACATCGAGGTGCTTTTTGGCCACGTTGGATTGGAAGGCCTATTGATTGGGCTTAGTGAATACACATCGGACGAGGTCGTGACCTTCTTTGACTACACATCAGAGGAGAATGCTCAGATGATTGTTTCATTGACAGGTGAGCAACAGGCCAAATCGCTCCTAGATGGTATGGACCACGAAGACAAAGACAGGCTTGAGCCAAAGCTTCTTGGAAAAGTCGAGGATGTTCAACAGACAAGTTTGGAGGATTTTCCGACCGTACCAATCGCTGAAATAGAAGAAGAAGATGCTAGCGATCAACCAGCAGAAGCAGGTGTCGTTTCGGCTGACTGTTTCGTCGCGACCGTTGCCTACTCAGATGGCAATCACCCTGAGGTCTGGTTGCTTAGATGGTATCGCGACACAATTATGCGTCGGTCTTATATCGGACGTGCACTCATAGTGCTTTATTGGTGGCTTGGACCGCAATTAGCTGAAGCAGTTTATGGAAGACCCAAGTCAATCAAAACAGCTCGTTTGACCATTGGCTGGATTGTCGATTTGATATGTTGGTACTATGGGAGATCGCCTGGCCGTCAGGATGATCAACCCTGCCTATTTGATAGTCGCCTGATAAGGCTAAGAAAGAGGTAGATTGCTGATCTGGAACAAAGCTGCATTAGAATACAAATTGATCAAGCATGAAATCAAGTTCTAGAATTGTGTGCTGATAGTCAGTGAATCTGCTCACGCCGTTCATCTCGCCTTGACTGTCAAAGTATGTAATTTTTCTCGACCAGCCGTGGCTGTCACCGATATCAAGACGCTCCACTTCACTTCTCACACCGTTCTCGTAATGCGTGATTCGAACAACGCCGTCGTCAAGATATGTGATTTTGCGGAGTTTCATCCCGCTGTCGTCAATCTTGACGGTGTTGCGATGCCAAACGAACTGGTCTTCGTTGTCGAAAGTGTCCTGAATTTTGCCGCTGCCGTCATGCGCAAAGGTCATAGTCGTCACCCTCCCATCGTCTTTCCACGACACTCGGCTTTCCAATGCCCCTGAAGTGCTAAACGACTTCTCAAACTTGTACCACTTACGAGTATCTGTGATATCCCAAATTGTGCTCGAGATCGTCTTGCCATTCATTGATATGTCTTCGGCCAGGTTTCCATCGCCAAGTTCATAAGAATGCAGAACTGTAGTTCCATCAGAATATTCAACAAACAGATCTGGCCGAGCTCCAGCATGTGGTTCGTCAAGATCCATCGTCAGCGCGTCCCACAGATCAGACCCGATCAGCCCGTCCTCTTGGTCACCCGTGGTTTTGACGCTGAATGTGCCGCTGCCCGAACCGGGGGCCAACATGCTGAGCACGACGCTGTCGGTATCGTAGTCGATGACTATCTCGGCGTCTTGCTGCGCGCCAAGCCCCGTAATCCGAATGTCATCGAAGTTGCCGATCAGACCGTCCACATCGATTAAGGTGTGATCGCCCGCTTGACCCGCAAGGTCAGACACGTCGATTTCAAGAGAGGCTTTTTCAATGTTCA
>NZ_JBGCUN010000006.1 GCF_041103235.1 Yoonia sp. R2331 | reverse complement strand
CACCGCGCAAAGGATGATGTCTCGCGGAAAACGGTGATGCTTGAATGGTGATTGACGCGCCATGATCGACCTCAAAAAGCAAGAAAGTTGTTAAATAGCGCCGCTAATGCAACAGTCCCGTCTGAGATCGGTGAAGATGGAGATCTCAGCGAGACCCTGCCGGTCAGGGTGCAGGATTTCACGGATACTAATGACCCGGACAAGGCCCCTACCCTGCACCGCTTCACTATCACCTTCCAACCAGATCGGTTCGAGGCGCTGATGAGCACACCTGCGGACCGCGCTAAACGCAACGAGGCGCTGCTCGAACTGGCGCAAGAGATGTCTATGACAGCAGAGCCTCAAACTGATGCATGGCTGGCGTTCGAAGGTGGGCAGTTGGGACGGTTTGTTATTGCAGCTGAAGAAATCGAAGCCTGTGTGAAGCTGGCGCAGGATTTGGGGCGGCTGCCTTGAGGTGGCGACAAAGGTGAGAGCAAAGACACCGATTCAGGCCAACATGTGGCGGGGCATGGCGGCAAGGAAGACTCGAATGGGACCGCCCTGCCGGACGAAACTACCCTCCGCGACCGCTGAGCCGCCACGAATGCGAGCAATCCACAGATGATAATGAGCACCCAGGCGCAGTAGGCAAGAAAGCTGAACAGGCCGCGCGCGGCTTCGTACGAACGCATGAAAAATCTCCTCGCCAAATGAAGAGTGAGTGTATTTTCGGGTTGTGGGTCGTCAAGTTTCTTGATTTCTACTCCTCGTTGGCTTTTGCAATGTAGGAACCAACTTTGGTAAAATTCGATCTTGTCTAGTACGGATGCACTATGAAATTGAGAAAACTATTCGAGCAACCTTTGGCCGTAATTTTCTTTACTTGTTTTGGGAGCGCAATTTGCCTCCCCACGCCAGTACTCACTCAAGAAAATGACGAGCCAGCGTGTCTAGCCGCAATCGATCTCGTTCAAGATAATGTGGATTGGTCGTCTGATGTCGCGCCTTGCGATGCTGCAGCAATGTCGCTTTTGATTAGAGGCGGTTATGGTATCGAGCTCAGTACCGAGCTTGAGGGGACCTTCCGGCCAAGGTATGACTATCTTGCTCCAGTTACCGAATATTTGAATCCGCGAAGTGAATGGTCCTTTGAAGCCGCAACTTATCTTTCGCTCTCCACCCTTTCTTTGCTTGATTCCGAAGGTGGCAATTTTCGTCGTGCGGCATATTCAAATTTTTTTATTTACGACATTTCTTCAAAGGTGGGTGGAGACAAAATTTTATTTCCAAAACATCTGGTGGCGGCAGTTGAACGAAATGAAGAACTCATGCCAATTCGCGGACTTGTTGCGTTAACGTGTTTTGCTAGGTTGGATTTTCCAGATATCGCACCCGAAGAAGTCTTGAAATCTGAATTATTCGTCCGTTGTTTGAAGGGGTGATATTGTGGAAGTGGAAGTCACATTTAACAAGAACAAGCATATCGATATTGCGATAAGAACGCCTGAACAAGCGGCTCGTAACCGATTGACCTCGCAAGCAGAAGTTGGATTTGTGGAGCAAGGAGCCCTGTCCGGAAGCTCGCGTGGGCCCGCCGATGGAATGAAGGCAACCGACGGCGTTTGGTATGACATCACAGTAAATGCTGTGTTGGAGAAGAAAGAAGATGAATACAACGAGTTAGTCGACTCTTTGTCAGAATCCGCAGATAAATTAGCGGTTGCGAGGGAAATCTCCTCAAAACTAGTTGAGATCATGGTCTATGTGAACATGGTCAATGCACCGACTTTTGAGAGTGCCGTTACCGAAGCTATCAAGGAAGCATCGGGAGCTGCTGATTTAGCGCAAGCAGCCTTTGATTTCCAGGCCCAAGCTTCTGGGCTTGGTGTTATAGAGAGTTTAATGCTGGCTGATGCTTTGGCCATCTATATGGCGAAGCATAATTATTGGTACAATCCTACACTTGTTGGCGAGTCGCTGGAGGCAATGCTGACAGAGGGAGTTGAACACCAAGGAACTGTTTTTAGGTATGGAGACGATGGTAAGATTCATACTGCTAACGTCAGCGAAATCGAAAATGTCGTCGATGTTGAGTTCGTAACTGGGGATAACGATGATGGAACCAGCTCTACCATCACCGTCATTTCAGTAAGCAATGATGGTCGTTGGATATCGGAGGGTTGGGATTCAGATGGCGATGGGGACGTTGATGATGATGACGAGGAGTATGAAGCTGGACCATCTATTCCTCCAAGGCCACGGCCCGGCAGTATTCAGCCTGTGGTCTTGGATCTAGATGGTGATGGAATTGGAATAATAAGCGGTTCAAACGCTTGGTTTGATGTCGATGATGATGGCTTCCGGGAAAGAACAAGTTGGATTAGCCCGAATGATGGTTTCTTGGTTATTGATCTAAATTCGGATGGGTCAAGGGGGATTGGTGATGGTCAGATAGACCAGACACGAGAATTGGCGTTTTCCTTCTGGGGACAGGAGGGTGACACGGATCTACAAGCCTTAAAGCGCGAATTTGACTCTAACGGTGATGGCGTAATTGATGAAAGCGATTCTGTTTGGGCTGAATTACGTGTTTGGAGGGATCTCAACGGCAACGGCATATCGGAAGAGGGTGAGATTTTTCACTTAGGTGAATTCGGAATTGAAAATATCGGCTTGTCTCATTTCGAGATTGATGGTTCGTCTGAAGTAGTTCCGAGCGGGTATATTGAAATCGATTTCAATAATCCGTTCAACGATGTTCATTTGATTGGCGCTCAGATAAAGGGGTATTCTTTCCTAACCATAGATGGCGTCAGTTCGTTTGATAGAGTAATTGATCTATCTCTTGATCACGACAAACACGGCTTCCGCCGCGTCGACACGGCCTTCGGCTACGACATTGTTTATGAAGCTGGCGGTAGGATCCGCATCGCCGAACTCGCAGGAAAGTCTTTCGAAAACTATAACCTCACGACTGATATGGTCGACGGTGCGATTGGCGACGCCGACGCGAACACCTTGGACGCGACTGGCCATACCCTCGCGGTGGAGATTGACGGTCGTGGCGGTGACGACATTGTTCTGGGTGGTCACGGCGACGACGTGCTTTCCGGGGGAAGCGGTGTCGACAAGATCAAAGCTCGGGATGGCAATGACACATTGATCGTGAATGCTGCTGACTTCGGCGGTCAGATTGGTTCGAATGGCCGCTTGCGCGATCTGATCGACGGGGGTAATGGGATCGACACGATCATCGTAGACGGCACAAGCGGGGTTACAATTGACCTCGCAGAACACCGGGTTGAGGCGGCCTACGGCAACGAAGGGGCGGATACGCTGGATGCCACCGGCCTGACCTACGACACACCTCTCTACGGTGGGGATGGCGCGGATACTATCAAAGGCGGCAACGGCAATGACCACCTAGATGGCGGCGCCGGTGCAGATTCAATCTTCGGCGGCAACGGCACGGACAACATCTTCGGCGGAAGTGGCGCTGACAAAATCTGGGCCGGTGTGGGCGATGACATCGTTACGGCAGGCGACAACGATGACACGGTTGTAGCCGAGACAGGCGACGATCTGGTCATGGGCGGCGGTGGCCTCGATGTGATTGCTGGCCGTGAAGGTGACGACTATCTCAACGGCGATGACGGTCATGACAGCATGCACGGGGGTTCAGGTGATGATGTTGTCTATGGCGGCAAGGGAAATGACACCATTGGCTACTGGCGCGGCGATGACGCGCTTTTTGGCGGTGACGGCGACGATGTCTTTGAAATGGTGCGCTCGGCAGATGACGTTGGCTTCGCCAATCAAGGTTGGAGCATTCTGCGCGGCGGTAAGGGCAACGATACTTTGATCCTGAACCGCGCAAACTCCTCCAACATCGAATTCGATCATGTGTCTGGAAATCAGTGGCAATTGGTCCATTCGATTGCATCGGGGACAATTGTACTTGATCTCATTGACATTGAGACTGTCGAGTTCTCTGACGGGTCGTCGGTGGTATTGTCGACTGATGACGAATTGGATTCTACCGACTATGTGCGCCAGAACTATGCAACCATGGGTGATGACTTAGCGAACGTCGGCGATGACCCGTGGAGCACAAGTGGTACGCTGTTTGGTTTTTCAGGTGCAGATCACATCTCGGGCGATGGCGATGGCAACGCGATCAACGCAGGCTTTGGTTCGGACACAGTGATGCCGGGTGCTGGGAATGACTCTGTTGTGGGTGGAACCGGGGGCGACAACCTTCATGGCGGGGATGGACAGGACGACATAGCTGGCGGGTCAGGAAGCGACAATGTCTTTGGTGGAGACGGGCAAGATACCATCGCCGCTGGATCTGGCAGTGATTTGGTCAATGGCGGCATAGGGGGTGACACCATCCATGGTGGCTCAGGCGACGACGCGCTGGGAGGCGGTGGAGGCACTGACTGGATCTATGGTCAGGATGGTCATGACCTGATCGAAGGACACGAAGGAATTGACAGACTTTTCGGTGGAACGGGAGTCGATCGACTGCATGGCGGGAATGGAACGGATACCGTCCATGGTGGCGCTGGAGCAGATCGTGTCTTTGGCAATCTGGGCGACGACACGCTCTTCGGGGGCAATGGAGCCGATCACTTGGACGGCGGGTATGACTCTGACACAGTCTATGGCGACAATGATGACGACGTCGTGTTTGGCAACGATGGTGCCGACTTTCTTTATGGTGGCAATGGTCGTGACATCCTGAATGGTGGCGAAGGGGCTGATGTATTGGATGGCGGTGGCGGAGTGCTCGATAGCGCGAACTACCAGGGATCCAGCGCTGGCATCAATGTCGATCTATTGAACAACACGGCATCTGGTGGTCACGCCACGGGCGACATTCTGACTAACATTGAGGGTCTCTTCGGGTCGGAGCATGACGATGTCTTGCGCGGTGACGACAGCGATAACGTGCTTGAGGGCGGTGATGGTGACGACACAATCAGCGGACGCAATGGCCACGATATTCTAACAGGTGGTGCCGGAGGTGACACGATCTACGCGGGCGAAGGTCATGATCGGGCCTGGGGCGGCGCAGGAGACGACTTTGTCCAGCTGGGTGACGGCAACGACAGTTTCTTTGGAACAGCACTTGGCACTGGAGCCGGTCAGGACACTGTTTATGGCGGTGCAGGCGCCGATGAACTCTACGGCGGCGGCTTCGATGACATTTTGGACGGCGGAGCGGACGAGGACACAATCCTGGCGGCAGCCGGAAACGACGTACTGATCGGTGGTACCGGCGCTGATTCACTCAACGGCGGAACGGGCATCGATACACTCGACTACTCTGATGTTGGATTGTCTGTACGTATTGATCTGGGTGCTGCTGATGGGATTCACGGCTTGACGGGTGCTGCTGAGGGAGATCGTATCGTAAATGTAGAGACTCTCCTCGGATCTGCTCAGGACGACGACCTCTCCGGTGATGACAACGCCAACACGTTCTATGGACGTGGCGGTGCGGACGACCTATTCGGGTCAGATGGCCAGGATGCTCTCTTTGGTGGCAACGGTATCGACACACTCCACGGCGGCGACGGCGCAGACTGGCTATCAGGCGACGCTGCAGCCGACACGATTATTGGTGGCAATGGCAATGATACCGTCAGTTACGCGAGTTCCAACGCGGCGGTCAGCATCAATCTCACAACCAACACAGCTTCAGGCGGCCATGCGACTGGTGATGTCTTGCAGGACATCGAGAGCGCGGAAGGCTCAGCATTCGCGGATACCCTGATCGGGACTGACGGCGACAACACGCTATGGGGTCTTGGTGGTGGCGACGTAATCAGCGGTGGGCTTGGCCTTGATACCGTGGACTATGCAGGCTCACTTGCGGGCGTCACGATTGATCTTTCCGCGACGACGATCACGGCGTCAGGTGGCCATGCAAATGGCGATACGCTGACGAGTATCGAAAGCCTGAAAGGCACAGACTACAGCGACGACTTTATGGGCAACGTAGACGTCAATGTTCTTGAAGGGCGCGATGGTGACGACGTCCTCAACGGCCGCGAAGGAGAAGACACGCTCTATGGTCAATTAGGCAATGACACGCTGAGCGGCGGCAACGGCAACGACTACTTGCACGCTGGGATTGGCGATGACTTCCTCTACGGCGGTGCTGATACTGGCAATGATTTCCTTGTCGGTGGTCGTGGCGCAGATGCAATCAATGGTGGCGATGGCATCGACACAGCTGACTACAGTGAGTCGGCTGACGGTGTGACTATTGACCTGTCCCAAGCCTCGGTGATCGGAGTAGGCGGAGAAGCCGCTGGCGATACATTGACTGGTATTGAGAACCTCAATGGGAGTGAAACAGCAGACCACCTGACGGGCGGTACCGGGACGAATGTCATCGATGGCCTTGCCGGTCACGACACGCTCTTCGGGCGTTGGGGCAATGATACGCTCTACGGTCGCCTCGGCGGAGACACGCTTGACGGTGGGTTCGGAAACGATGTGCTTGATGGCGGCCATGGCGACGATCGGATCATCGGCGGTGCTGACGACGGAAACGACGTCATGACCGGTGGTGTTGACAGTGATACGTTTGTTTTTGCCGATGTCACCGATCTTGGAGACGATATCATCACCGACTTCACCGTTGGTAAGGACAAGATCGAGATGGCCGGAGTGACGTTTGCAGACCTTACGATCTCAACCGTAAATGGAAACGATGTTCAAGTCGCCTGGAACAACAGTACCTTAATCTTGGAGGACGTTGATCTGTCTGACATCTCGAACAATGATTTTGTGTTTGTTTGAGGAAGCAGGAACGGCCCAGAGCTGACATCCGGACTGCTCCCTCGATGCTGCGGAGGCACTCCGCATTCCGGACATTCGCTGCGAATGCAATCTTACTGGCGGGAAAGCCTAAAGGCGACGATGCATCAATAAATCCAGGAGCCTCCTAAATGGAGCATGACGGATCTGCCAACAACTTTCACTCCGTGTGCAAAAATGGAGAAGCAATCTGGCTTGGGCAGGGCGCTGCTGCATCTTTCTCGCTCAAAATGGGCTGATCTTGACCTAAGCCCCAATCAATCCCGATTGTTGGATCGTCCCAACGAACGCCTGAATCGCAGCTTGGATCATAATTATCCGAACATATGTATATAGTCTCGGTATTTGGCTCCAGCGTAATGAAGCCATGCATGAAACCAACGGGACTGTTGCATTAATTGATAGGCGCTGATCGATAGTACAGGTTTTTGCGCTGGATCAAGCGGCCACGAAAAGTTCGCTGATGAACTGGACCTCCCCCAGAACACCTTGTTGCTTGTGATGGTTGTGGCCGTGCTTGATGTTTCTGATGGTTTCGATGCCGCTGAGCGTCGCTTTGGCTGTTCGCAGGGAGCGGAAGCTCTGGCGGCAACTCAGGAGCCGCTTCATGGCTGAATGGTCACTCCAAATTAGGTTGTTGCGCAATGATCGACCTCAAAAAGCTAGAAGGTTGCTAAATGCGCCGCTATTGCAACAGTCCCAAATGCAAAGCTGCCTGCGGCATCGCGGACGCCTTTGCCCGGGCCGAACGCCCGTATCGCGCAACCCTGGCCGAGTTTGATCTGGAACGCATAAACACAAGCGTCTTGGCCGCCCTAAACGCCGAAACGCTGCAAAATGGGGCTGCTTGGCTGATCGAAAACCATCGCACACAGCGCTAGCGTTGTTTCCCCTAAAAAAGGTTCGCCTATGCGCTGATGACTTTGGGGCGATTGAACCACTCAGCCATATCCGTCGCTCGCGCTGGCCGCCCAAGGAAATACCCCTGCCCGATGGCGCACCCAACCTTTCGGGCGAATTCCAACTGGCTTTGAGTTTCAATCCCCTCCGCCGTTACGGCAATGTTGAATGTTTTACACAGAGAGGTGACGGCATCGATGATGTCCGCCGCGCGGTCATCTGTGTCGATGTCTTTCATGAAGCTTCCGTCGATCTTCACCCGATCAAAGGGGAAGGTGCGCAAATACTGCAAAGAGGAATAGCCGGTACCGAAATCATCCAGGGCGATCGACATTCCCTCCGCCCGCAAGGAAGATAGTGTTTCCAATGTCTTGCTGCTGTCGCGCAACAAAACACCTTCGGTGATTTCTACTTCAATTCGATCCGGGCTCAACCCTTCGCGTGCCAATGCCTGCAACAGCTCCGCTTTGATGTCGCCCTCGTGGATCTGCTGCGGCGAGAGGTTGATGCTCAGATAGACGTGATCAGGCCATGATTGCGCCGCGCGAAAGGCCGACGGCAACATGGCGGCGCTGATCGAGCGGATCACGTGTAACTCTTCGGCCAGCGGGATAAACCTTGACGGCGGGATCGGCCCGCGATCTGGGTCATCCCACCGCGCCAAAGCTTCAGCACCACAGACTTGGCCTGTCGTAAGGTCAAACAACGGTTGATACACCATGTGCAACGCCCTAGTTCGCACGGCGGTGCGCAGCGCCTGTTCCAGCTCGTGCAACTCTTTTTGCTGACGTTTCATGGACACATCAAAAATCTGACATCGGCCACGGCCTGCCCCCTTGGCACCATAAAGCGCCAGATCGGCATTCCGCTGAAGTTCATCGGCACAGGTGCCGTGTTCAGGGTAGATCGCCACGCCGATGCTGCCCCCGATCTGGATGCGGTGGCCCTCAATCTCAAAGGGGGTGGCCAGCTCCTTATTGATCCGAAAGCCAAGCACCTTGGCTGCTGCCGGCTGGTTGCCGCCCGATTGGATCACGGCAAATTCGTCCCCCCCAAGGCGTGTGGCAAAATCATCCTCGGTCAAAAGCCCGTTCAGCCGCTTTGACACCGCCTTAAGCAATTGATCCCCGATCGGGTGACCAAGGGTGTCGTTAATATGTTTAAAACGATCCAGATCGATGATGAGAACAGCAAGCTGGTCGTCAACACTATCATGCTGCAGAGCGGTTTCGATAGCTGTTTCAAACGCCCTCCGGTTCGCCAGCCCCGTCAACGGATCCTTGTGCGCTAAGAAGCGAATCTGTTCTTCTTGCTCGATCCGCTCACTCACATCTTCGCAAATCTGGATCAAACCCGCAGCCGAGGGTTGGAACGTGACCGAAACCTTACGCCCATCGCGCGTCGTCAGAATACTGGAATCAGATTTGTAGTTGGCGAGGCCCTCACTCAGGCCGGTGCTGACAAATCCCGACGTCGATGCATCGCATTGTTCCTCGATCATCTGCCCAACGATCTTCTTTTGGGTTCCGGTCGAAAGGGTATTGGCATCAAACCGCCAGATTTCTTCGAAGGCGGCATTCCAGACGATAAGCTCCCCGTCTTTGTCGAACATACACAGGCCCAGCGGCATGTTGTGTATCGTGGCGCTCAGCCGGCTGCGTTCGCTTTCAAGGTCGGCGGCGATATCACGGGTGGCTAGCATGGTTGCGCGGAACGCTGTTGCCGCACGGGCCAATACCCCGATTTCATCCAGACGGTGGGCCTGATCCGGGATTTGTATTTCATCCTTGCCTTCGATCAAAAGGCGCATGGCCGCACTGATTTCAAGCAAAGGACGGCTGACATGGCGTGATGACCAAATCAGCGCAACAGTCGCTGCCACAACCCCCGCAACCACCGCAAAGGCAGACAACCTGCGGGCCAGCGTTTGCGCATCAACCACGGCCGCACTCATCGTATCGACTTCCTGATGGCTCAACTCGATCAGGTGGGCCAGCTCGATGAACACAGCATCAATCGCGGCTTGGGTATCCCCTTCCAGACTTACCTGCGCACGGGCCAATTGCCCTTGCTCCAGGAGGGTCTGAACCCCCGCGAGGAATGTCAGGTAAACGTTGAAACACGCCGAAATCCCGGTCAGGATATTATGCTCTTCTTCGGTTACCAGATAGGGGCGCAATTCGTTCAGCTTCGCACGAAATTGCGCCTCTTCCTGCTCCATTTGTTCGATAATGCCAGCAAGTCGGCGGAAATCCGTGGTTTGCGAGCGCTGCTTTGCCAGCAAGGTATGGGACGTCAGGGCGAGCTCGATTTCCCCGACAATCTGGGACCGGGGAAGTGCGATCGACTGCAACTCTCCGGTTGCCGAACCGATCGTCGAGATTTGATGCATATTCAGAAGAGTTGACCCTGCGACAAGCCCAAGGAACATGAGAAACAACAGAGCCAAGGTGGTCCTGATGCTTCTCGTTTCCTTTGCCGTTTCGGCATTGGCCGACTCTTCTGGTTCCTGCATTGCCAAAGCCCGATTGAACGGCGTTACAAGAAGCTGAAGTGCTTCCAGATTTCATAGTTTTCGCGGAAGGACGAATAGGACTCCCAAACCCGTTCGAAATTAGGGTTCTGCGCACGTTCCTCGGCCACGATTTCAAGCCATGCATCTTCGAACGCGACGAGGGTCGCCGCAGGCCAGCGACGGAGTTCAACCCCCTCCGCTTGCATTTGCTGCATCGCTTCCCATTGTTTGGCCTCACCCTCTGCGATCATGCTGCGGATCTGGTCCCCACAGGCCGTTGTCAGTATCGTCTGGTGAGACGACGACAGGCTCTCCCATGTGTCGATCGAAAAGTAGAGATCAAACAAAGTGGCCTGCTGGTGCCAGCCCGGAAAATAGTAATATTTGAGCTCATTCTGAAACCCGAGACGTTGATCCATGGCAGGCAGGGAAAATTCAGTCGCGTCCAGATTGCCATTCTGAATCTCGGCAAGGATGTCGCCGGGGGCATTCTGGCTGGTTTCAACACCGAACTGCTGCATGATCCGTGCGCCAAGGCCAAAGAAGCGCATACGCAACCCTTCGAGATCTTCGACCGTGTTGATTTCCTTACTGAACCAGCCGGAGGCTTCGGGTGGGATCATGCCACAGGGAAGATTATGGACCCCATGTTCAGCAAAAAGTTCGCGCGACAACTCAAGGCCACCACCGTGATACATCCAGGCCAGATATTCGCCCATATCCGGACCGAATGGCACGCTTGAAAACATATTGAACGCACTGTCACGCCCGGAAAACCATCCGGCGCCAGCCCATGCTGCATCCACGCGGCCATCGGAGACGGCAACGACAGTCTCGGAGGCGGGGACAAGGCCGTTGGGTTCATGTGCGACTAGAATAAGCGTTCCGTTCGACATTTTCGCGACGTTTTCAGCCAGTTGCCCCGTTGTATTGCCCAAAATGGGCATGGCTGAGGAGAAGGTAGAGGCGACGTTCAGCTCAACCAGTGCCTCCTCTTGCGCGGCAAGCGGGGCTGTAAAACCGGACATCGCAATGAGAAGCGCCGAGGCGCTTGCAAAAAGGGGATTCTTACTTTTCAATTTCTGTTCCTCAATCGGATCGTGACGCCGGTTTCACGGCAGAAACGGGCTGGGGACTGCCCGAAATTCGCGACCGTTCCAAATGATCGAAACCTGAAAATTGCCTGTTTTCGATCATGATTGATGGCTGCCATCCCCGCTGTCGAATTAGCGTTCAAATCGTTAATTTATGGTTAATATGGGCGCATCCGGGGCTCTGACAACACCCGTTCACCGCCACCTAAATCACTAAAATCTTAGTATTTTCAGTAAGATCAAAACCCGCCATGGATCAGCTTGGCTTTGATGGCCGTGGAGAAGGTCTCGGCAGCGGAGTTGTCATAGCCGTTGCCCTTACCGCTCATCGATACCTAGAAACCGTGCTGGCGCAGAAGCTTCTGATAGTCGTGGGAGCAATATTGGCTGCCGCGATCCGCATGATGGATGCAGCCCTCGGGAGGCTGGCGGAGCGCCACGGCCATTTGTAACGCTCGGATCGCGAGGTCTCGCTTCATCCGATTGCTGACCGCCCAGCCGATCAAACGGCGGGAATGCAAATCCAAGATCACAGCGAGATACAGCCAACCTTCTCGCGTCCACACTAAGCTGATGTCGCCCGTCAATTTCCGGTTGGGCTCGTCCGCTGCAAAGTCCCGGTTCAGCAGTTTTGGCGCGAAGTTGAGGGCGTGGTTGCGATCTGTGGTCACCTTGTATTTCTTCGACCTTTCGACCCGTATGCCGTTCTCACGCATCAACCGACCAACGCGGCGATGGACGATGCTCAGACCGAACTCTGTCAACTCTAGGTCATTCGTGGGCGGTCGTAGCTGCCAAGGCTCAGACGGGATTGCCCCTTGATATGAGCGAACACAACCATGTCTGTCCGCTGTCTTTGGCTGGCCGGGCGGCTGCGATAGTCACGTAGGCCGTGAGCGCTGATGCTCTGCGACAACCGGACCTGGATCATTCGCACAGTCTGCAATGGCGGCCCATTCCTGTCATTCAACTGACGATCAAGATGCTGCGGTGCGGCCCGTCGAACCAGACATTCGCTGCAAGCGCCAACTCGACGCTTCATCGAACTCACACATCGTGGGACGTAGCAGACTTTGAATGGGTTCGAGCCAATTTCTGCTCCAGTTCGCGACCGGCATTGGGGCCTACAACGTCATGACCATCTCATGCCACGTCATGCCGCCGTGTTCAGATGCAGAAGGCTTCGAGTATTCATAACCGAACTTCTCATAAAGCGGCACGTGGTGGTCTTTGCACATCAGGTGGATCCTCTGCTTACCCTTCCGTCGCATTTGTCCGACGAATTCGTCTGTTAACGCCCGCGAATGACCTTTGCCCTGCTCTGCAGGATCGACGACCACGGACATGATGACGACATTTGGCGCGGTGGGGTCATGTCCGATGAGCTCCTTGAAGGGGACTGTTGCATTAGCGGCGCTATTTAACAACTTTCTTGCTTTTTGAGGTCGATCATGGCGCGTCAATCACCATTCAAGCATCACCGTTTTCCGCGAGACATCATCCTTTGCGCGGTG
>NZ_JBGCUN010000005.1 GCF_041103235.1 Yoonia sp. R2331 | reverse complement strand
TGATAAAGTCATTGCCCACCTGCCCGTGCAGGATATCGTCTTTCCAGCCGCCGGTGATCCGGTCATTGCCATAGCCGCCAAAGATCTCGTCCCGGCCGTCGTTGCCATTGAGCTTGTCAGCGTTGTTGCCGCCATAGATCGTGTCGCGGCCCCGCCCTGCATTGACCACATCAGCGCCATTGCGGCCCACGATCACATTTGCGGCCTTGTTGCCGACGATGGTGTCATCACCGTTGCCGCCCACAGCCTTTTCGATGGTCACGCCATTGGCGATGGTATAGCCACCCGCAATGCCGCGCGCGGCCGAGATATAGCCCCCTGCCCCTTCGCCGTATTGCAGCGTGGCCGGACGCAGGTCGATGGTGATATCGCGGTTGCCGTCATAGCGGATTTCGTCAAAGCCCTTGGTGTCCCAGATCGACCGCCACATGGTCCCGCCCTTGTTGGCATCGGGCAGTTTGTAGACGGTGTTGCCGGTGTTGCGCGCGGTCGTGCCGTAAAGGTCTTGCAGCAGCGCGATATCCAGCGCCATCGGTCCCGCCTCATAGCCGTAGGTGGCTGAAAAGCCGGGGGCAGAGCCAACCGGTCCGGTCAGATAGCCGGAGTTGTAGGACATGGTGGTATAGACACCCTGATTGAGGTTGTCGCGGCCATAGTCATCAAAGGCATCCGTGACGCCCTGCATGATGGTCGAACTGCCGCCATTGTCATGCGGATGGGCCGCCCCCAGACCGTGCATCAATTCATGCACGATGGTGACATAGCCAAAGCCGCCCATGCGCAGATCGCCGCCTTCGTTGCGGTCCCACAGGTCCCCGTTAAAGACGCCCACGCCTTCAAAGGTTTCGCCGGGCGGGTTGAAATAGCCCAGAAACTGGTCGTCTTCGGGCATGTTGCGGATTTCATTTGTGTCCAGCACCATCTGAAAATCGGCATTGGCGCCCGCGGTGGTCCCGGTCACGATCTGGAAGGTCAGCCCGCTGACCGATGCGATCTTGTCAAAGGCCTTTTGGAACTGCGCCTTTTCGTAGGCGTTGAACCCTTCGGAGGTCACCGTTTCACCCGGTGCAAAGGTCCGGCTTTGGCCCTGGGGCACAAAGTAGACGGTCACGACATTGTCGTCCTGCTTGGTGCCCCAGTCGATTGTGTCGATCACGGATGTCATGAAGGCCTGCCCTATCCTGCTGCCGCCGTTTGAGGCGCGTCATATCATGTTGCCGCTGCACCACCACGTGGTGATGCGCCGCGCCGCTGAAATTTGCCAAGGGGCGTGGCCGTTTTGAGGCAGCGCTGCGGTCCCCATATGGCAGAGGTGCCCAAACCTTTTAAAAAAGCGCAAACATCGCGTGGTTTTTATTGCCCAGCATCTCGTCCAGGTTTTCAACCGTAACCTCTTGCAGGAACCCGGCCTTGGGCATTTTCTGGTGCCATTGCAACCGGCCACAGCGATAGCCGTGCGACAGGAAGGCCATCATGATGTCGCGGCGCGTGGCCCCGTGACGTTCGACGATTTCGTCCCAGTGCAGTTCCAAGAGCACCGCAGGGTGGTGCTGATCCAGAATGTGGTTGAGGTCATCGACCAGACGCCCTTCCCAGCCTTCGATGTCGATCTTGATCAGATCAGGCACATGGCCGATGCGGTCGCACAGATCACGCAAGCTGAGGATATCCAGCGTGCCTTCGGTCCAGCGGCCGCGCTTTTCAAAGGCCAGACGCATGCCTTCATACCAGACCGTTTGATTCAGCGCGGATGTGTCCGACAGACCCGCCACATGCATATGATAGCGGTTATCAGGGTCTAATCCGGGGTTTTTCGCATGGTTGGCCGCCACAACACCGGCGGCAAAGGGATTCATTTCGATCCCGTCCACGCGGGTCATCTGCGGCAGGCGCAGCATGAACTGCGAGATAAAGCCGTAGTGTGTACCGATATCAAGCGCCGTGGTCGCCCCGGTCAGATCGGCCAGCGTTTCCAGCACCAGGCAGGAAAACGGTTCAATCGTCCAGCCGTCCTTGTGGGCATCCGCCATCCAGGCGGCGACGTCCTTGTGGCTGGTGTCAAATTCCATCGCCCCGTGGGTGGTGAAATTCACGGTCAGTTGGTCACCCTTGTCGTCATGCCACCAGGCCCATGTCTTGGCGCGGCAGGCGATTTCATCCAGCAGGACGTCATAGGTCAGATCGGTTTTCGATGTCATCACGGGTGTCACATGACCCCCTGTATGGTCAAACTTGCTCATGGTCTTCTGCCTCTTGGTGCTGGCCTCTGACGGGCCTTCAGGATTTTGCGTTCTGGTTCACGAACTCGGCGATCTTGAAATAGCCGGTGCGTGTGTAGTGGTCACTGTCGGCGAATTCATCGTCGTCCAGCAGGGTGTCGATATCGACAAAATAGGTATTGGGGCGGCCCGCACAGAAGTCGCGGCACATCGTGTTGAACCCCTGGCGCATGGCCAGCGTGCGTTCGGCCTGTTGCCCGTGTTTGGTCACCGCCGACAGAATAAAGAGCGGCGTTTCAGGATCGCGCAGCGTGTCGGCGTGTTCAAAGCTGCGGCGGGTCAATTCCAACCGCTCTTCCAGTGGCAGGCGGCGGTGGAACATTTCCTTGGCAAAGCGCATTGCGTGATCGGGATCTTTCATCAGCTTTTTCATCCGACGCGGCGGAATGGTGGCGTAATATTTGCCGCCCCATTCCTGCCCGCCATAGGTGAAAAGGTTGTCTGACGGGATCGAGAAATACATCGACAGCAGGATCAGGTCCGCCTCGCGCAGGGATCGGTCCAGATCCTTCATCTCGTCCAATGTATAGCCCGCAAAGCGTTGCAGCGGTTTGGAGTGTTTCAGCTGCGGATCGCGCGGGTTGATGAAAAAGCCGACGTCATCATAGCGCACCAACATGCCCTGATCGTCCTGCTTGTTCACAAATTCATCGCGGTTGGTGCCGCAGTAAAAGCTGACCTGCAACAAATCACAGCCGCCCACCAGACAAAGGCGTCGTTCTTCCAGCTCGTTCTCGCCGGTGTCGAAATCGGTGACTTCGGTGATCCAATCGACCGTCTCAGGCTCTGACAGCTCACCGGCGACGGGCCCCACATGTTTAAAGTCGGGGCGGCCCAGATAATTCCAGACCCATTGTTCGACACCCATGTTCAGCGTCCGGCAGGAAAATGCCAGGTGATGCACGGTGGTGCCGGAAAACTTGGTGCGCACGCAAAAGAAGCCAACGATGCCGTAATCACCATAGCGGTCGCGCACCTCGATCAGGCCCGCATGCATGCCCGACACCGCGAGGAGGTCCGCGAGGTCTTGCCGCTCTGCGTCGGTATTGGCGCGCACCTTGGTAAAGTTCAGCTGGTTGGTGCGGTTGAGGATCTCAAGCACCCGGTCCATGTGGTTTTCCACGTCCGTGATGATGCGGATCTTGATCTCGGACTGTTTCAGAAATTCGGTATTCGACAGGCCTGCATCCGCCTGTTCGGATTGCTTCTGCTCCATCACCTTGTACTGCGCGAGGCGGGAATGGGTGCTGTCATCCTTGCCCTTGAGCTGCGGCAGCGCCAAGAGCCCGGTCATGTCGCCATGCGCCTCAACCGCCATCAGGGATGTGTTGAAAAACTGCGCCTCTTCGAGGTTGAGGTGGTTGTCATCAAGGAACAGCACGTTTTCGTCGCGCAGCCCCATGTCACGCACCATTTTCTCAATCGCCTGCCCCTTGGGGGACCAGGCGATATGGGGAAAGACGAACATGTCCCAGATACCCAGCTTTTCCAGCGCCGCCTTGGCCTGATCAAAGTCGTTCTTGGAACAGATCGAACACATGATGCCGCGATCGACCAGCGTGCGGACCATGTCGATATGGGCCTGAATGGGTTCAATGCCCTCTTCCGAAAGCGTGCCTTTCCAGAAGGTCTCATCAAGGTCCCAGATCACCAGTTTGACGGATGATGTGACGCTGTCGAAGGTCTGAATATTCACGGTTTTGGTCCCACTGCGGTCAATTGTCATAGCATGCCTGAGGCCGAGGTTTATTGAAACAATCTGACCAAATCATGGCGATTGTTGCGCGATTTTTCACCGCTTTGGCACCGCACGGTGCTGCAAGCAGGCGTTCACCGCTTTGCCTGATCCTGCGGCAAATCGGTTTAACAAAGGTGGCCACCCCCATGTCCCAATCCTCGCCCAGCCTGAACCTGCCCTATATTCAGGCGGGCCAGGCCCAGAAACATGTGACCCACAACGAAGCCGTCGAACAGCTGGACCTGTTGGTGCAGCTGGTGGTGCAGGATTTTGTCACCACCACCCCGCCCGGCAGCCCCAATGAGGGGCAGGCCTGGGTGGTGGCTGCCGGGGCCAGCGGGGCCTGGGCCGGGCGCACAGGCGAAATCGCAAGCTGGCGCGGGGGTGGCTGGCTTTATGTGGTGCCGCGCACCGGCTTGCGGGCCTATGATGCCGCCGCAGGTGAGATCAGGGTCTATGACGGGGCAAATTGGGCTGATCTGACCACGGGCGCGCCCGATCTGAACAATCTGGCGGGGGTCGGCATTGGCGCCAGCTATGACGCCACCAACAAGCTGGCGGTGGCGGCGGATGCCACGCTGTTGAACAATGCGGGTGCCGGGCATCAGCTGAAGATCAACAAGGCAAATGCGGGCGACACCGCGAGCCTGCTGTATCAGACCGGGTTTTCGGGCCGCGCCGAGATGGGGTTGGCGGGCAATGATGATTTCAGCGTCAAGGTCTCGCCCGATGGGGCTAGTTTCACCGAAGCGCTGCGTATGGATGCCACCAGTGGCATGACCACGGCCGCAGCGATCACCGGGGGGGCTGTGGATGTGGCGCCCGATACGGTAATCACCCTGCCGACCCCCTGTCAGTCGGGTGGCGTGCTGATCACTGTGCTGCGGTTGGCCCCCTCGGGCCATCCATTGGCGTCACACGGGGGCTTTGTGATCTATGACACCGGTGCCTCGCCCGGGGTGGCGGTGATCGGCAACGGGCCATCGCTGGAAAGTCTGGGCAGCGCGACCCTGACCGGCACAGAGGGCACTGCGGGCAACAGCGTCATCGCGGCCAGTACCAGCGGGCTGCAGATCCTGAACCGGTTCACCGAGACGCTGACCTATAATCTGACCTATCTGGGCGGCCTGCCCGGGCGCTAGCGCTGCACGCGGCCCCGCAGCCAGCCCAGGAACGCCTTGCCGGGGCTGCGCAAAGGCTGACGGCCAGAGGTGACCCAAAAGGCGCGCCATTCCGCCTCGAGCGCATAGATATCCCAGCCCGGTGCCATGGCACGGGCGGTATCCAGCGTCTCGGCATCAAAGGGCGGCAGGCCGGGCGTTTCTTCGATCAGGCGGCGGCGGGTGACGCGGATGATATCGCCCTCCTCCTCGGCCAGCTCATAATCGGGCAGCGTATCTGCGGCGATCATCTTACGGATCGCTGCGCGAAACACCCGCACCGGCGCGTCAGAGCCTGCCTTGGTGTGCAGGGTCGCCACTGAAATCCGCCATTCGCGCTGATTGCCGCAATGTTTGCGCGCCAGTTCATAGACGCGCCGTTCCAGCGGTTTGCGCAAAGTGAAATAGGCGCGTGACAGCGTCAGCACCGATTTCGCCTGCACGGCCCGGAATAACCAATCCGACAGCGTGACGCTGACACTGACCATGCGTCCGCCGCGGGTGCGGCGCACAATCTCCCAGCTTTCAATCAGGCCAAACCCGGTGGTGGTCTCCAGCTCTCCGGTGACCAGATTGGTGGTGATCCGGGTGCCTGCGAGCCGTTCAAAGCCTTCGCGCAGACGGGTGTAGCTGTCGCCGCCAGTGTCGCGTCGGCAGGCCACCAGCAGATCGTGGGCGGTGAGCGTCAGGTGGCGGCTGATTGCGCGGCCTGCGTTCAGCGCCGCCATCAACTGGCTGATGCAATAGATCAGGATGTCTTTGTCATGGATCGTGGCACGGCCCCGCACCGAAGGGGTGACGGTAATCTCTGTCCCGTTGTGGTGATAATGGCGGATGGTGCGATCGGGTCGGGTCGAGAGCGAAAAGAACGGATGTTCCATCGATCCAAGATCGCCTTTGGGCGCGGCATCAAAGATGTCACAGACAAAAAAATCGCGCATAGCTGGTGCGGTGGTCATGACCTGCCCTTTGGAATCACCCCTGTTTTGACTTCGGGGTTTCAGTGACACCCTAAAGTTATCCACAGGCCCCTGTCTACCTGGCGAACGGGGGATCAGAGTCGTTGTAGCGTCGGATCAGAATCGCCTCATCGGGGTTTCAGAGTCGCAGCGGTGTTTTGGTGACGGTATTCATGCGGGGATTCCAAAGACTTGCCGAAACGCCGCACATGCGTAACCATCAACTAACGGATTCTAACAACCTCTTTTTTTCTTTTCCCTGATCCAGATCGCGTTAGAGGCTGGAAACCGCTGGATTTCCTAAGAAAATCGGGGCGATGTTCAACCTTTGCTTTCATGTGCGGCGTTTTGTGGTATCTTGCCCAAAACACAACACATGGAGCGCGGGATGAGCAGCCTGCCCCTTTATGCCCAAATCACCCCTGATGCGGCAATGGCCGCCTTGGATGGGCCCACGTCTACGGATGGTTTTGCACAGATTGCGCGTGCCTGCGAAGCGGGGCGTGATGATCTGGCGGGCCGGGGATTGGCCGAAGATGGCAGTCGGCAATTGCGGCGGTTTTCGACCTGGGAAATCACCCGCTACCTGATCCCAGTGGCGCAGGCGCATTTCCGGCGCGTGCTGAAACAGAACCCCGAACTGCCGCAGGGCACCACCGAAACGGACGGTGGTGCGAAGTGGTTCACCCTCGATGAGGTGCAGCGGCTGCGCGCCTTCTTTGCCGCCCAAGGATCCAAGGCCAAAGACTATCTGCCCTACCGCCCCAAGGGGCTGCCCGCCAAGATGGTGGCGGTCGCGAATTTCAAGGGCGGTGTCGGCAAAACATCCACGGCGGCGCATCTGGCGATGTCGGCGGCGCTGGATGGCTACAAGGTGCTGGTGATTGACCTCGATAGCCAAGCCTCGATGACCTCGATCTTTGGCGGCAAGGTCACGGATGAATGGCAGACGGTGTTTCCGCTGCTGGCGCGGCATTATGCGGGGCATTTACGCCAAGACAACCAGCGGCGGATTGACCGGGGCGATGCGCCTATTCCCCTTGATGAGACACTGGATGAAGCGCTGAAGGTCAAAGCTGCGGACCTCATTCAGGGCACCCATTGGCCGAACATCGACCTGATCGGCGCGCAGCTGAACCTGTATTGGGCCGAGTTTCAGGTGCCGGTCTGGCGGATGCAGGGGCGCGGTTGGAAGCTGTGGGATGCGCTGACCGACGTGCTGGACGCGGATGGTGTGCTGGATGACTACGATGTGGTCTTTATCGATACCCCCCCTGCCCTTGGGTACCTCACGATCAATGGTCTGGCGGCGGCGGATATCCTGTTGGTGCCGGTGGGGGCGAGTTTTCTTGAGTTTGACAGCACGGGCCGGTTTTTCGACATGCTGCACACGACGTTTTCCAGCATCGAAGACGGTGAAAACCTGGCCGCCCGCGCGCTTGGCCGACCCGAAATGGCGTTTTCATGGGATGCAGTGCGTGCGGTTGTGACCCGCTATGACGGGTCACAACAGGCAGAGCTTGCGGCGCTGATGCAGGCCTATCTGGGCAAGACGTTGTCGCCGCACCGGCAGGATTTCACGGCGCTGATCGGTCAGGCGGGGGAACAGGTGCAGGGCATCTACGAGGCGGATTATCGCGATTTCAACCGCGAAACCTATGCCCGCGGGCGCGAGACCTTTGATGCCACCTATGCGGCGTTCAAATCGCTGCTGGTGGGCACATGGCGGCAGGATGAGCTGGCCGCGCAACAGGCGGCAGAATGACATGAGATGTTTCGCACGCGAAACAGGAGGTGGGCATGGCAAAACGTAAACGGCTGACCCCGGCGCGGATGGATGCGCCCGTAGCAGAGGCCCCGGCGGCATCCGCCCGCCCTGCCCTGTCCACGCGGCCGCCGATTGCCGATGTGGCCCATGATGCAGCAGCCAGTGCCGCCCTAACCGAGGTGGCCGCCGAATTGACCGCCGCGCGGTCCGAGGGGCGGCTGATCCAAAAGCTGCCACTGGATGTGATTGATCCGGGGTTTCTGGTGCGGGATCGGGTGGCGATGGATGCGACCGAGATGCAGGCGCTGGTTGCCAGCCTTGAGGCGCGCGGCCAGCAGACACCAATTGAAGTCAGCGATCTGGGGGCTGGGCGCTACGGGCTGATCTCAGGCTATCGACGCTATACAGCCTTGCGCGAGATTTCAGAGAAAAACCCAGCGTTAGACACTGTTTTGGCCGTTGTGCGCGCGCCACAAGAGGCGGCAGAGGCCTATCTGTCGATGGTCGAGGAAAATGAAGTCCGCGTGGATCTGTCGTTCTATGAACGGGGCCGGATCGTGGCGAGGGCCAAGGATGCCGGTGTTTACCGCACCGATGCGCTGGCGCTTTCGGCGCTGTTTGCCCATGTGCCGCGTGCGCGGCGATCCAAGATCGGCAGCTTTGTCGGGCTGGTCCGGGCGCTGGATGATGTGCTGCGGTTTCCCACGGCGATCAGTGAAAAGCTGGGGTTGGCGGTGGCCAAGCAGTTGGGCAGCGATCCAAGCTTTACGTCCCGGCTGAAACAGGCGCTGCAGATCACGCCGCCAGCCACAGCGGCAGAGGAAGTCGCAGTGCTGACCCGGGTGTTGCGCGGGCCGGGTGTTGGGGCCAAAACGGGGGCCGCCCCGGCTGAAAAAATTGACGTGGCCCCGGGCATTACCCTG
This sequence comes from Yoonia sp. R2331, assembly GCF_041103235.1. Lineage (NCBI taxonomy): Bacteria > Pseudomonadati > Pseudomonadota > Alphaproteobacteria > Rhodobacterales > Paracoccaceae > Cognatiyoonia > Cognatiyoonia denitrificans. The sequence continues at coordinate 29,302 of NZ_JBGCUN010000005.1, read as the reverse complement.
ACCCGCAAGGCCAGCGGCAGAGTTGAACTGTCAGGTGACAGGATGCGCGATCCGGACGTGGTCGCCAGGCTTATTCAGACTCTAAAGTCCCTGTAATAGAGTATATTTTACCCCAAAAATGTGACATAATACGTTTCGCGCGCGAAACGTCACTCGTCCTCATCGGAGCCCATATTGGCGTGGTGCTGGGCGATCGCCTCGTCCACGTCATCGTAATAGGTCAACTTGCCGTCTTCCAAAATGGCCCCGGCATCACAGAGCATTTTCAGCTGCCGGGTAGAGTGGGTGACAACCACGGCGCCTGCGGTCTTCATCCGCTCGGTAAAGGCCAGCCGACTTTTGCGTTTAAAGGCCGCGTCGCCCACTGATGTGACCTCGTCCACCAGATAGGTGTCAAACGGGATACCGATGGACACCCCAAAGGCCAGCCGCGACCGCATGCCCGCCGAATAGCTGCGCACAGGCGCGTGGAAATGGTGCCCGAGTTCGGCAAAGTCCTGCACATAGGCCATTAGGTCTTCGGTATCGACGCCATAGACGCGGGCGATGAATTTTGTGTTCTGCGCGCCGGTCATGTCGCGATTGAACGAACCTGCAAAGCCCACGGTCCACGAAATCGTGCCGGTGCGGTCAATCACGCCGCTGTCGGGTTTGACCCGCCCGCCGATCATCTGCATCAGCGTGGTTTTGCCCGCGCCATTGCGGCCCATCAGCCCCACGGATTTGCCGGTGGGGAAGGTGATGTTGATGTCATCGGCAATCACCTTGCTGCCGGATTGGGTCCAGAAGGTTTTGTTGACGTTTTGGAACTGGATCATGCCAGGGCCCTTAGCGGCGGTCGCGCAGGGCGTAGTAGATCAAGCTGATGATCGCCCATGTCAGAAAGCTGAAGAGGGTGACGAGCGCCAGAAGCACCTCGCGCTGGGGGAATTCGGACCGTTCGGCCAGCGTGGGCTGGATATAGGCCGCCAGATAGCGTGATTGGCGGTTCGCCTCTGCCCGGGCGGCATCAAAGGCCGAGAGTGTTGCGGCATAGGCGGTTTCGGCAAATTCACGGTCCACGGTCAGGCGCTCGAATTCAGAAATGATCTTGGCGTATTCCTGACCGCCGGGGCCAACCCCGCCTGCGCCGAATTTTTTGCGTTCCTCTTCCACCTGCGCCTCGATCACCTCGAGCCGGCGGCGGGCCTGTGCCACGCGGGGGTCGCCCTCGGACGCGGTTTCCGAGATCAGCTGATATTCGATGATCGCGGTGGCCTGTTGTTCCTGCAGGGTCGCCAGCAGACCGATCTGGGTCTGGATATCGGCATTGGGATCGACGATCTGGTTGGCGAGGCGAAAGGCGGTCAGCGCCTCGCGTGCGGTTTTCAGGCGTTCCAGCGAGAGTTCCAGATCTTCTTGCGCATATCGGGTCGCATCGGCCCGCGCGATGGCCGAGAGCGCGTTGATCATGACAGAGCTTTCGTCATAGATCGCCTCGGCGATGGCCTTGGCCTCTTCCGGTTCAAAGGCCAGCACGCGCAGCTCGATCAGGCCTGACCCGGTGTCATAGGACACCCGCACCATGCGGCGCCAAAAGGTGGTCAGGTCTTCGATCGTGCCTGCGGGGTCAAAACCCAGTACCGGGTCTTGTTCCACATGGCGGCTGAAGAGGCCGCGCAGGTCCAGTTTGGTGTCGATGGCGCGTACCATTTCCTGGCTGCGGATGAATTCATACAGGATGTCACTGTCGCCGCCGCCGCCGCCGCCCAGAGTCGAGCCGAGCCCGCCCAGAATATCCACCGCACTGGAGACGTCTTCGGAGCGGACGGTGAAGCCAAGGGTCGAGGCGTATTGGTCGGCCGCGCGGGTATAAAGATACCAGCCCGCCACAGAGACGGGGGCAGCCACCATGATGATGAAGGCAAAGAACATGAACCAGTGCCGCGGCTTGGCACGGGCCGCTTTGGCCGGAGGGCGCGGGACATAGGGCTGCGGCACCGGGCGCTGAGGCTGAGCGGCTTTCTTGCCTTTGCCTTGACCTTTCCCCTTGCCCGGGCCGTTGCCCTGACCCTTTAACGAATTGTTTTCAGGCGCTTTTTCCGGGGTTTGCGCGTCTGTCATCGGGTGTCTTTCCTTGCCTCAGGGCCACGATAGCGCGGGCTGTGCCGTCACGCCAGTGGTGCCGCCCCCATCGCATGGATCGCGTCATTGCGGCCACGGCGGCGCAAAAGCCCATCGCGCAACCCGATCCACATCATGCGGCGGTAAAGCGCGCGTTCATCTGCATCATAGTGATTGCCACGGCGCCACCAGATCACGGTGTAATAGGCCAGCGCGGCGGGAAAGATCAGCGGCCCTGCCGCTTGCCGTGCGATGCTGACACCGTTGCGGCAGTGGTAATAGATCTTCCACAGGGGCCGGTAGATGAACCCCTGCCCCATGGTGCCGCAGTCATGCACAAACCGCACAGAAGGCATCAGCATCATCTGCAGCCCGGCGCGCCGCAGTCTGAGCGAGTAAAGAACGTCGTCGCCATAGATGAACAGCCCGCCTTCGGGCAGGCCTGCCCGCGCGATGCAGTCGCGGCTGACAAAGTAGCCCACGAAAGAGGCCACGTCGATCTTGCGATCAGGGGCATCGGGGGCAAAGGCGTCATCGGGCAAATGGAACCCCGCACGGCTGCCACGCACCAATGTGCGGGCGAACAGGCCAAGGTTCCAGAACGGATTATTGGAGGGGCGGTTCATCTCGCACAGCGTACCGTTTGGATAGAACACCGCCGCTGCTACACAGCCGATTTCAGGGTCTAACGTGGGGATTTTTGCCCGGAATTGTGCCAGCGCGCCCGGTTCGGGGCGGGCGTCATCATCCATCAACACCACCCAATCGGGGTCAAAGCGGTCACGCGCGGCGGCCATCCCGGCCTCGAACCCGCCGGCACCGCCAAGGTTGTCATCCAGCGTCACCACCGTCAGGCGCGGATCATCTTGGGTGGCCAGCCAGTTGGGCGTGTCATCGGCGCTGGCGTTGTCGACCACGATCACATGATCCACGTCCTCGGTCAGCAGGGCGGCGACGGTCAGCTGCAGCTGCGCCAGCCGCTGGTAGGTGACGACAACAGCGGCGAGTGTCACAGCGGGGCCTTGGAAAAGGTGGGGGCAGGGGCGCCTGCAGCCTCTGCCGTCAGCCAGTCGGCGGCGCAATCAAGGCTTTCGCGGATGGTCACATCCATATCGAGATAGCGATAGGTGCCAAGGCGGCCCACAAAGGTCACGTTCTCCACCGCTTGCGCCGCGGCGACGTAATCGGCCAGCATGGCTTTTTCATCGACCAGGCGAATGGGGTAATAGGGGATGTCATCAGGCCCGCATTCGCGCGCGCTTTCCTTATAGAGGATCGAGTTCTCGTGATCCTCCCACGGGCTGAAGTGCTTATGTTCAGTAATGCGCGTATAGGGCACATCCACGTCGCCATAGTTCATCACCGCACAGCCCTGATAATCGCCTTCCGCGCGGAAGGTTTCGAAATCAAGCGTCCGGTAGCCTAAGCGTCCAAGGTTGTAGCCAAAGAAGCCATCCAGCGGGCCGGACCAGAACACATGGTCCCACGCGTCTGCTTCGGCGGGGTCAAAGGCGCGGTTCAACTCCACGGTGATGCCCGGATGATCGAGGATCCGTTCGATCATCACGGTATAGCCCTCTTCGGGCATGCCCTGGAATTTGTGGAAGAAGTAGTTGTCGTCGTAGTTGAAGCGCAGCGGCAGGCGCTTGAGAATCGCAGCCGGCAGTTCGGTGGGCGAGCAGCCCCATTGCTTTTGCGTGTAGCCCTTGAAGAAGGCGTCATAAAGATCGGGGCCCACAAAGGCGAGTGCCTGTTCCTCGAACGTCTGCGGTTCGGGGATGTCGCTGGCTTGGTTGGCGATAAAGGCGCGCGCCTCTTCGGGGCGCATCGTCTTGTTGTAGAACTGGTTGATCGTGTGCAGGTTCACGGGCAGCGAAAACACCTGCCCCTTGGCGGTGGTTTTGACCCTGTTTTTGAAGGGCAAAAACGTCGCAAAGCCGTTCACGTAATCCCAGACTTCGGCGTCATCGGTGTGAAAGATATGCGGCCCATAGGTATGGACCATCACCCCGGTTTCGGCATCGCGCGCGGTGTGGCAATTGCCGCCGATATGGTCGCGGGCATCAACCACCGTGATCTGGTGGCCCGCATCGGCCAATGCGCGGCCAATCACTGCGCCCGACAGGCCTGCACCCACCATCATGATCCGTTTTGCCATCGCCCAAACCCACTGTCACTGATTGCCGGGCATCTACCCTAAAAGGGCGGGGGGCGCAAAGCGGCAAAGGCCACAGGTTGCGGGGAAATACCGCCCGTGCGTTGCAAGTGCGATTGCCTTTGGACAGGGCGCGGGGCATTTTGACGGGAATCTGCAAAGGCAGGCGGGGGCTGCACCCGATTGCCGCACAAAACAGGCATCCTTTCGGGGGGAAACATGATGCGCATCACAAAGCTTTTGGCCACGGGGTTGGCCTGTCTGCTTTTGGTCGCATGTAATGCGCCCCGCGGGGCCGGTTTTCAAAGCGAAGTGCTGGCGGCCAGTGATGAAACCGGGCCCGATGGCGAGGCGATTTACGACTTTGCCGTTTTTGATGTGACCCGCGCGGCCCTGCCCACAATCGCCAATTGGCCGCGCACGGGGCAGGGGGGCTATTCCTGGATCAACGGGGGTGCGCAGCCTGCCTCGGTGCTGATCTCACCGGGGGATCGGTTGCAGATCTCGGTCTGGGATGCGGAAGAAAACTCGCTTTTGACCACCGCAGGTCAGCGCGTGGCGCAATTGCAAAGCATTCAGGTGGGCGCTGACGGGCGTATCTTTATCCCCTTTGTGGGCGAGATGCGCGTGGCCGGCATGGCGCCAGGCACCGCGCGCGCGCGCATCGAAGAAGAGCTGGTGGCCACGGTGCCCAGTGCGCAGGTGCAACTGAGCCTGGAACCGGGGCGCGGCAATACCGCAAATCTGGTGTCGGGCGTGACCCGGCCCGGGGTCTATCCCTTGCCTGACACCAATGCATCGGTGCTGGAGCTTATTGCAGAGGGTGGCGGCATCCGGGGTGATCTGGTCAATCCACAGGTCCGCATCCTCCGGGGCAATGACATCTACGGCACCTCGGTGTCCCGGCTGTTTGACAACCCGCGGCTGGATACGGTGCTGCGCGGCGGTGACCGGGTGATCGTGGAAGAGGAAGAACGCAGCTTTTTGTCGCTGGGGGCGGCCAACCGGCAGGCGCAACACGTCTTCCCGACGGATCAGATCACGGCGCTAGAGGCGATGGCGATCATCGGCGGGGTGTCGGCTAACACCGCAAATCCACAGGGTATTCTGGTGCTGCGGTCCTATCCGACCCGCGCGGTGCGCGACGGCGTCAGTGGCCCACCGATGGACCGGGTGGTGTTCACCCTGGATCTGACCAGTGCCGATGGCCTGTTCAGTGCCGGCCAATTCCCGATCTATGACGGTGATCTGGTCTATGCCACCGAAAGCCCGCTGAACGCCGCGCGCACGGTCTTTGGCCTGTTGGACGCCGGGGTCGATTTGTTCAACAGGCTGAACTAATCCCGGTCTGCCGCCGGGGATTGTTGCCGATGCCGGAATGGGTCGGCTAAAATTTGCGAATATGGCCTGAATTTGGGCAAGCGCTTGCCGCGACCATGCCCAACTTGCCCTGTCAGATGCACCCTGAACGATTTCGTCCTACCCGGGGGGGTGAGGATGGGAATGCAAGGAGTGTGTTATGGGTCTGTCGGCTGCCGAACAATATCTACTGGAACTGATCAACCGGGCGCGGTTGGATCCCCAGGCAGAAGCCAACCGTTATGGTGTGGGTCTGAATTCGGGTCTGCAAAGCGGTACCATTGATGGCAGCGCCAAGCAGGTGCTGGCACCCAACAGCAAGTTGGAAAGTGCCGCCATCAGCCACAGCAAGTGGATGCTGAGCGCGGATACCTTCAGCCACACTGGCGCAGGCGGGTCGAACCCCGGTCAGCGCATGAGCGATGCGGGGTATCAATTCTCGGGCAACTGGACATGGCGCGAAAACCTCGCCTGGACCGGGTCGACGGGATCCATCAACCTGAGCCGCGCGATCGAGCAGCACCACGAGGGGCTGTATCGCAGTGCAGGCCACCGCGCCAATACCTTTGCCGAGGATATCCGCGAGGTTGGGCTGGCGCAGGTAAGCGGCAAGTTCACCTATCAGGGCAATACCTATAACGCCTCGATGCTGACCGAGAAGTTCGCGAAGTCAGGCGGCGACGTCTATATCACCGGCGTGGCCTATAACGACAATAACGGTGATTGGTTCTATTCCATCGGAGAGGGCCGCAAGAACGTCAAGATCATCGCGGATGGCGAGAACGACACCTCTATCGGCAGCGGTGGCTATGCGGTGGCCGTGGGCAAGTCCGACAAGATGGCCGTCAAGGTCGTGAACGGCAATGCCACATGGGCGACGCTGGATATCGACACATCCGACGGCAACGCAAAGCTGGACGTGGTGCGGGGTGACAACGGGCGCTGGCAGCTGGAAACCTCGACCGATACCAACCTCAAGGGCGGGTTGATCAAGAACGCCAAGCTTCTGGGCCGTGACAACCTTGATCTGGATGGATCGGGTGCAGACAACCGGTTGGAAGGCAACCGTGGCAACAACGAGATCAAGGGCGGCAGTGGTAAGGACGTGATTGTCGGCATGGGCGGCAATGACAAGATCTGGGGCGGCTTTGGCTGGGATGGGCTGAACGGCGGCAATGGCAACGATCAGGTCAGCGGCGGTGACGGCAATGACCGGATTGCCGGGCACAACGGCAATGACAAGCTGTGGGGCAACAAGCACAACGATGTGCTTTATGGCGGCAACGGCAATGACCGGCTGGATGGCGGTTTCCAGAACGACCAGCTTTGGGGCGGCGGCGGGCGTGATACTTTCGTGTTCAACAAGGGCAGCGACCGGATTCGCGATTTTCAGGACAACATCGACACCATCGCCATTGCCCGCGCCACCGCAGGCAACGGCACCAAGGTGTCCGACATTCTGGATGATGCGCGGATCGTGAACGGCAACGCCATTCTGGAATTTGATGGTGGTGGCACGCTGCGGGTCGATGGGGTCAGCAACCTCAATATTCTGGCAAACGATCTGACCATCATATAAGCCCAACCCCGCAAGGGCGGGGCAAGGCATGACCACAAACGGACCATTGATATTGGGTAGCGCGGGCCATGTTGGGCGCGCGCTCGCTCGTGTTTGGCCCAAGGATCAACCCGCATTTTGGCATAGCCGCAAGGGCGGTGATCTGGCGTGGGATCTGCTGACCGAAAGCGCGCCTGATCTGACCGGCATCACCGGTGTGGTGCAACTGGCGCGCGGGGCAGATGCCGCCGCAGAGGTGGCGCTGGCGTGCGCCGCCTGTGATCTGGGTGATGTTTATGGCGTGCCGGTGCTGATCGCCTCAAGCCAGGCGGTTTATGGGCCGCAGCTGGGCAAGGTCGGCGAAGATACCCCCTGCCAGCCGGTGGGTGATTACGGCGCGGGCAAGCTGGCAATGGAGCAGGCGATCACAGGGCGCGCCTGTGCCTTGCGGATCGGCAATGTGGCGGGTTGCGATATGCTGCTGATGAATGCCGCCAAGGGCCGGGTGACGCTGGATCAATTGCCGGATGGCAGCAGCCCGCGCCGGTCCTATATCTCGGCCGTTGGGCTGGGCGCTGTGATCCGGGGGCTGCTGGCCCATGCGGGTCCCCTGCCGGATGTGGTCAACGTGGCCCAGCCGGGCACGCTGGCGATGGGGGATCTGCTCCGCGCGGCTTGCCAAAGTTGGGACTGGCGGCCTGCGGGGCCGGGTGTTCTGGCCACGCTGGAGCTGGATGTGACCCGCCTGATGGCGCTGGTGCCCTTGCCGCAGGTGGATGCACAGGTCTTGATCGCAGAGGCGCGTGCTGCCGGATGGGCGGTGCGATGACACCTGCCAAACGTGCCCTGGATGTGGTGATTGCCCTGTGTTTGGGTCTGATCCTGCTGCCGTTTTTGCTTTTGGTCATGGGCGTGATGCTGATCCGTGAAGGTCGCCCGCTGTTTTATGTCTCCGAACGGATGAAGACGCCGACCGAAGGCTTTGATCTGATTAAGCTGCGCACCATGCCAGTGAACACCGCCGATGGCGGGGTGACGGGCGGCAACAAATCCGCGCAATTGTCACGGTTGCACCAGCTTTTGCGCCGCAGCCGCGCGGATGAGTTGCCGCAGCTGTGGAACGTGTTGCGCGGGGATATCAGCCTTGTGGGGCCGCGCCCGCCGGTGCGCCGCTATGTAGAGGCCTATCCCGATCTTTATCGCCGCGTCCTGCGCAGTCGTCCGGGGATCACCGGCCTCGCGTCCCTGCATTTTCATGCCCATGAAGAGGCGTTGCTGGCGGCCTGCGAAACGGCCGCAGAAACCGATGCGGTCTACCGGCGGCGCTGCATTCCACGCAAGGCCAAGCTGGATTTGATCTATCAGCAAAGGCGCAACCTGTGTCTGGATCTGAAGCTGATCGGGCAGACGGCGGCCAAGCCGTTTCAGGGGCGTTAGGGTCTAAAAGACGTCGATCTGACCCCCAAGCGCACCGTAGTCCAGTACGTTTTCGATCGTCAGCACATGGCCATTGGCAAAATCGATCGTGGCAGTGGTGCCGGCATAGCTGCCATAGATCACCAAAATCTCGGACCCGGTCAGCGTGCCGGGGAAGAGATCAAGATTGATCGAAACCCGGTCCAGGCCATCCTCGAAATCCAGAATCCGATCCTGGCCGTCATCAAAGACAAAGGTGTCCGCCCCGGCCCCGCCGGTCAGCACGTCGTCGCCCACCTGACCGCGCAGATCATCATCCCCATCGCCCCCCGACAGGCGATCATCGCCGTCGCCGCCGCGCAGCGCATCGGCGCCGGTCCCGCCCTTGAGTTTGTCATCGCCCTTGGACCCCGACAGACGGTCATCGCCGGTGCCGCCGCGCAGCAGGTCATCCCCGTCACCGCCGGTCAGCGTGTCGGCCCCGGATTTGCCGGACAGGGTGTCAGGGCTTTTGCCGCCCAGCAGGGTGTCATCACCGATACCTCCGTTGAGGTTGTCGCGCCCGTCATTGCCGGTCAGCGTGTCGTTTCCATGTTTGCCACGCAGCAGGTCATGGCCGTTGCCGCCAAAGATATTGTCGTCGTTGCGCCCGCCCCACAGCCGGTCATCACCGTTTTCACCATAAAGCTGGTCATCGCCCGTGCCGCCAAACAGCCGATCGGCCCCGTCGCTGCCGCGCAGGATGTCGCGGGATGCATTGCCCCAGAGCTTGTCATCACTGCCCTGACCCCACAGTTGGTCCTGGCCGTCACCGCCATAGATCAGGTCGGCCCCACCACCGCCGTCCAGCGCGTCACCACCGCCGCCGCCATAAAGCCTGTCGCGGCCTGCTTCGCCTTTGAGGTCGTCAGCCTGGTCCTGACCCCACAGGCGATCATCGCCTGTGCCACCGCGTAGCATGTCGCTGGCCGCATTGCCCCAGATCTGATCATTGCCGCTGCCGCCATAAAGCGCGTCACCGCCGTCACCGCCATAAAGCCGGTCGAACTGGTCACCGCCCAGCAGCCTGTCGCGCCCGGTTTGCCCATAAAGGATATCGCCGCCTGATCCGCCATCCAGCCGGTCGTTGTGATCGCCGCCCCACAGGGTATCGGCGCCACGTCCACCCATCAGCAGGTCATCGCCCTGGTTGCCCCACAGCCGGTCGGTATCTGCGCCGCCCATCAGGTAGTCATCGCCAAAGCCGCCCAGCAGGGTGTCGCGGCCTGCGTCGCCCGACAACCGGTCATCGCCCTGCATGCCGTTGATCCAGTCATTGCCGTCCTGACCCCAGATCCGGTCAGAGCCGATCCCGGCCGAAAGCTTGTCAGCCCCGCCCTTGCCCCAGATCTTGTCGTGACCGGTGTTCAGCTTGATCGTGTCACTACGGTCGGTGCCAAAGCGCGCGGGCTTGGCCCCGTTGATCAGCGTTGGATTGGCAAAGCGGATACCGTCAATGGTGACATTGGGCAGAGAGAACGCCTCGGCCTCGGGCACGGTAGGGTCCATATTGGGCCGGTCCGGCAGATTGGGTGGGCGGGTGAAGGGGCCTGCAAACCCCGGCAGGATCACCTGCGGGATGCGGTGGCCGCCGATCAGGTCGCCCTCGGCCAGAAAGCGGTGGTCGATGGGGGTCCCATCGGACGAGATCACCGTCAGCACCTCATCCCCATAGGTGATGCGAAAGCCGTTATCGGTGATGGTCATGGTCAGCTGGCCCGCAGAGCGGACCATCGGCCAGCCGGACAGGTCCAGACGATCTTCGCCCACCGTGAAGTCGGTGATCGTGTCAGCGCCTTCATCATAGGACAGCACGAAGGTGTCAGCGCCGGCCCCGCCGGTCATCACATCCACGCCCGCCCCGTCGCGGATGATGTCATCACCTGCCCCGCCGCGCAGCACGTCGGCGCCGCCTTGCCCGGTGATCACATCGCGCCCGGCCCCGCCTTGCAGGGTGCCGCCACCTGTGGGCGCGGTCAGCACGGACCCTGCGGTGCCGGTGTCAAAGGTCAGTTTGGTGATGCCGCGTTCGGCAGAGGAGGCCACGAAGATCTGCAGTTCGGCCCCTTTGGCCTGGGTGGTGATGGCGCTGACGTTGGTCAGGTTCATCGCGGGCGTATCGGCGATGCTGGCCACATGCACCAACTGCCCACCGGGCAGAAGCTGATGCAGGGTGATGCCATCATCTGCCCCGCCAGAGACGACATAGGTATGGCCCTGCACCTGCACCACATCCACCGCCGTCACACCGCCAAAGCGGGTGCCAAGGGTATCGAGCATATGGTCGGTGACATGCAAAGACCCATCGGGATCAACGCGGATCACCGACAGTGAATTGGAGGTGGCCGCGCCAACCACCAGATAATCGGTGCCACCGACACGCGCGGTTTCCAACTGGGTGGGGGCCGCGATCCACAGGCCTTCGTTCATGCCCAGCGATGGGCCTGCGGCCACGCCGCCGGTGCCACCCACAACCCATGTGGTGATGCCGTGTTCGGACAGGCTGGCGGTATAGACATAGTTCTGGCCGCCGACGTTCAGGTGCGCCACATCCGAGACGTCGGCCGCATAGGTGGCATTGGTATCGCTTGCGACCACAGCACCCAGATTATTGCCACCGCTGTCCAGACGGATGCGGCCCAGCCCGTCGGCGCCTGCCAACCCGCCATAGACCACCTGCTGGCCGTTGTTCAGCGTCACGGTGACGCCGCCCAAAAGCCCGCCAATCAGCCCGGTGGTGCCTGCCACATTGCTACCTGCGCCAATATCGCCCGCCCCGGTCAGCGCCGAGAGCATTAGCCCGCCATTTGTCGCACCACCTGTCAGAAGCGTCGGAGCGCCGCCCACATGCACCACCATCAGCGTGCCGGTGCTGCCCGGTGTCAGCCCACCCGCAAAGGTCGCCACATCCAGATTGGCGGGGGCGGTGCCGTTGATGTTCCAGCTGCTGATGCCACCGTCAAACCGCGAGGTGGCATAAAGTCGGTCCTGCCCGCCGACGCGGATGATCTCCAGATCGGTGATCTGTGACCAATCCGCCGCCGCAGGCAGCGTGACACGGGTGACAAAATTCAACTCTGACATCCAACAACCCCAAGGCACGCCCCCCCGAGGCGTTGGGCTTGATGTGGTGCAGGGCTGGGGTGGCTGCGTGACCCAAATGCGGCAGCGGGGCGGCCCTTGGGACGGATTTCATTCAACTGCGGACATCTTGGATTTGAACGGTTTTCGAACCGGACCACCGGTGGCGGGGTGAAAAGGGCACAAGCCCGCAGAAAACAGCCCCCCCGGGGGGCGACGGCTGGACGCATCCCGGGCCATCAGGCTAAATGAGCGATGATCCGGGGCCGCAGATGGGACCCAAGCGGCCGGGGTCTTAAGGGGACCGCATGTATCGCTTTGTCAGTACACTTTCGCGCCAGGCCAAGCGCATCATCCTGCTATTGGTGGATGTGGCATTGGTGCCGGTGGCGTTGCTGCTGGCCTTTGCGCTGCAGACCAATGGTCTGCCTGCGGGGCCGGGGCTGCTGACCCATTGGGCCGGTGTGCCGATGCTGATGATGATCGCGGCCTTGCTGGTGCTGGTCACCGGCATCCACCGGGTGCAGCTGAAAGCCTATGAAAGCCGGGCGATCATGATGACCGGGATGCATGCGCTGCTGCTGGGGCTGGCCACTGCCATTCTGGACGACATGGCCGGTTACGGCACGCCGCTGGCCACGTTCATCAACTTTGTACTGGTCTATTTCCTGATGTGTGTCGCCGCGCGCGTGGTGATGTTGCAAGTGCTGTTGTGGGTCTACCGTTCGGGCCATGAACAGACCCGTGTGCTGATCTATGGCGCAGGTGCGACGGGCCGCCAGCTGGCAGCGGCCCTGCGCACCGATGAGACGATCCAGACCGTGGCTTTTGTCGATGACAACCCGGCCCTGCACACCACGATGGTGCGCGGGCTGACGGTCTATTCGTCCGTTGCTGTGGATGGGTTGATCGCCAGCCGCCAGATCGACCGGGTGCTGCTGGCGATGCCAAGCCTGTCGCGCCCCAAACTGGCGCAGCTGTCGCGCCGGTTTGAAGACATGGGCGTGGATGTGCAGGCGCTGCCGTCGTTTGCGCAGCTCACCGGGCAAGAAGAACTGCTGGGCCAGTTGGAACCCGTCGCCCCCGGCACCTTTCTGGGCCGCGCGCCACTGGATGCCGAATTGCCCGGCGGGTCAGACACCTATGCGGGGCGCAACGTGCTGGTCTCTGGCGCGGGTGGGTCGATCGGATCGGAACTGTGCCGTCAGATTCTGGCGTGCAAACCGGCCAAGCTGGTCTTGTTCGATGTCAGCGAGCTGGCGCTTTACACCATCGACATGGAATTGCAGGGTCTGCGCCGCAAGGCAAAAATTGCACTTGTCCCTGTGTTAGGCTCTGTCACGGATGTGGGGCTGGTGGCCCGCGTGATGCGGGATCACGGGATTGAGATCGTGCTGCACGCGGCCGCCTACAAACACGTGCCGATGGTCGAAAAGAATGCCGTGGTAGGCATGTCCAACAATGTGCTGGGCACGCAAGTCATGGCGCAGGCGGCCCTGGATGCGGGTGTGCAGCGCTTTACCCTGATTTCCACCGACAAGGCGGTGCGCCCGACCAATATGATGGGCGCCTCCAAACGTCTGGCTGAGATGGTCATTCAGGATCTGGCCAGCCGGTCGAACCGGACGATTTTCTCGATGGTGCGGTTTGGCAATGTGATGGGGTCATCAGGCTCTGTCATTCCGCTTTTCAACGATCAAATCGCCAAGGGCGGACCGGTCACTGTCACCCACCGCGATGTGACGCGCTATTTCATGACCATCCCAGAGGCCGCACGCCTTGTGCTGGCGGCTGGGTCCTTTGCACAGGGCGGCGACGTCTTTGTGCTGGATATGGGAGAGCCCATCGCGATCTATGATCTGGCGCGGCAGATGATCACCGCCGCAGGCTATACCGTGCGCGACGAGGCCACCCCGCAGGGCGATATCGAAATCAAGATCACCGATTTGCGCCCGGGCGAGAAAATCCACGAAGAGCTGTTGATCGGCGAAGGCCAGACCACCACACCGCACCCCAAGGTGCTGCTGGAAAGTGCCACCCATCTGAGCGAGATCGAGATGGCCGCGGCCCTCAAGGCGCTGCGCACCGCAGTCACAGAGGCAGATGAAGACGCGCTGCGCGATGTGGTGGTGCGCTGGGTTGAAGGTGGGGCGGCATTTGCCCTGCGCGGGGCCAGCCAGACGTGAACGCGCCAGCCTTTGGGACAAGTGGGCTGCGCGGGTTGGTTGTGGCGCTGACGCCTGATCTGATCACGGATCACGTGCAGGCCTATCTGGCCGCTTGCCCGGTGGGCGGGGCGGTCTGGGTCGGCCATGACCTGCGCCCGTCATCGCCCGCGCTGGCTGGCGTGGTGCGCGATGCCTTGCAGGCCGCAGGTGTGGATGTGGTCTGGGCCGGTGAAGTGCCAACCCCGGCGCTGGCGCTGGCGGCGCTGGACGCAGGCCAAGGGGCGGTCATGGTCACCGGCAGCCATATCCCGGCTGATCGCAACGGGCTGAAGTTCTACACATCCACGGGCGAGATCACCAAGGCAGACGAAGCTGCGATCCTGGCTGCTTTGGGCGGTGCCGGAACTACGGGGCAGGGGGCATTGCGCACAGATACCGGTGTGGGCGCGCGTTATTCAGCACGCTATCAGAACGCCTATGCCGGCGCATTAGAGGGTCTAACGCTGGGGTTTTACGCGCAATCGGCGGTGGGGCGCGATCTGATGCCCGCGCTGTTGCGCGATCTGGGGGCAGAGGTCACAGAGTTGGGCCGCGCCGCGGATTTCGTGCCGGTTGATACCGAAGCGGTCAGCGCCGAGACCCGCGCGATGCTGGCAGATTGGGCCGCGACAGGGGCCTATGACGCGATCCTCAGCACCGATGCCGATGGCGACCGGCCCTTGCTGACCGATGCGGCAGGCATGGTGATCCCCGGCGATGTGCTGGGCCAGATCACCGGGGCGGCACTGGGGGCAGGGCACGCGGTTACGCCGGTCAGTTCCAACAGTGGGGCCGAGGCGGTGTTCGCCACCGTGACCCGCACGCGGATCGGATCACCTTTCGTGATTGCCGCGATGCAGGGCGCGGATGTCGTGGGCTACGAGGCGAACGGCGGCTTTCTTCTGGGCTTTGATGCGATGGGCCCTGCGGGGTCACTGCCTGCGCTGATGACCCGTGATGCGGTGTTGCCGATGCTGGCAGTACTGGCGGCTGCGGCCCGGCAAGGCGGCATGGCGGCGGTGCTGGCCGGGCAACCCCAGCGGTTCACGGCCAGTGACCGTTTGCAGGGCGTGCCGACGGCCAGGTCACAGGCCCTTGTTGCGGATTGGCAGCAAACCCCCCGCAACAGAGCCGCTTTTTTGGCAGAGCTGGGCCTGACAGAGGCCACAACAGACAGCACCGATGGTCTGCGGATCACTGCAACAGATGGGCAGGTGGTGCATCTGCGCCCCTCGGGCAATGCGCCGGAATTGCGTTGCTATACCGAAAGTGGTTCCGCGCAAGCGGCACAGGGCTTGCTGGCCCATGCGCTGGCGGGGCTTAGCGCTGCTCTAGAATAGCGGTGTGCTGGGACCGCATGAACACCAGCCCCAGGAAGATCAGCACCAGCGCCAGACCGTAGGCATAGGCCAGTGACACGAACTGCGGATTATAGGTGGGGAAATACCCCTCGCGCGCGGCGGCGGACATGTGCATCAGCGGGTTCCACCACAGAATGCTTTGCGCCGCCTGCGGCAGGTCCTCGTAGATATAAAAGATGCCAGATGCGAGGATCAGCGGCCGGGTGACAATGCCCCAGATATTCTGCCAGATCGGATAAAGCCCGATCAGCACCGCGTTGCACAGGCCCACCCCCAGCCCCAGCAGCGCCGAGAGCGAGATGGCGATCAGCACCGGGCCCACGTCCAGAATGGTGTGGCTATCCACGAACATCAAAATCCCGGTCATGACGAGGCAATAGACCGTGCAATTGGTCAGCACGTTCAAGATGAACCGCGCCAAGATCGCGTCGATCCAGTTAACGGATGGATAGGCCAGCAGCGCCCGGGCATAGCGCAGCGTGTTCCCGGTCTTGGCCGCCACATCGCCATAGAGCGAAAACGGCAGATAGGCGGTGGCGTAGAACAGGATAAAGCTGGTACCCAGTGACGGCGCGCGCACCACCAGTGAAAAGCCCAGCGACAGAAACATCACCATGCCCACAGGTTGCAGCACCGCCCAGACATAGCCCCCCGGCGAGGCCCCATAGGTCGATCCCATCTCGCGCAGGATCAGCGCCATGATGGTGCGGGCGGCCTGAAACCGGGGGCGGGCCAGTTTCGGCTGGGGCAGGGGGGTGTCTGTCATGGTGTCAGCTTAGGCCTGCAAGCTGCGCGCAAGCAAGAAAAGCGGCATCAGGTTGGCGTCAAACTGCGCGCTGGCCAGCACCGGGGTCAGCAGGCGCTGCGCATTGGCCAGCTTTGCGACGTGGAACCGTTTCATCTTGGCCCCACCAAGCCGGTAGTAATAAAGCGCCTCTGGCAGCACATCGACACGCACGCCGGCCAGCGTGGCGCGCATGAAGAATTCCTGATCATCGAGCCCTACGCGGAAATGTTCGGTAAAGCCGCCCAGCCGTTCCCAGACATCGCGCCGCACAAAGCAGTTGGAATCGCCAAAGCCATTGCGGAACATCCCGTAGATCACATCCTGCCCGAACGGCACCCGGCGCACGCCGTCGATGCTGGCCTCATCGGGCAGGCTGTCACCGGAAAAGTTGTCGCTAAAGCAGGTCAGAATTTCCGCATCGGAATGTTCGGCGGCCCGCACGAAGGTCGCGATTTCATGGCGCATTGAGATATTGTCGTCGTCCTTGAAAAGCAGGTATTTGCCCTTGGCGGCCTTTGCAGCGGCGTTGCGCGCGGCCCCCAGATAGCGGTTGTCCTGCGGCACCATGCGGGCGGCAGGGTAGTCAGCCAGCACATGGGCCAAGGCGGCGCGATTGTCAGCCGTGCTGCCGTCATCGACCACCAGAATTTCCAGATTGGCATAGCCCTGGTCCACCACCGCATCCAGCGTGTCGCGGATCATCTGGGGCCGGTTGTGATGAGCGATGCAGACACTGACAAGGGGGCTTTCAGTGTCTTTTGCTGCGGAAAACGTCGGATTTGGCAGGCCTGTGTGCAGCGCATCCCAGGCGCGCGCGTTCTGTGCCAGATCATCCGCCCGGTGGCTTTGATAGGCGGTCACAAGGCCCGCGGCGATCCGGGTTTCGATCAGGTCTGCCAGTGCGATGTGATCGGCGGCGGGGCAAAGGATATCTGTATCACCCCCCACAAGGGCGGGGGTGTCACCGGCGGTTGTGGCAATCACCGGGGCATCGGTCGCCAAGAGTTCGGGCAGCACCGCGGGTGCGTCGTCTTCCTGCGGCACCACAAGGGTCAGGCTGCCGGGTTGGCGCGCCAGATCCAGCAGGGCGGCGCGCCGGGTGAGGGGCAGGGTCTCGATCGGGATGCCAGTCTGTTCGGACAGTTCGGCAAGGAACGGTTTGGCCGGGAAATCATCCAAAGTGCGGCCAGAGATCACGACCTGCGGGATATCAACGCCGCGCGTGGCCAGCACGCGCAAGGCATAGGCGCATGTGGTCAGTCCGCGCGTGTCGGTCTGGGTACCTGCAAAGATCAGCCGGGCCAGGGGCTGCGGTTGGTCAGGGGCATGGCGGGCGGGCCCGGGCATGCGCGCCAGACCGGGGGCCAGCGCGATCTGATCAGCGGTGCGCCAATTGCGGGCCACAAGCCAGTCGCGCACCGTTTTGCTATGGGCCACCACGGCATCGGCACGGGCGACACATTGGCGGTCCATGAAACAGGTGGCAAAGGCGGCGTAATTGGCAGGCGTCGCACGGCCGGTTTCAAACTGCCGCTGCACGGGGTCCACCACATGGGCCACAATGCGCGCGGGGTGAACCCACAGCCCCAGATGCCGCGCACCCAGCAGGAAATGCGCGGCAGAGAGATCATGGATCACGTGTAGCGTGTCGAATTTTTGTCGCTTCACGCTTTCCCATGTGCGCAGAGCCACGGCGGCGGCTTTGCCATGGGGTGAGCCGGATGTGCGCACCGGCGGGCCGGGCAGTTCGGCCAGCTTGATATCCGCGTCCCGCAGCGCCTGTGCGGCTGGCGGCAGCGGCCCGGGGGTGGCAGGGCAATGCAACACGGCGGCGTCTGGCAGGCTTTCGGCCAGCGCCACCAGCCGGGCAAAGGCGGTTGAGGCGACGGGCAGCGCGGCCAGATCACCGGCAAGGATGGCGGTGCCGCTCATGCCCCTTCGATCACGTTTTCGGGCGAGGCCACGTAGAAGACGCCGTCACTGTCATAGGTGATCAGCACCGTGCGCCGCACGGTCAGGCCGGGGCTATGGCAGGATAGGATCAAAGACCGGATCAAGGGCTCTGGCGTTTCAAGCAGCGGGGCCAGATCAAGCTTGCCGATCAGGGTGCCGCGCCGCAGGGCTGTGGGCAGAGAGCGCATCAGGCGTGATCGTACCTTCTGCAGCAGCCCGCGCGATCCGGATTCGGCCTGCCATGTCATCGCCAAATGGGTCGTGCGACCCGCTCCGCGCAGGTCAAGGGTCACCAGCTGCCGCGCGCGCGGAATCATCAGATGCAATGTGCTGCCCTTCAGCCGGAGCATCAGCCTGGGCGCGGGGCCGTCATGGTGCTGGTGCGACAGATTATGCAGTCCACGCCCGCCGGGATTTTCGGGAAACTGCCCCGCGCGGCCGAGCGTCAGCAATGTGCCGCCATCGGCGGCAGCGACAGCCAGCACGTTGTCGGCACCGGGACACAGCCGGACCTGCCGCAACACCGGGCCGTCTGCCGCGCCGTCATGCAGGGTCAGCCGGGTGACATCCGTCACGCTCAGATGCCGCAGGTTTAACCCCGCAGTCGCCCCGCGCGGGCCTGCCGCCAGATGCAGCCTGTGGCTGCCCCCCTGATCGGTCACGACCGTCAGGGTCTGACCCGCGTGTTCCTTTGGCCGCCGGACGAGCAGCCAACCATACCGTTCGTCGAGCCCCAACCGGGTTCGGTTCAGGCCCGCGTCACTGCCAACGGCGGCGCGGCTGACATTCAATGCGGTCATGGACGACGCGTTGAGGGCGGCCGGAACACTGCGTGTCATGCCCCAGCGTGGGGCATGGAACCCCCAAAGACCGCGGGGGCCGGGGGTCAGGGTAATGGTGCGGAACACCTCGTCCTGATCCACCAGTTCCAGCGTCAGCGGGGTGTCGCGTGCAGCGAGCAGGGGGCCAAGGTCGAGTGCCGCAATCAGCCCTTTTCCGGCAAAAGGTGTAAACAGCATCGGCATGGGGGCGGCCCCTTCCACGCGCGCCGCGATTGGGCGGGGATGGGGGGACCACAGATAAAGCAGCAATGCAGCGGCATCAAAGCTCATCCGCATGGCATTTTCATGGATGCTGCCGTCGGTGGGGGGTAACGCCAGGCTGATCAGGCGCGGGGTGCCGGTGTCATTGCCTGTCACCTCTTGCAGGCCGGGGGCATCGGCGGACAGGGTAATCGCGCCGCCCGCCTGCATTTCGGTGCGGATCTGCCGGGTCAGGGTCTGCCCGCCTGTGGTGGCGGCAATGTCGATCTGGCGCGGCCATGTGGCTTCCCCCCCGATCAGGCTGGGCAGGTCGAGATAGGCGCTGGACCCGGCGGCATCACTATCCCATGCCAGCGGTTCCGGGGTGGCCCCTTCAATTGCGATCTCTAGCGTCTCCAGCGGGGTGTCTGTCTGGATCAGCACCCCGCCAATGGGCAAAAGCGTCAGGTCCAGCGCTGCCCTTTCCGTGGTGGGTGTGGTCAGGGTGACCGGCGGGGTTGGCGCTGCCACCCCACGGCTCAGCGGATTGTCATGCGGGTTCGCCGTGCGGATGTTCAGCGCGTGCAATACCCGTTTCTTGGGGTAATCCAGCGCCTTCATCAGCCCGTTCATCGCCATATATTGTGCGTTGGCCTTGTTGAGCTGCAGCGCCTCGGCGGCGGGGTCTTCGCGATAGAGCATCTCTGGGATCACCACGACGCGGCCCAGATCACGGGCCCGCATCAGCAGATCCTGCGCGATGCCTTCCATGGCAAAGATCGGATCAAAACCGCCCAATGTCTTGAAGTGGTCGGTGCGAATGCTGACGCCCCGGCCCGACAGATGGGTGTAATCAAGTGCTGTCAGGGACAGATCATCCCCCATCGGCACCACGCGGGTCAGTTTCTCGACCCCTTTGGCATTGACCGTGCGGCGCTGCCAAACCGATCCGGCGGCGGCCAGACCGGGGGTGGAAAAACTTTGCGCGATTTTCGCGGCAAAACCTTCCAGCGGTTGATGGATATCGGCACGCAGAAAATGCAGCACAGCGCCCTTGGCTTGGGCGGCGGCGGCGTTCCATGCCTCGCCCCATGTCATCTCTGAGGCGTCTACAAGCGTGACATTCACGTGCCGTGCGGCCAGTGCGGTGGCCTCTTCAGAAGGTGTGGTCACAGCGACGGTGATATCGGTCAGCGCATCACCGGCGGCAAAAATCGCCTTGTCCAGAAACGTCTCTAACACAGGTACATTGCCGTCCGAAAAGACGCACAGGCTGACCGATGGCGCGTCGGTCCAGGGCGCACGGTTGATGATCTGCGTCAGCGTGCCGTCGCCTTTGCGACCTGCCAGGTGGTCGTGAAAGCCGTCCCATGTGGCGAGGTTATCGGCATTGTCAAAGGAACAGCGTCCGACCTTGCCGCCCTCGTGCAAGACCCTTTCCAAGCCGTCGGCCAGCGATCTGGGGTTGGCGTCCACCAGCATATCGTCGTGATCTTCGGGTGCGATCAACTCCGGCGTGCCCCCCGTCCGGGTGGCGATAAAGGGCACTTTGTAAAGCAGCGCCTCATAAGCGGCCATGGTGGAGTTTTCGATCAAGGACGGCATCACCGCAATGCGTGGTGCTGCGGTCAGGAACGACAGCACATCAGGCTGGTCAAAGCCGGTGTGGATGTCGATCGGAAACGGCCAGTTGCGCGCGCGCGCCATGATCACATCAAGGTTGCGGGTGTCGGGCGTGGTGGGCATGTTCTGCCCCTGTTTGCCGACAAAGCTGACCTTTTCCGGCGTGATGCCGCGCGCCACCAGATAGTCCAGTGCGGTACAAAAAATTTCGAGGCCCTTGCGGGCCTCAAGACGTCCAAAGAACGTCAGTTCTTTTGTGTGGATGCGGTCACCCGGTTCCAGAGGTCCGCGCTGGTCTTGCACGGCCACATCATCAAACAAAAGCACGTTGGGCTGCACATATGTGTCACCCTCGGGCAGGGTATAGCCGGTGTGTTCCATAAAGCGCAGCAAGTGGGCAGAGCCGCCGATGACCATATCGGCCAGCTCGATCGATTGCTGTTCGGGGTACATCGTCGACAGCATGTCTTTGTTGTTCACAAAGGACATCTGGTAGTGCCGGTTCCAGATATGGGGCGAGGAGGCCTTGACCAGAAACAGCGTATCCTTGAACGCCAGCCCCAACCGCCGGGCTTGCAGCGCGTAGTAAGACCCGCCGCGCCATTCCGAGACATGCACCACGTCATAGGGTTCGGGCGCGTTTTTCAGCCATTGGTAGAAGCTGTATTGCCGCCGCTGCCACATCGTTGGCGCGTCGCTGTCGACCTGCGGCATGGGGACAAAGTTCACGCCCATGTCGCCATACCATTTGATCCAGTGATCGGCGTCCTTGTTTTCGACCCGCGTGCCCTTGAGATAGCAGACGGTGACGTCATGGCCCTGCGCGGTCAGCAACCGGGCGAGGTGGTAATAGGTCGAGGCTATGCCGCCATTGCGCACGGGGCCGACGATTTCCTCGGTGGCGATACAGACCCGCAAACGTGGGCCCGGAGTTGCAGGGGCTTGATACCGGCTGAGGTCAGGCAGCGGCGTGATCGGGAAATTGTCTATTTGCAAAAGGGGACCCTATCGTTCAAATCTGCGCGCGCTGCTCTTGGCAGATGCTAGGGCAAGAGGACAAGGGGTTGTAGATGAATTTCACATTGGTGCTGGCCACGCCACGATCCGGATCGACGATGTTGGCGGGGGATATCCGCATGATCGGCGGATTGGGGCGCCCCAAGGAACATTTCCTGAAATTGCTGCGCGCCGAAGAGCCGGCGACAGCGGGTGATGTCATGACGCGGCTCAAGGATGTGGGCCGGGACGACGATGCCTCGCCCACGATCGGGGTCAAGGTCATGGTGGGCTATGCGCCGCGTGTGGCGGCGATGCTGACCGGCGAAACCTATGCCCCCAAGCGCGCCATGATGGAAATCATCAAATGGGCTAGGGCCGAATTTGACGCGGTCAATGTGATTGCCCTGCGCCGCCGTGCGATCTTTGAACAGGCCCTGTCACATGCAAAGGCGCTGGAGACCGGGGTCTGGCACGACACCGGCAAAAAAGAGATCAGCGGCAGCCAAAGCCGCGACTTTGCCGATGCCGATGAGATGAACTACCACATCTTGCAAAAATCCACGCAGCTGATCAAACAAAATCAGATTTTATCAAATCTGGTCAAGCAGTTAGGCGACGATTGCTTGCCGTTGGTCTACGAGGATATCGCCGCCGATCAGAACGGTTGCGAGGCGGCCATTCGCGCCCATGCCAGCAAGATGGGGCTGACACCGGGGGGCGGTGCGATCAGCCGTAACCTCAAGAAACTGGTGAGCCCCGAAGAAGCCGAGGCCAAGCGCGACAGCTTTCGTCAGTACATGAACGCCCGGCTGTTTGATCAGGCCTGATCAGCGCCGTTGCAGGACGTGAATATCCTGGCGTCCGCCCCAGGCCCCCACGGCAAAACCGACCCGGTTCCAGGTCGTGCCAAGCTGCCGGTCCAGCCAATCTGGATGCATGTAGGACGTCCCCCAGGTGCCACCATCCTGAGGCTCAACACAGACGTGGCCGCTGCGGGTCAGGGTGACAATCAAGGCCTCTGCGGTGGCCCCATCCATCTGGTCACGGGCCAGCCGTTTGATGATGTCGTAGACCCCATGGGTGCTGAATGCGAGGGACCCGCCGGGGCGGATGATGCGCCCCATTTCTGACAGCCAAGTGATTGCAAACGCTTCAGAAAAATGAGCCCAGACCGAGGCTGAAATCACCGCGTCATAGGTCTCGTCCGCCATTGGCAAGGGGGGATAATGTGCCGTGGCTGCAAAGGTCAGATCCGGCATCGCCGCCTGCGCCCAACCAATCGCGCGGGCATGGGTGTCAACGCCGGTCCAGGCCACATCGGGCCAGGCCAGCGACAGGGTGCGCAGGGTGCGTCCGGTGCCGCAGCCGAAATCCAGTATCTGCGCACCGGGGTCAAAGACAAAGCCTGCCTGCATCAAGACCCCCGCCAGCGCATCGGCATTGCGAAAGTCAAAGAACACGCCCGTATCCCGCCCCGGAAAGGGTAACCCCTTTGGTGGCATGACTTTTTCCAACCCCAGATCTCTGGCGCGCGCGTCAGGCAGATCGCGCAGCATCACATTGAGGTCCCAGTGAAACCCCCGTGCGGCCAGCGTGGCGTGATCGGGTAAATGCCCCACCGTGCGATCCAGCACACGGGTGCTGACATCGCGAAATCCGTGATCGGGCAGCACCACAAACTGCCCCGCAGGATCACAGATCAGCAGGTCTGGGAACCGGGTCACCATCCGGGCGATCAAGCTGGATGTGGCACCATCAGACCTGACCATATGACATAATCTTCCTTATCGGATGATTTGATCCGGGGCACCGCACGGTGCCGGATCAGGGATGCAGACCCTATACACAAAGCATGCACACCCCATGCGCATCAACGTCTTAACTGCGGTTAAGATAATAGCCGTGGGTTTCCCGCAGACCATCGACAAAGGACGTGATGTGGTCGCCCAGCAGGACCTTCACATCGTCGCCATTGGCGATCACGTCGCGCGGTTCTGTGGCCAGCAGTTCCTTGGCGGGCACCTTTTGATAGGCCAGCGGTTTGCCTGTCGCCTCTTCAATGGCGGCGACCACATCCATCAACGTGGTCGAGACACCAGAGCCCAACATGTTCACATCCGCCGTCTCTTCACCGGCGCGCAATTTGGCCGCCAGCGTGGCGATGCCATAACCCACATCACCGGCATAGATGAAGTCACGGCTTTGCCCGCCGTCACCGTTGATCGTCACCTCGGCGCCCGCAATCGCGGCGCGGGTAAAGGCGTGCACAGCCGACTTTTTGTTATCAGAAAATTTACCAAAGACATTGGTCAGTCGGATCACGTTAAAGGTGCCACCGCGCAGGGTCACGAGCTTTTCGAGGATCATCTCTTCGGCGGCTTTGGTGGCGCCATAGAAATTCTTGGGGCCGACGGGGCTGTCGACGCGCACCTCAAAGCTGCCATCAAACAGCGCACCAGCGGTCGAGATCAGAATGAAACGGTCACCGGGCTGCACCGCCTGCATCACAAAGCGCGACGGTTCGACGATATTGGCGTCGATGAAATCCAGTGGCCGATCCTTGGATTCCGCCACGCGGGTTTCGCCGGCCAGAAACACGAAGATGCGCCCTGCCCCCTCGGGCGTTTCGATACCATTCACGAAATCAATCGCTGCCTGGTCCTGATAGCCGCCGATGTGCTGCGGCAGATCAAGGTCTTCATACCCCGGTGCGGGGTTGGTCAAGTTATCGACAATCACTGGGGCAAGGCCGGAAAACGCGGGGTCAGTCTGGACCTGTTCGATAATGTTGCGACCCACAAAACCAAAGCCACCCACCAACACCAAAGGAGAAGAATTCTGCATCACACCCGCCATTTTGCCCAGAGCCTGTTCAAGGGCGGTCTAGCCCTGAGCGGGTCAAAGTTCAAACAGCTTTGACACCGCAGACACACCTGACCGCCGATCCGCCCCAAAAGCGGTTGCGGTCCCCCCCCAGAGCGGCAATACACACCCCACATTTTGCGACGTCTGTTACAAAGGAGCATAGCGTCATGAAGATTATCGTTCTCGGTGGTGATGGTTTCTGCGGGTGGCCCAACGCCCTTTATCTGTCCCAGCGCGGTCATGACGTCACCATCGTTGACAACCTGAGCCGTCGGAACATCGACGTGGAACTGGAAGTCGACAGCCTGACCCCCATTCGCCCCATTGGTGAGCGCTTGAAAGTCTGGAAAGAACTGACCGGCAAAGAGATCAAGTTCCAGAACTTTACCGTGGGCGAGCATTACCACCGCCTGCTGACCCTGTTCCAAGAGGAAAAGCCCGACGCGGTGATCCACTTTGCCGAACAGCGCGCCGCGCCCTATTCGATGAAATCAGCGGCCCACAAGCGTTATACCGTGTCCAACAACCTTAACGCCACCAATGACGTGCTGGCTGCGATTGTGGAATCGGGTCAGGATATTCATCTGGTGCATCTGGGCACGATGGGCGTTTACGGCTACGGCACAGCCGGTATGCAGATCCCCGAAGGCTATCTGAAGGTGAAGATCGACACGCCCGTGGGTGAGAGCGAGCAGGAAATCCTGTATCCGACGAACCCCGGCTCTATCTATCACATGACAAAGTCGCAGGATCAGCTGTTCTTCCACTTCTACAACAAGAACGACGGCGTAAAGATCACCGACCTGCATCAGGGCATCGTCTGGGGCACCCAGACCGAAGAGACCCGGATGGACGAACGTCTGATCAACCGCTTTGACTATGACGGCGATTACGGCACCGTGCTGAACCGGTTCATCATGCAGGCGGCGGTGAACTATCCGATGACGGTGCATGGCACCGGCGGGCAGACCCGCGCGTTCATCCACATCAGCGATACCTGCAAATGTATCGAGCTGGCACTGACCAACCCGCCACAGTCGGGCGAGCGTGTGAACATCCTTAACCAGATGACCGAAACCCACCGGGTGCGTGATTTGGCCAAGATGATCGCCGATCAGACCGAGGCGGAAATTGCCTATCTGGAAAACCCCCGCAACGAGGCGCCAGAGAACGATCTGCACGTGGCCAATGACCGGTTCCTGGGTCTGGGGCTTGACCCGATCAAGCTGTCGGATGGTGTGATGGACGAGGTCCGCGAGATTGCCGCGAAATACGCCGACCGCTGCGACAAGACGAAAATCCCCTGCGTGAGCTTGTGGAAGTAAGAATTTGGGGCCCTGCGGGGCCCCTTTTCAATTCCGGTGATCCTGCGGGGTCAGCGTTTCAGCTTGCTGAAATGCGGCCGTCGCCCCCCCTGCAAATTTGATGCCCCCTAAGGGTCAGGACCGGCTGACGTTGCTACGCGGCACAGGTGCGGATGGCACCGGCACGCCACAGAAATCGGCCAGCACATCATAGGTTTTCAGGTCATCAATGTGCATCGTCAGGCAATCGTCGGGCCGGGCATCGGCCAGAGCCTTGAACTGCAACCGCTGGCGGCGGCGGCGTTTCATCAGCATCTCGATCTTGGCTTCGGGGTCCGTGTGCCAGAGGTCATGTTTTGGGTAGGTCTCGGGGTGGGACAGTTCCCATTTGCGCACCGATGCCAGCCAGGCATCCTTGGGCCGGTTCACCCAGATGAACCGCGCCTTGGGGGCAATCGCCTTGCGGATGAACGGGTGCAATTGGGTATGGCCAAAAGGCGCATCCGAGAAGATATCAAAGGGTGCCACATGGGCGGTGAATCCAGCCAGCATCTGGCAGACGCGGGTTTCATTGGCGGCCAGCCAATCGTCAAAGTCGGTCTTGCGCTTGATCTCGCGGTTCAGGGTGCGAATAGGATCGGCGTATTTCTTGATCAGCCCGGCCTTGTAGCGCATGTCCTTTTTGCCCGCGCCCAGGGTCACAAGCGCCTCGCCCACCGTTGTGGTCGCGGTCTTGTAGGGGCTGGCCACGATATAGACCGGGCGGCTGATCTGGCCGTCCTTGAACCATGGCATCCGCCGGATCATCGCCCGAACCTCGCCACGCGGCGCAGCACGTCATAGACCCGCAAGAGCGGGCTGCGCAGGAACGGCGCGCGATTGGCGATTTCGCGGCCCACGCCGACGATGCGGCGCTGGCGACGGTGAGGCTTGGCGTCGGTCTTCTGGTGAGCGGCGAGGTTCTGCGACAGGATCTCGGGGTAGAACGGCGTGCGCGCTATTGCATCCCAATAGTGTTGCGCCTGCCCGATGGCATGGCCCGACCAGGGTTTGTGATCACCGGCGGCGTAATGGATGATCAGCGGGTCGGCGCGGCCTGCCATCGCCTCGCGGTAATTGGCCTGCGGCACGCGGGCATAAGTCTCTAACTTGGAGTTAAAGGCATTGAATCGCGCCGGCAGGCGAAAGACGTTGTCCTTGAAATAGGCGTTCAGGATGTCCTGATCCCGAAACAGATATTGCCCGGTCTGGGCCATCTTGATCAGTTTCGCCCCGGTCCCCGGCACATCGTCGATAGCAGCAAAGTTAAAGAGCAGCAGACCTGCGTTGAAGTAGCCTGCGATCTGGGCGTCCGAAAGGCCCAGCGTCTTGCGGTGATAGGCACCCATATCGGGGATATCGGGATGCGCTGTGCGCGTCGGCCCCGTCAGCGTGCGGGTCATGATGTAATCGGGCACAGCACCAAGGGGGGCCGCGCCCATATCGGTGTCAAAGACCTCTGCCACGTCGCCGCGAAAGATCATGTCGACGTCCACATAAAGCAGCCGGTCGAGCCCCGGCAGCAGATCAAACAGCAGGAACCGGTTGTAGGTGGCATTTGACGGCGCGCGGCTGGCAGAGCGATAGCTCGTTTCAAACGGGTTGCCAGCGGCGATGGGGTAAAGCGTGGTTTTTGGGCGGGTCGCCACGACTTCGGCCAGCAGGTCCATATCGGGCTGTGCGATGTCGGTCTGCAGGAAAAACAGGTTCAGCTGCCGGTCCGGTGCCGCGTGATCAAACATCGAGCGCAGCATCGCGGCGGTATGGGGCAGATAGGCGCGGTCAGCGGCAAAGGCCACGTTGATATGTTCAGGACCATTGAGGCTGGCGTCGGCAATGGTGGGCAGGACCATGGCGTTGGCGGTGTTGAGGATATGGACCTCGCGCACCTTCAGCGATGGATCCTCGCGGCGCAAGCGGTGCATGAACACCGTCAGCAGGCGTTCGGAGATGAACCCCAGATAGCGGGACTGATAGGGGTTATAGTGACTGCGATCGACGTCTGCCTCTTCGACGCGGCCCAGAATGTCGAACATCCATGTGCAATAGCGATCAAAGATGTCACGACGCATCAGGCACATATTGCCAAGCAGCAGCTTGCGCCCGGCCATGACGGTATCAAAATCTTCGAGCCAGTCGGCGTGGTGCTGCGCGATGATCTCGCGCGTCAGGGCCAGATCGCCGGGCTGGCTGCGCTTGGCGAAATTGACGGTCAGGTTATTGCCCACCAGATGCGGTTTCGGCACCACCACATCGACGTCAGCATCCGCCAGCCAGCTTTCGGTGCGCCCCAGCCAATCGGCGATCTCAAACCGCGGCACGAAAACCTCGGTCATCGGGTCATCGGCTTGACCTGCCAGATCCAGCACCCGGCGGTAGTGCATCAGGCCGATATGGCTGCTGTCCTGATCGTTCTTCCATGCCCAGTAAAGGCCGGTCAGTTCGCAATAGGCGCTGTTGCGGTCCGAGATATTGTCGCCGGTGTGGTCACCCACCATGCCCGGCAGGGGGGTGCCTGCCTTGGCGCAGCCCACATGCAGTGGCACAACCGCGTCGCTTTTCAGGATCGGTGAAGGCTTGTGATAAGCCGTATAAAGCGTGGCTTTCATAACCGCCCGCATCCCCACATTTTCACGTCTCGTGGGCGTATCGGGTGGCTATTTTGATGTCAACATAGGCCCCTGTCAGAGGATGAAATCATCCGCTGTCAGGTTGTGATTGCCACGCAAGGTGATCTCCATCTCGGCGGCTTTGTCGTTGTCGGTATTGACCTGCACGATGGTGTCGCCGTTCTTTTTGATCACCCGCACCTGGCCTGCGTCGTTGAAGCCTGCCCCGCCGCGGAACTGGAAGTTCTGATTGCCACCAGCGGTCCAGTCGGCATCAATGCTGCGCAGATCAATGCGGTCACGGGCCGCGTTGAAGTCACCGATCACATCGGCATTCTTGCCCAGCTTGCTGTCCTTGATCTGGTTGAAGTCAAAGATGTCGCTGCCGATGCCACCGCGCAGAAGGTCCTTGCCGGTGCCACCGGTCAGGCGGTCGTTGCCAGCGTTGCCTTCCAGCAGGTCATCACCGTTGTCGCCATAAAGCTGGTCGTTGCCATCACCGGCACGCAGCGTGTCGCGCCCGCCACCGCCGCGCATCACATCAGCGCCTGCATCGCCTGCCATCACGTCGTTCTGGCCACCGCCCCACATCTTGTCGTTGCCAGAACCGCCGCCCATGACGTCCTTGCCGTCTTCGCCGGCCAAAAGATCGGCGCCGCTGCCACCCCAGATCCGGTCGTTTTCATCGCCGCCCTTGATAAAGTCATTGCCCACCTGCCCGTGCAGGATATCGTCTTTCCAGCCGCCGGTGATCCGGTCATTGCCATAGCCGCCAAAGATCTCGTCCCGGCCGTCGTTGCCATTGAGCTTGTCAGCGTTGTT
>NZ_JBGCUN010000004.1 GCF_041103235.1 Yoonia sp. R2331 | reverse complement strand
TGGCATCGGTTTCCAACATAAAGAACTTGCCCTCACCCCAGCCAGCATCCTGCGATCCGGCTTGAACCTTGTGCGAGCTCTCGAAAACTTCTGTCGAGCCATCCTTGAAAGTCACCTCGTAGCGATAAGCGATATCGTTGGTCGAATCCGAGGTCGTCAGAACAACCGCAAGCGTGTTGTCTGGATTGACGGTGACATTACCTTCGACCGGCGGGTCGATGATCTGGATGCTTGCAATATCATCATGATCGTCTGGCGTGACCTTCAGCACACGTCCTGCGGTCGCATCGGGGCCAACGATCTTGGTCAGATCACTTATGTCCTGCTGTTCAGCAACTCCAGCGTTTTTGTCCAAGGAACAGTCAATACCAAAATCTTGAAATTTCATCGAGTTCTCCAAACCTGCTTTGACATCCAGAGCGACGCTCGAAAGATGATGAGCTAGTCACGTTTTGCGTTATTCTCGAAAATGCTTAATCAAGTGTGGACCGGGTGATTTTGGGAAGTCGCTTCGGCAAACTCAGGATCAGCCTCGCTGACGGTGCGCCATTCTTCTTCACAGGTCTCTTGACAGCCCTGGCAATAGGTAGCTGCCCCAAGGAGGAGAGGCTCCGACCGATTCCGACATTCGACAAAGCGAAATCGAGGATGTCGAGGAAGAACCAACGTTCAAGGCAAATGTCCCGTTTGAAGCATCAAAAAGGAAGTTCACCGTCGACAGCGCGTTCTCTACGGCTTAGGGCCCCACTGATGATCTGCAGATCGGTATAGGAGAACTTTCATGTGCATTCGATAGGAGCCAACGCAAATCATCAAGGCGTGCAAAATACGCAGCAAAAGCGCTGAGTAGCGTGATTTACTCGGCGCCCTATTCCACGCGCAGGAGCAGCTTATTTGTTGGCAATAATCCGAAGAAACTTTCCGTTCGCCAGGACAACAGATTTTGCCGATAACGAAGTTGAGTCGTTCTTTTCGCCGAAATGCGTCTTGAGGGTCGAACTGACAAACTATGGACTGATGAAGCCCCCCCAGAAATGGCTAGTTGTGGAAAGTACTACGATCGGACACTCTATCGACCTTCGTCAGATTTGAACGGCAATCATGTGCCCTACCGCAATCAATTCTGTTGATCATTGCTTGGACTGCTGTAGTTGCGAAGTTCATCGAAGGATTGACGCAGCACTTATTGGTCGAGCGGTTTGTTTACGAATCGGTAACCATTTTTATTGACAAGATACGAACTCGACTTGCTGTAACTAGATCACACTTGCTGGGGAAGATTATGAATAACCACGGATGGATCGTCAGTGTTCTTGAAGATGTTGCGTGTTATGCTGAAAGGAACAATTTGGACAAGCTCCAAGAAACATTGAGGGAAGCACAAGCTGTTGCGGTTGTTGAAGTCGGCTGCGAGGCAATTAGATATCCAAATTCTGAACACCCACGGATACAAGTTGTCAAATAGCTCATGAGGTGAGCGGCTAGTCTAGCCGGTGGCGTGAGACCCGTTTCCTTCTCTACTTTGAGGTAGAGTCCGTACTAGCGAACTGAGGTGCACCTAGTTTGCCAGTCACCTGCCTTTTCCAGTTTGCGCCGTCTTTTTTATAGTCAACGGGTGACAGCATGCCGTTGTTCGTGTGCTTACGTTTTGGGTTATGAAACAATTCGATGTACTCAAAGACGTCTCGCCGCGCTTCCTCGCGTGTCCGGTATTTCCGCCGCCGAACCTTTTCCCGCTTCAGCAGTTGAAAGAAGCTCTCGGCCACCGCGTTGTCATGGCAATTGCCTCTGCGGTTAATCGAGTGTTCCAGATTGTGTTCGCGAAGGAACGCGGCCCATTCGCGGCTGGTGAACTGGGTACCTTGGTCGGAGTGGATCAGCAGGCAAGTCTCGGGTTCTCTGCGCAAGATCGCCGTCTGCAAAGACTGCACAGCAAGTTCTTATGTCTGGCGAGATTGAATTGCCCAGCCAACAACACGCCGCGAGAATAGATCGATGACGACACAGAAGTAGGCAAATCCCTCGTGTGTCGGTAGATACGTAATGTCTGTCGCTCATACGCAATCCGAGGTGTCGACGGCGAACTGATGATCCAGCGTGTTGTCCTCCACGACAGAGGGCTTTCCACCTTAAACGCCGGGCTTCTTCTTGGAGCCAATCTACGCCTGAATGCCCGCAGTCCGAGCCAGACGAGCAACGCGGTTCTCGGAAACGACCTCGCCCTCGTGATCAGTCTGCTTTTGTGGCTTCGCGAATTGCGCCATCCACGTTTACAGCGACTTCGCGCTGATCCCGAGGCGCCTAGCAACATCCTTGACCATATATCCACGCTCCGTGACCCGCGCCACTGCGTCGTTCTTGAGCTCATCTGAGTAGCGAACTTGCCCTGACATTTGCATCTTCCTTTGCTTCCAAAATTACCAAGCAAAGCGTCTACAAATTTAGGGGCACCTCAGGGCTAGCTCACCAGTCACTTCGAGAGAGCACGTTCTCGGGTCGGGCGACAAATGACACTCTGTTCAACTTTTTGCTTCCTTTTGCGTATCTCAATGAGTTCATTCTCAGCAATTCTTCCAAGTTCCTTTGCAAGCAACTCTCGCGCATCTCGAACAATGACGGCACATACTTCTTCTTTGTTCTCGCGAAAGAAGCTCTCCAGATCGTGGAGCATACTTATCGTCCATAGAAATTGATTCAACTTCGTTTCTCCACGAGAACACAAAATGTGGTGCGCCTGACCGCTGTGTCGCTGGTCTAATATCCGCCTCTATGCTGAATAAATCGTAAAATTTTGGTGCCTAACTCGCGGAGCTAGGATTTTGCCCAGCGGTTTCCCAAGAAACGAGCAGTTGGCACAGAAGCTTCCTTGGAAATACGCCTCGAAATGATGGTCACTCACCAACGCTGAAGTGTCTGGGATCAGCGCCTTTGGGTCCAATTAGGTCAATTTGCTGAGAGAGGGTTTGTTTCACATCGTAACCACTGAGGAGTGGACGATGAGAAAGACAACGAAAGGCCATAGCGAGAAGATCGTCAAAGACATCAAGCGCGCCACGAGTAAACAATATTCATCTGAAGAACAGATCCTGATCGTACTGGACGGCCTGCTTGGTGAAGACAGCATTACTGAGCTGTGTCGTCGAGAAGGCATCTCTAACGGCATTTACTACAAATGGTCCAAGGACTTCATGGAAGCTGGCAAGCGGCGTCTGGCAGGCGATACATCCCGCGCAGCGAACGCTGACGAAGTGAAAAATTTGCGTGGTGAAGTCCGCGATCTGAAGGAAGTAGTTGCAGAACAGACGCTGAAACTCCGTTTGCTCAGAAAAGTCTATTCGACGGTGGGGGCAACCCGAATGAGATATGTTACATCTGAGAAGCTGAAGATGGTCCATTTGGTCGAAGGATCGCATCTGTCGGCCCGCCGAAGACTGGCCTAGTTGGATATCCCACGCACCACATTCTGTCGCTGTTAAGATAGGTAACTGCAGCATGGCGAAGCTGGCCTGAAATATCAATCTTCAAAGCCACAGCACGTTTGGAACCGTGTTTCTGACGAGGTAAAGCGTAAGGTTGTCAATTTCGCCCTGAAGCAAACAGAGCTTTCGCCGCCCGCGCTAGCCGTCACATTCACCGGTCAAGAACGTTACTTTGTCTCGGAAACCACCGTGTACCGCGTGCTTAGGGCGCATGATCTGATCACAAGCCTCACCTACATCGTGCTCAAGGCGGTCAATGAGTCCAATTTCGTACGGTCCATCTGCGTTATTGATGTTCGGTATGCGCGACGGCACGAATCCAGTCGTGATGGTGATTGCAACCGTAGCGCCACCGTGGTCCTCGGCACTTATGGCATCCAAGGCGACTTCGCTTGGCAGAGGTCTTCCGTAACCGCCCTTCAAGCCGACGATGTCGGTCTTGAACGATGGGGCCAGAATTACCCTGGTATCTATCACCGATCCGTGTTCGTCGATTGGCGGGACTACGAAGGCAACCACGGCTTCGAACAGGTGAACTACTGACCCGAAACCAAACGGCTCGGACTGTAAGTCCGATTTCGCAGGTATGCGCGATGCAACCTCGCACACCTAATCTTCAAAAGGCAGCTTGGCATTTCAAAAAGCGCCGCGGGATGCCCACCTCACACCCCTTCGTCTCTTCCGACCCGCGTCAATCCGTTGAAGTCGATTTCCTGCTTCTGTTCTTCAGTCAGATCCGGCCAGATTTCCGATACCGGCTTGGGCCCATGGACGTCCCACATCACCACATTCGCGCCTGTAGTCCAGCGATAAACCCAACCAACAATGCTGTGCCCATCGGTCCCGATCAGATTTGCGATCGCGACGCCTTCACCTTTTTCATCGTTCACTGTTTACGGACTTCCTGCATTGTGGCTCTGATTTTGCGGCATGGTGTCATAAGGCGCTCACTCGCGCCGCAGGCCGCACGTGGTGGATGTTGGCTAACTGCTCTTCATTGAGATAGCTGATCTCACGAGGGGACATCCAAAGCGGTACGCCCCAAAATTATATTGCTTTCAAATCTTGTGGTCGGGCTCCGTGGCGGCTTCAACGATCGCCAGAACCTCGAACGGGTCAATACCGATGGCGCGCGCCAAAACGACCAGTTCGACAACGTCGACCCGACGCTGACCACTCTCAAGGCGAGCAATAAAGGACTGGTGGCATCTGAGCCTGTTTGCCAGATCTTTCTGACCAAGGCCCGCTCCAACACGGGCGTCGACCAACGCACGGACGAGCGCCAACTGGCCTTTGCTTCTGATTGTTTTCGCCACGCGTCACATACCTTTTGTGACGTCGCTAGCGGATGAAATCTGTTATCTAAAAAGTAGATTTTTGAGGGTGTTATCGGCGTGTGGTTTCTGTTGAGTGCAAGTCTGATGCACACCCAATCCCCCATCAATCCCCCACCAATTCGAGAAACCGACCGTAGTCCTGGCTGACGTCGCGGGCTTCTTCGAAGGCACGCGCACGCTCCTGCTCAAGGCAGCGGAAGTACTCCTGAATGTCCGTGATGTAGACCTCGAAGTCCTGCCGTATGATTTTGGCGTAGTCTCGGGCGGCCTGCGAATCGCTTGGAACGAATGGTCGGACCGGGGCGAAACAGGATCCGGCCTGGCTTGCGACCGGAGCGAGCATCAGCACGGCTACAGCCTGCATCTTCACCCATCGGCTCAACCGCAGGTTTCTGAAACCTCTATTTTCCTTGATAGACGCCAATGGCCGTGCCTAGAGTTTGAGTAACCGAGATACAGCCGTATCTGCTGTATTATATCTTGCGGTTGAAAATATACTATCGTAACTCTGGGCTTCAAGTGGGAATGCCCGGGTGTTGCGCGTTTGAAGAAAGCGTGAGCCGGGCCATGAACTGGGACATCGAAGCACCAAATGTGGTTACGGAAGCACGTTTCCGCGAACTCGTGGAAAGTGGCTATAGCGCTGAAATCCTGTGCCAGGAGTCGGCACACAAGAAGGGCCCGAGTTATTACGGGGTCTGGATCATGCGTGTCGTCTCTGACGAAGGCGTGGAAAAACTGCTGGTCACGGCCCGTACCCGAACGACCTACAACGACATCAAGATCCGCGAGTTCAAGACCATTACGGGCGTCGTGTCCTTCCTCATCGGGATCGGCTTCTCCCATGCCGATGTCCCGCTCGAAGAAGGCCAGCGGACGACCCACAAGCTGGCTGCGACCGACAAGGGCAGCAGCAAGTAGCCTTATCCTTTTCTGGTATCTCGCTGGTCCAGCCACTGCACAGATGGTGCTGGTCATGGAGAGCGATGGCTCTCTGACCCCATCCCGCTCCCAAGACAGCTTTACGCGTAATTACAATGACGGCATCGGTCAGGGGTCCGCTGCTGATGAGCTGGCGATCCTCGGTGAGACTGACCTTGGGTCAGACGAAATCCAAGTTTCCGTCCTTGCGCGGCCTGCTCCCCTACCCAGTGCCAGTGTTCTTACTGCCATCGAAGCCACCGCCCTTCGCTATGCCGGGCATCCCGGGCTGCGCCGCGCGGACCTTTCAGTCAGAGATTGGTTGTTGCTCTATCGCTCCAATATCGAGGTCGAAAGCGCCTACCGACAGGAAGCGGTCTCGAGCGCTGGCGCAATTGGCCTTGGGCAGTTGATGCCCGCGACGGCCCGCGACCTCGGTGTCGATCCGCGTGATCCGCTGCAGAACCTCGACGGTTCCGCTCGTTACCTCGCGATGATGCTGGAGACGTTCGGCGATCCGCGTCTTGCCCTCGCAGCCTACAACGCCGGCCCGGATGCAGTGCGCCAATACGGCGGCATTCCCACTTACCGAGAAACCCAGAACCACGTGGCCCGCGTCATGGCCGTCGTGGCCCGATTGGAAGGATCAAATTCATGAGACAAATTTCAAATCTCTTTGTCGCAAGCTTGGCGCTCTTCCTACTGATTGCCGAACCGGCCCTCGCGCAAAGCATCGACCTCTCGCCGATCCAGAGCCTGCTACAAGGCATTGTCGATGCGCTAACAGGCCCGCTCGGCGTTGTCATCGCCACACTCGCCGTTCTCGGAGTCTTCCTCAGCTGGTTCTTCAACATTATCGATCTGCGCCAGGCGCTCTGGGTGCTTGTGGGCATCGCTGGCGTCGCCGCTGCCCCCACAATCGTTGCCGCGGTGTTTGCAGGGGGACCATAATCGTGGCTGAGCGCTCGCCCCTCTTTCTTGGCCTCGTGCGCCCGCCCAAGCTTCTGGGCCTGCCCATCATGTACGCGATGGTCTGGCTCTTCGGCTCGGTGCTGCTCTTCGTCTGGGTGCAGCACATCGCGGTACTGGGCGTGGCCGCCCTGCTCTATCCCGTGCTTTGGAAGGCCGCGGACTGGGATCCGCGCTTCATCGATGTGATGATGACGACGCTGCAGGAGACGCCACCCACGCGAAACCGTAGCATCCATTGCGGGGACAGCTATGCCCCGTGATGAAGCCCGTGATGCTGCGCTCGACCCCCGCACAATGACGCCGGACTGGTACGCGCGCGAGACCCGGCTTGCGCATATGCTGCCCTATGTGAGCCTCGTCGACGACCAGACCGTGCGGACACGGGTGAACGAACTCTTCCGCTGCATCCGGCTCGACGGGGTCAACAGCTACACGACGGATGATGCCTATCTCGACAAGGTGACCGCTCTATTTGCCCGGATCATCGCGCAGCTTGGGCCGGAGTTCAGCTACTACGTCCACAAGGTCTCCAAGGCGATCGTGCCGGATCTCGAGCCCGTGCGCGAGGACAGTTTTGCAGGAGACGTTGACCGGCTTTGGCGCGCGAAACTGGTGAGCAGCGGCCTGCGCGACAAAACCTTGACGCTCACCGTCATTCATCGCCCGCCTCCGAAAAGCGTCCTGCCGTTTCTCAATCGCAGCGCACCGGATCGTCTCAAGGAGGTGACCGAGAAACGTCTGCGTCGCCTTGGCGAGGCCGTAAGTGTGTTCCTGTCAGGCCTGACCGAGCTGAATCCGCGCGTGCTAACAGCCGAAAGTGGCGAGTTGATCGGGTTGCTGGGAGCCCTCAACACTGGCCGGGAGCTGCCGCTTTATCCGGCCAATACCTACGGCTTTTTGTCCTTTAACGTCGCCAATACCCGCGTGACGTTTCAAGGCGATCACTTCGAGCTCTCCGAAGGCGTCGTGGGGCATCGCTACGGCAAGAGCTTCACCATCGGGGAATATTCCGAGGCCACCTCCTGCACCATGTTCGACATGCTGAACCTGCCGGTCGACATGATCGTCACCCATTCGTTCACACCGATCAATTCGAACCTCATGGCGGGTCGGATCAAGCGGCAAAAGCGCCAGATGCAGGCCTCCCAGGACGCGGCCCTGTCGCTCATGGAAGCGCTCGACATCGCCGCCGATGATCTCGAGTCCAAGCGCCAGAGCTTCGGCGAACACCACATGGTCGTGACGATCTTCTGTGACACGCTCGACGAGCTGCAAACGCTGAGCGCCGAGATCGTCAACGCGGCCGCCGCCGAAGGCGTGAAGATGATCGGCGAGCGCGTCGCGGCCAAGGCCCATTACCTCAGCCATCATCCTGGCAATCAGCCCAAGCGCGTCCGTGCCAGCGCCATCACCAATCGCAACTTCGCGGATTTCGCAGCGTTTCATCGGACCCAGCTCGGCAAGCCTGCCTCAAAAACACCCTGGGGTCGGGTCATCACGTATCTGCCCACGCCCGAGCAGAGCGCATACCGGTTTTCCTATCACGAGCAAGGCAGCCCCGAGAAAGAACCGACCAGCGGGCATACCCTGATCATGGGGCGGCCCGGGTCGGGCAAATCGGTGCTTTCCGCATTTCTCATGACGCAAGCCCGTCGAGCAGGGGCGCGGATCTTCGTCTTTGATTACCGTCTCGGTATGGAGATGGCGGTCCGCGCCAATGGCGGGCGCTATGCGTCCCTGAAAGCGGGGCAGCCCACAGGCCTCAACCCGCTCTGGACCGAAACAGATGCGCGCGGCACGGCATGGCTCTCGGACTGGCTTGCCACCCTGCTCTACCGCGCCGACAAGCCGCTCACGCCGGCGCAGACCAACCGCATCCAGGAAGTCGTGCGCCAGAACGCACAGGCCACAAACCCGGCCTTGCGGAACTGGCGGGATTTTGCATCGCTGTTCGTCTCGACCGATGATGGCGGCGATCTGCACCAGCGCCTGCTCGAATGGACGGAAGAAGGCCGCTACGGCTGGATATTTGGCCAGACGTTGGAAGACACGTTCTCGCTGGAAGGCGATGTGGTTGGCTTCGATCTCACCGGGATTCTCGACAGCGAGGCGGAAAAGGAACGCATGGCCGTGCTCTCCTATCTCTTCCGCAGGGTCGAGCGCGAGATCGAAGACCGCCGTCCCACGATCATTGTTATCGACGAGGCCTGGAAAGCGCTCGATAACGCGTATTTCGCCGAGCGGCTCTCGAACTGGCTCGTGACCGCGCGCAAGCAGAACACCGTCGCGGTGATGATGACACAATATGCAAGCCAGCTCGAGCGCACCCGAACCGGCAAGACCATAGTCGAGGCCGTGCCGACGCAGATCCTGCTCCCGAACATCCGCGCCCATGCGTCCGACTACGCGATGCTGAACCTCTACGAGAAGGAACTCGATGTGCTTCTCAACACCGGCAGCTACAGCCGCCTTGCGCTCATCCGCGATGACCAAGGATCGATCGTCGTCGATGCCGATCTCAGCGCTCTCGGGCCAAATCTCACCATCCTCGGCGGCATGGAAAAGGGACAAGCGCTGGTCGGTGCTGACTACCGTGACCGCCCCGATTTCTGGAGGATTTCATGACACGCATTTTGTTGTTTCTCGCCGCGCTCGGCGCCTTGGCTTCTTGCGCCCAATATCAGGAACCGCAGGTCAATTGCTTTACCTTCTTCGCCGCGACGGCCCCTGTTGCACCAGATTGCACCTTCACTCCCCTTGGCACACCGGAGGGTGACGTTGAGGTCTAAACTGCCCCATATCCTAACTCTGTGCCTGCTGCCCGGTCTCGCCCTATCCCAAGGTGTGCCGAGCAATGACAGCGGGCTGACCGCGCGAGATATCATTGAGACCGGCGATCGCGAGGCCGACCTGGCGGTCCAGGCCGACAAGCTTGCCGCGCGTGAACTCA
This sequence comes from Yoonia sp. R2331, assembly GCF_041103235.1. NCBI lineage: Bacteria > Pseudomonadati > Pseudomonadota > Alphaproteobacteria > Rhodobacterales > Paracoccaceae > Cognatiyoonia > Cognatiyoonia denitrificans. The sequence goes on along the minus strand of NZ_JBGCUN010000004.1, from coordinate 100,185 downwards.
TCGCCGAGATTGAACGCGAGCAATTGGCCACCTTGCAGCGCATCCTAGATGCCCAGACAAGTTTTGGCGGTCAGGGCCTGCCGGCCATAGTCTCGGGGCTGGAAAGTGGCAGCGGTGACCCGGACCGTTCCGTCGAGGCCGTCTATGGCAATGCCGAATTCGATCCCAACCCCGGCGGCGCACAGATGTTCGGGGATGCCTCCGAGAACATCGAGCAGCTCATCATCCGCGTCGCCCAGGAGACCAGCGGCTTTGCGGGCGTAGAGCGTGCGGGTCTCTCGCCGGTTCAATGGCGGGCTTTGCTGCAGGCGCTCATCTGGCAGGAAAGCCGGTTTACGATTGGGGCACGGTCTCCCGTTGGCGCTTTTGGTCTCACCCAGATCATGCCCGGCACCGCCATCGACCTTGGCATCAACCCGGAATACTATGACAGCCCCTACCTTCAGGTACATGGCGGCGCGCGTTACCTCGCGACCCAACTCAATACCTTCGATGGCAACATCATCAACGCGCTTGCCGCCTATAATGCCGGACCCGGCCGCGTGTTCGAATATGGTGGCGTGCCGCCCTTTGCCGAGACCCAGCACTACGTTCAGGTCATCCCCGAACGCTACAATCTTTATCTGAGCCGCATCGGCGTGATCGAAGCGCTCGGCACGATCGATCCGGCGCTTCTCGCCAATGCGAACCTCTCGATCACCGGGCACGGCGCGGCTTTCTATGGCAACAACGCGCCCGCCGCGATCAAGCAGGCGGCACTGCGCATCGCGGACATCGTTGAGCGGATTTCCGAGACCGAAGACGTTCAAGAGAGCATCGCGCTCAACACCTATGCTCGCGCCGAACTCGTGCGCCTCGTCGGAGCCCGCATCCGGCTGCAGGCCGCCCGCACCCGCATCCTTTCCGCCGAAGAATTGGCACAGGCCAGCGCGCGTATGGCCGAGGGCGCGTTCATGGAATTCACGATCAGGGAGATTGAATGATGAGACCTCTACTCATGAGAACGGCCTTGGCCACGACGCTTGGGATTGGCCTGCATCTTGGCACCATGTCCCCTGCCCTGGCACAAGGCGTGCCCGTCGTCGATACCCAGAACATCGCACAAAACATCCAGCAGCTCCGGCAGATGATCGAGGACGAGATCCTGCAAAACGAGCAGCTGACGCAGCTCCGCGAACAGCTTGCGACACTCACGGAACAACTTGGCGAATTGCAACGGACCTACGAAGCCCTCACCCGCCTCGCCGAGCTTCCGGAAATCATCCGCACCGAGATGGAGGACGAGTTGAACGGCCTGCTCGACCAGGAATTCGGAGACATCCTCGCCACGATCGAAGCCATCAAGACGGGTGACTTTTCTGGCCTCTCCGGTTCCGGCGCGGGCGAGATCGAAACCCAGATGGACCGGGTGCTGGCCGATCTCGGCTTTGACGATGATGCACTTTCGGAAATGGCTACGAGCGGCAATCCCGGTGCCAATCGTGTGGCCACACAAGCCACGACCGGCGCGCTCGTCTCGGCAGCAGCGCAGAACAGCTATGAGGATGCCGGCCAGTCACTGGAACGCGTCGACCGGCTCGTGGGGCTCATCGATGACATGGATGAGCTGAAGGAAAGCGTCGATCTCAACACGCGCGTGACGGCGGAATTGGCCATTGCCCTCGTCGCCATGTGGCAGCTCGAAGCCGTGCAAACCGTGGGCGACGGCACGGGCGGCGTGATCGACGCCGCCACCATCGCTGAGGAGCAGCGCTTCATGGATTTCACCTTGCCGGACCTACGGGCAGACTGATCGTGGGGGCATGAATGGTGGCGAGTGAACAAGAAATCATCGAGGAAGAACTGGTCTACGGCGCCTTGCGCCGCGAACGCCTCTGGCAACGCCTTGGCCTGATGGGCCTTGTCTTCGGTGTCATCGGCTGTCTGAGCGCCGCGGCTGTCTCGATCCTCGATGTCGACCCGCCCCCCGTCGTTGTCCCCTATGATCCCGCCACCGGCTTTGCACTCCCCGAAGCCTCGGTCGGCGCCTCCTCGGTGACCGCCAACCAGGCGATCATCGAGGCGGAAGTCTTCCGCTACGTGACCGACCGCGAGGTCTACAACCAGCTCGACAACGATCTGCGCATCCGCCGCGTTCTGCGCCGTTCGGATGGTGCCGCCGAGAGCGGGTTGCGCCAGATCTGGAACAGCGCCAACGAGAACTACCCGCCCACGGTCTATGGCCCGAATGCCCGGCTCGACGTGGAAATCCTCAGCATCAATCGGATCGGCACAAACCGCGCCACGGTCCGGCTGCGCAAGCGTCTGACATCCATCAATGGCGTCCAGACGGGGCTGTTTACCGCCACGCTCCTCTTCGAGTTTCGCCCCGAGACCCGCCGCTCCATCGATGAGGTCTGGACCAATCCTTTTGGCTTCACGGTCCTCGAATATTCCATCCGCTCCGACAGATTGGAGAACTAGTTTGATCAGTAAGTTCTTTGTTGCTGGCCTATTTTCCCTGCTGCCAGTCCTTGCCTTCGCGGAAGCCATTCCGCGCGGTGGCCCCAATGACAGCCGCGTGCGCTTGGCTACCTATCAGGAAGGTCAGGTCTATCGACTGAATGTCTCGCTCACCCATGTGACCACGGTCGAGTTCGGGGAAGGCGAGAGCATCCGCTCGATCATCGCAGGCGACACGGAGGGCTTCGAGATCGACGGCGTGCCGGGCGGCCAGGCCTTCGCGATCAAGCCCGTCGCGCGCGGTGTCCATACCAACGTGACCGTCTATACCAACCGCCGCAGCTACTACTTCAACGTCCAGGAGACCCGCAGCCCGACCTTCTACGTGGTCCAGTTCCGCTACCCCGAAGACAATGCACGGCCCACACGTGCCATCGCGGCCCAGGCCCCGAACCACAATTACGGTGCCAGCGCGCGCACCGAGTTCACCCCGACCCGCGTCTGGGATGACGGGACCTTCACGTATTTCGAATTCCCGCGGAACGCGCCGGTACCCGCGATCTTTCGTTACGCGAATGGCCGCGAGCGGACGGTCAACACGCAAGCCACCGAAGACGGCGTGATCCGGGTCTCCGGGGTGAACCGGCAATGGGTACTGCGGATCGGGGACGAGGTGGTCTGTATCGAGGCCACACCGCCTGCGGGGGTGGGATCATGAGCGACACCGGAAACGCAGACCTCGAGAAACGTCTCGCAACCCTCGAGCAAGGCAAAGGAGCAGGTTCGCCCCCTGCCCCGCGACGCTCGCCGCTGCTCGCACTGGTCGTCGTCCTCGCGATCGGTGCCGGCGGTGCCTTGCTCTATCTCCTGTCCCAACCCGAGGAAGAGGAAGCCTTGCCCACGGCCACGCCAGACGTGTTCCAGAACGAAGGCGACGGGTTCGGCGCGATCGAGACCCTCCCCCCACCCGAGCCCGAAGTCGTTCTGGTCGCACCGGAACCGGTGGAACCGAACGCCGAGCTCTTGGCACAACTCGCCGCCCTTCAGTCCCAGATCGAGGAGTTACGCAACGCGCCCGAACCCGTCGTCGAAGAAGATACCGCAGCCGCCGAAGCCATTGACGCACTGACAGCGCAGATAGCCGCCTTGCAGGCCGCGTCGGAAGCCGCTCAGCAGCAGTTCCGAGACGAGCTCACGGCGCGCGATCGCGAGCTGGAGCAACTCCGCATGGACCTCGAACTCGCGCAGCTCGAGGCCAATCGCCCCCTTCCGGCACCCATCGGACCCACCGAGGACGAGCTGCGCGCGCGGGAAGAAGAGCGGCTGCGCCGCGAGGAGGAAGCAAGACGGCTGGCGGAACTCGAACGCCGCGCGGCCGAAGAACGCGCGTTTCAGGAACGCCGCATCGCCTCGCCCACCATCGCCTTTGGCGGCACCTCCGGCGCAAATGAGACGGCGTTAGCCGAGCGGACTTTTGGCGAAGTGACGGATTTCGTTCTAAACGGCGCGCTGCCCACTTCGGTGACGCAAGCAGAGGTCATCGCCAATCCGTCCAACACCATCATCCAGGGCACGATGATTCAGGCCGTCATGGAAACCGCCCTCGACAGTTCCCTGCCCGGCCAAACCCGGGCCGTTGTTTCCGAAGGTGTCTTCAGTTTCGATGGCTCCCGCCTCCTGATCCCGCGCGGGTCCCGTCTCATTGGGCGCTATCGCTCCGGCGTCGATATCGCGCAGCGCCGGGTCACCATCGCCTGGGACCGGATCATCCTGCCCGACAATCAAACCATCCAGATCAGCTCCTTCGGAGGTGATGAACTTGGCCGCTCCGGCGTGACCGGCTTTGTCGACACCCGGTTTGATGAGCGCTTTGGTTCGGCAGCGCTGATTTCCCTGATCTCCGCAGCCCCAAGCGCCGCCGCCGCAAATGTTCAGGAAGAGACCACCGCAGATGTGCTCGAAGACGTGGGCGATGATCTTGCCGACGCCACGGACAGCGTGATTGGCGACTATCTCTCCATCGGCCCCGTTATCTATGTCGACCAGGGCGCGCGCGTCACGGTGATGGTCGACCGCGATCTGGAGATATTCTGAGCCCATGTCGCTGAGCTATCTCCAGACCTCGCTTGATCGGATCGACGCCGCCGCCCGCGACGATGTCATCGAGATCTGCATCAACCCTGACGGCAGCTGCTGGGGAGAATTCCAGGGCGATCACTTCATGCGAAAGCTGGACCGGAAGCTGAACGCAACGGAAGTGAAAGACCTCGGCAACCAGATCGCCTCTTCCGCCAATACCACCATGAGCAAGGACCGCCCGATCGTCTCGGTCTCGATCACCTACAAGGGCCGACCGATCCGAGCGCAGGTGATCACACCACCCGCGGTGCTAACGGCCATGTCGATCAGCCTTCGGTTCTTTTCGAGCCTGCCGCTCGAAGGAATCGCGCTGGATTTCCTATATGGCAAGGAACGAAAACTCGAAGAACTCCGCCTCGAGAAAACCCGGGAGCTGCGCGAGATCGTGGCCGCTGGCATCATCGACGATGCGCTGGCCTTCTGCGTCGAAAACAAGCTGAACATGATCGTCTCGGGCGGCACCTCCACCGGCAAGACTGTCGCTGCGCGGAAGATCCTCTCTCATGTGCCGGCCGAGGAACGCATCGTCACCATCGAGGAAGCCGCCGAGCTTCTGCCGACCCAGCCAAATGCCGTGACCCTCATCGCCAACCGGGATGCGGAATTCCAGACCGCTGATGTGCTGCTCACTGCCACGCTGCGCATGCGCCCCGACCGGATCATCCTCAGCGAGGTGCGCGGCAAGGAGGCCATGACCTTCCTCGAGGCGATCAACACCGGCCATGGCGGGTCCATGACCACGCTTCACGCCGAAACTCCGCAGCTCGCCGTGCAGCGCCTGGCCATCGCGGCGCTCAAGACCGAGATCCCGATGACCTATGCCGACATGATCCAGTACATCGAGAACTCCATCGACGTGATCATCCAGGCCGGTCGCAACGACGGCCGACGCGGCATCACAGAATTCTACCTCCCCGGCGCAACCGAGATCGGAGCTTCCCAATGAAGACCTTTGAATATGACATCCTGTTTTTCCACGTGAAGAAGCAAAAGGACTACGACGCGATGCGAAGCGCCTTGAATGAGCGCGGCGCTGAGGGGTGGGAAGTCATCACAGCTGAAGCAGGTGACTACGGCTACACCACGTTCTTGAAGCGAGAATCTTTGGCGACAAAGGCGGCTTCAGAATGATGCGGGTCGTTGCGACGGCAAGCCTGCTGGTCGTCGTCGGCGCAACAGATGGCATCGCTGAACGGAACCTGATCCCAACGCTCGACAATCAGCCAGATGTTTGTCCCGACCAACCTCCAGAGCCACAGTGGATGCAAGGCATAGATGTGCGCGAGTCCCACAAACGGCTCCTGATTCAACAAATTTATCGTGCGCAGAGCATGCAACGCATTGTTGAAGCCCAAAGCTGTGAATGTCCCACGCGGTATCCGCCCTGGGAGGCGGCTGAAGGCGTCTTCGTCGAGAATTTCGCCGCATCTGAATACTGGGACATCGTGGAAGCGACGTCAGAATACCGACGGCAGGCAAATGATCTTCGGCGCGAAGCCATGCCAATCTGCGAAGCTGCTGGAAATTGGTAGGGTTTCATGAGTGTCGTCACCTACTTCGTAGAAACGGCCGAAGGCTATCTCAATACCGCTGCCGAGACACAATTCGGTGCGGTCGCCGCAACAGTCGGAACGATGCTGGTACTCGGCACCACGCTCGTTGTCATTCTGGTTTTCATCAACACGATCTACCAGTATCGCGCCATGGACGGGCGCACGGCCTTTTGGCTCGCCGTGAAGATCGGACTGATAGGCGCATTTGCAACCAATTGGGTACAGTTCAACATCCTTGCTGCGGCGATCCTGAGCGGGATCGACAGCATTGCCGGATCGCTCGTTGCCTCTGTCGGCGGCGGGTCACCGGGCCCATCCGGAACCTTCGCAGAGGAGTTCGATGACCTGATCGCGGCGCTCGGGGACTATTTGAATGCTGCGGGGTCTGAACTGAACTGGATGGCCGGTGCCCTGTTGGACACCCTGGGGGTTTTGCTGCTCTCGATCCTCGGTGGGTTGGCGGCGTTTATCGTCGTTGCGTCCAGGCTCATGATCGCTCTGCTGATCGGGATTGCACCGATCATGATCTTCCTGACCCTTTTTGAAGTGACCAAGGATTATTTCGCGCGCTGGCTTTCGGCGCTGATTTCCTTTGCGATGTACCCTATCGTCGTGGCCGGCGTGTTCGCCACCATCACGGGGGTCTCGCGTGCGCTTCTTGCTGAGTTGGGCGACCCGGAAGGCGCCTCGAATATCGGCGCGCTCATTCCCTTCTTCATGATGGTGCTCATGGCAAAGGGCTTCATCATAGCCACGCCCTTCCTGGTTCGGGCGATTTCCGGAAACATCATGATGCCAGCGCTCTCAGCTGGATTCGGTGGCAGCTATGCCTTTGCTCGAGGGCTTGCAGGAAGCCAGCAAGTCTACAACCGGTACGCCATCGGAGGTGCGACTGGCGCGGAGTATGCAGCCCTGCGCGCGCGCCAATTCTTTGGTGTGCAAGCGTTACCAAGCCGACCCAACACTGCGGGAGGGCCAACCGCTGCTCCTCCCGGCGACGGAACCGGGACTGGCGCTCGGATGCTTGCGCAGCTTTCAAGGTTGGGTCGCCTAGGAAGACGGTGACGGCCCAAAGCCGCCTTCCACATCGGGAGCCACAAGCCACAGTGCGGCGCGTCGAAGGAGACATTCGCTGCGAACGCAGGATCGAGGACTTTTCAAGCGGGCATTTCGAGGGCTAGGAAACACGAAACGTGTAAACTTACTTTGGGGGAATGAAACGATGCGACGTTCAAAGAACAATCCTCCTGTGGCCCAAGGACAAAAATTCCCGTTTCAGATTTCCATAGTGGCGTGGGGTGATCTGCTTGGATACGGAAGCAAGATTGCCGAGGCGCAATTCAATCCACTGGGTGCTCGAGCGAAGAACAGCATCAAGAGGATGCGAGATTTCCACCGTATTGTAGCCGAGCACAGCAACAGAAACTTTCGTACGCTGGTCATCAACGACGGGGTTGCGGTGTTCCGCGATCTATCCTTGCGCAGCAGTTCGGTGTCGCATGACTTCCTCATGCGTAGTTGGAAGCTCTTTAAGGATATCAATCAGCATGAAACAAGCTCTGCCCAACCGGGTGTCAGGATGGTTTTGGCTTGCGGTTTCAGGATTCGTGGCAGGAAGGCGGTTGTTGAACCTGACCATGGGAAAGTAAAATCGATACTCAAGCGCTATCAGGAGGGCCTACTAACGGTTGATCAAGCCATTAGGGAAGCGTCTACCGCACGGCCATCATTCGACGTGGTCCCGCAGCTTCAAGCAAACTTTGCTTTTACCAAAGCTTACATTGCAGAAAGCTCGGGTGCCGCTGGAGGCTTCGCCGGACCAAACTTCTTTTTGGACACATCCTTGCTCAAACAACCGGATACCGAATGGCCAGTTGGCGGCAAGTTGTTTGACTGGGAACACAAGACTCTAGATCTCAAGAGCAAATTTAAGAGGGTTGAGGGCCTTCCGCCGGAAAAGTTCACGAATGAAGCAGGCTCTAGACTAAAGACGGGATTGGAAGTGGCACAGACGCTGGCTGGTGATAAGGATGTTCTGGATGCGCTTCGCAGTGCACGTAAAGACTGACGGCCCAAAGCCGCCGCCCAGCTATAGGTTGCCATGCTGCATTCGCAGCCCGCTTAGCAGTCATTCGCCGCGGTTGCGAAATCGATGGGTCGTCCGATGACCGCATGGCGGGACAAAGCGGACTTGTGCACCCGAAGCTATTTCTGACGCAGCATTTGCTCGCGTTCGCAGCACAAAATCTTCCGCGGCGTAGCGATTTTCATCGAAGCAGCCATTCGAATGTGTAGAAAACGGTTGCAACCACACCGTCCTCTCTCTGCGTTTTGTATGAGCTCGAAAAACGCGGACAACCGGATCTGTGCGGCTGCAGTTTTTGCTAACGCAGAAAACGCTGGCATTTAGGACGTCACTCATTTGTCAGTGCAGTACACTTTGCCGAAGCTGCCGTTTTTGAGGTTCCTTGGGTGTCACTTCTATCTTGTCTATCCGTACAGTTTCTTGGTCATTACTGCCGAGCGCGATTAGCTGTTAACAGCGACGCGGCGGACATGTTGTTCAATAATCTGGCGGTCGAGGCCCCTTAAGCCGAGGCATCGGCCTAGAAGCTACAGGCAATGCATCTTTGTCCCGACACGGCTTCGGTGTTGCCAACGACTCCTCAATTTCGAATCCCCATCCCAGCGATTTCGATACGTACAAAGCTTCGTTCGGCGTGATTGTGCGGGCCGTCAAAGCACTTACATGTCGCTTTATAAGTAATACTTAATAATTGACTCATCGTACTTTACGTGCTTTGTTACCCTTGAGCGAGGACATGGGGAGGGAGGATCACATGCAGCTTGCCGATGCGATCATTCTCGGGGATTGGGGTACGACCAATCTGCGCCTGTGGCTTGTCGGGCCCGACGGGACCATTCTGGACACCGTCACGTCACAGGATGGCGCAAAGGGTCTGGCCGGGTCTGCCAACGCTGACATTTTTGACAAGCTGACGCGCCCGTGGCGCAAAACGAATGCGCCAAGCCAAGCGATTTTGTGTGGGATGGTTGGACGCAAAGGGGGGTGGATCGAAGCCCCTTACCTGTCCACCGACAATTGGGGCGCATTGCCGCGCAATCTGGTCCAGGCAGAACATGGTGACATGGCCGTCTTTGTTGTTCCCGGCCTCAAAACGATCCGGTCGGACGACGTAATGCGAGGTGAGGAAACGCAGATTCTGGGGCTTGTGGCCGACACACCAGATTTTACCGGCACAATCTGTATGCCCGGCACCCACAGCAAGTGGTGCGATCTGTCAAATGGGAAGATCACCGACTTTCGCACCGAACTGACAGGCGAACTCTTTTCCCTTTTGTCAGAAGGTTCCACCCTGCGGGATGCAATTGAATTCGGACATTGTGACGATGCCTTCAATGACGGAGTGCGCGAAGCATTGAAAGAACAAGACGCAATGCAGCGATTGTTCAGTGTGCGCGCCAATTGGCTGCTGAACAATACGCGGCCCGAAGTCGGTTATTCCCGGCTGTCCGGGCTACTGGTCGGCGCCGAGATCGCCCGCGCCTGTCGCAAAACGGATCTTGAAACTGTCGCGCTTGTTGGCGCGAATACCTTGGTGGATTTATACGCACGAGCGCTGGGTCAGGCCGGAGTCGCGGCGACAATCCACTCTGGGAATATGCTTGTGATCCAAGGATTGCAAAGGATCGCGCAAGACGCGCGGGATCTGATCCATGGCTGAGTTGCTTGCAACCTTCCGGGGGCTTCACCCCCATGACGCCCTGCCGACGCCGCGGGTGACGTGTCCGACATCGGGACCTGCCGGCATCTACGTGACATCCGCACTTTCCGGCCTGCCTCAAGAAGCACACCAAAGCGAAGACCCGTCTGGAAAGACGTTTTTGGTCAAGGATGCCTTTCAAGGGCTGCCAAATGTGCCTGTGAAACTCACGCTGCCAGATACGGAACGGACACTATGAAAATCACCAAGATAACGCCCCATATCTGTAACGCAGGTATGCGAAACTGGATATTCGTCAAAGTCGAGACGGATGAACCCGGCATCGTGGGATGGGGCGAAGCAACGCTCGAGTGGAAGACCCGAGCCGTCAATGGCGCGATCGAAGATCTTGCACCACTGATGATCGGGACCGACCCGCGCGACATCGAACAAGCCATGCAGCGGATGCTGCGTCATGGGTTCTGGCGTTTGGGTGTTGTGGGTATGAGTGCTGTCAGCGGCATTGAGATTGCGCTGTGGGACATCTTGGGGAAGACCCTGAACACGCCGGTTTGGCGTCTTCTGGGGGGCAAGACACGCGATCATTTGCGCAGCTACACGCACCTTGGATTGGGCAATCAACAGGCCGTCTACAATACTGACACTGTGTCGTCCCTACGCGACCGCGCGCAAGAGGTGATCGAGCTTGGTTATGACGCGGTCAAGGTCGTCTGTGTGCCTTACACACATTACCTTAGCAGCCAATCGGCCGTCCGAGAGCTGGACGAGATGTTTTCGGCCTTGCGGCAGGCGATTGGCAGTCAGGTTGATATCATGGTGGATTTCCACGGCCGGCCTGCGTCGGTCGCAGCGGCGCGCCCTTACATCGACGTCTTGTCGCAATACGGCATCATGTTCGTCGAAGAGCCTGTACCGCCCGAAGATATGGCAGGCCATGCGATCCTGACCGCCGAAGGTAAAATCCCGATCGCAAGCGGCGAACGTCTGATTGGTCGGCGTGAATTCGAACCGGCCATCAGCGCGCGCGCATTCGATATCGCGCAGCCTGACATCGTGCACGCTGGCGGCATCTGGGAAACTCGCAAGATCGCGGCGCGCGCAGAGACGGCAGGGATCGGTCTGGCACCGCATAACCCGCTTGGCCCAATCGCGGGTGTCGCGGCGCTGCATTTCGGGATCGCGACCCCGAACGTGGTTATCCAGGAAGAAATGACCGGCGCGGTGCCTTGGTATGATGACGTGGTCTCTTGGCCGATCACGCGCAAACCCGGACGCTGGGGCATTCCCCACGCGCCCGGCTTGGGTATCGAGGTCGATGAAAAGGCGATAGCGGCCCATCCTTTCAAACAAGAACCCTTTGCGACGGCAGATGCAGTCGGCGCAGACGGCGCGATACTGGATTGGTAGGCAAGATGGGACGACTAACCGGAAAAACAGCCATCGTGACAGGTGCAGGGCGCGGCATTGGCGCCTGTATCGCAGAACGCTTCGCCCAAGAGGGCGCCTCTGTCGCAATCCTGGAGATCGACGCGGCGTCAGGTCACGCACAGGCAGCGAAAATCACAAAAGCCAGTGGAACGTGTGCGTCGTTCGACTGCGACGTCACCGATCCTGAAAGTGTTGGACATGCGGTAGCGGATGCAAAAGCAACCTTTGGACCTGCAAATGTTCTTGTGAACAATGCGGGCGCAAATGTGTTTCACAAACCGCATGAAATGCCAGAGGGCGCATGGGAAAAATGCTTGCGGCTTGACCTCGATTCTGCCTGGCACTGCGCCCGCGCGGTTCTGCCGCAAATGCGCCAGCAGCAACAAGGCAGCATCATCAACATCGCATCCACCCATTCCTTCCAGATCATCCCGCACACCTTTCCCTACCCGGTGGCCAAACACGGGCTGATCGGCCTGACACGTGCTTTGGCCGTTGAATATGCCCGCGTGAACATCCGCGTGAATGCCATCGCACCGGGCTACATCGAAACACAACTCGCACGCGACTACTGGGCTGGTTTCCCGGACCCCGCGGCGGAGCGCCAGAAAGCTCTGGACCTGCATCCGCCCGGTCGGATTGGTCAACCGGTCGAGGTTGCGAACACCGCTCTGTTTCTGGCCTCTGACGAGGCCCCATTCATCAACGCGGAGACCATCACAGTCGATGGTGGCCGCTCAAAAATTTACCACGAATAATGTCAATCAGAGGAGGAACGACATGAAAAACATGATCAAAACGGCAACGGCGCTCGCTCTTGCAATGGGGACTGCGGGAACGGCATCCGCAGAAGACATCCGTATCGGATATATCAACAAGATGGGCGACCACCCGTGGTTCGTGGCCGAGGTTGAAGGTGCAAAGGCTGCGGCAGAAGCGGCAGGTGCCAGTTTTACTGTGCAGGACGTCCAGTTCAACGCAGACCTGGCCATCACAGCCCTCGACACCATGATCGGTGACGGCGTTGACGGCATCGCGATCGTCGTGCCGGATCGCGGCATTGGCCCGGTTGTCGCCGCCCGCGCCGCAGAAGCGGGGATCAAATTGGTCGCCGTTGATGACGACATTTACCATCAGGACGGCACCAAAGTGCCGTTTGTGGGCCTTGATTCCTACAACATCGGATTGGCTGTCGGCGCGGAACTGGCGCAACAATACGAGGCTTCGGGCTGGAGTGCGGACAGCGTCATGCTTGCGTCGATCGAGGACCGCAAGGCCGACACCTGTATGCAGCGCAACCAAGGGGCCGAGGACGGCTTTCTCGCGGCTGTTTCGGATATCACGGCAGATCAGGTTGTACGGGTCGCCTATGACAACACGATGGTGAACGCCATCGACGTCATGACAACGACACTGACCGCCAATCCGCAGGTGCAAAACTGGATCTTCTATTCCTGCAATGATGACGGGGTTCTGGGTGCCGCACGGGCACTGGAAAACTCTGGCTACAGTGCCGATCAGGGGATCGGCATCGGTATCGATGGCAGCCGCGCCTGTGATGCTTTCGGGAACGGTCGCGAGTCCACGTTCCGCGGCACCATGTGGTTCAACGCTGCAAACCACGGCAAGGATGCCGTGAACCTGCTGATTGACGCCATCAAGAACGGGACCGAAATGCCGGAAAACACTTTCTCCCAGCCCGAACTGGTGAACCTCGAGAACTTCGCGGATTACCAAGGCACCTTGTGCAACTAATCGGGCATGATCGGCAGCCGGCCTTGTGCTGGTTGCCGGACTGCCAAGGGAGGGGTGCATCATGAAAAACACGATTGAAATGACAGGAATCTCCAAACGCTTTGGTGTTGTCCAAGCATTGGAGGATGTGAATTTGACCTTTCGTCCAGCCGAAGTGCTTGCACTGGTAGGGGAAAACGGCGCAGGAAAATCAACCCTGATGCGGATTCTCGAAGGGGTCTTCCCTCCGGACACCGGCGCGGTTGTGGTGGACGGCCAAAATACCAAATTCTCGGAGTCCCGCGAAGCGCACGGCGTCGGCATTCGCGTCATCCATCAAGAACCCGAAATTGTCCCCGACATGACCGTCGCCGAGAACATCTTTATCGGGGAAATGCCGCGTAAGGCTGGCTATTTTCTGGATCGCTCTGCCTTGCATCACAAGACCCGCGCGTTGCTGTCCGACTTCGGCATGGAAAACGAACTCCGCCCCGATCAGAAATGCGATCGGCTGGGCCCTGCACAACGTCAGATGATAGAAATCATTCGTGCGGTTCGTGCAGGCGGACGCTTAATCGCCTTTGACGAGCCCACGTCATCTCTGACAGATGACGAAGCGCGGCGCCTGTTCCGGATCGTCCGTCGCCTGCGTGATGAAGGCACAGCGGTGATCTATATTTCGCACCGTTTGAACGAGGTGATTGACCTGGCGGATCAGGTTTCCGTTCTGCGCGACGGGCGCATCGTGTCCACCACATCCATTGATGAAGAAACAGCCGACACTATTGCCCAAAAGATGGTTGGTCGCGAATTAAACACCCTGTTCCATCGCACATCCAAAGTGCGCACGGACCTGATCTTGCGGGTTGAAAACCTCAGCTCTGACGCTGTGCAAGACATCAATCTCGACATTTACGCGGGCGAAGTTGTCGGCTTGGGCGGATTGATGGGCGCCGGGCGTTCGGAACTTGCCAAAGCGATTTTCGGCTTTGATCGCATAACCGAAGGCCGGGTCGAAATGGGGGGCAAGACCCTACCTGCCGGAAATACCACCGCCGCCATTCAGGCCGGGATCGGGTTCGCCCCAGAAGACCGCAAGCACGAAGCGTTGCTTCTGATGCGGTCCATCCTGGAAAACGCATCGATGGTGATCCCCGACCTTGTCTCCAGCTATGGTTTGTTCAATCGGGCAAAGGCCTCGGCCATTGTTGGCGAGGCTGCCAGCACCATGCAAATCAAGGCCCCAAGTCTGGATACGCTGGTGTCGAATTTGTCAGGAGGCAACCAGCAAAAGGTCGTGCTTGCCCGGTGGCTTGCCCGCTCGCCTAAGCTGCTGATCCTGGACGAACCGACGCGCGGCATTGATGTCGGGGCGAAGTCGGAAATCTACAAACTGATCGACGATCTGGCCGCGCGCGGCATCGCCATCTTGCTGATCTCTTCTGAAATGCCGGAACTGATCGGGCTTGCAGACCGCACATTGGTCATGGCCGAGGGCCGCATTCAGGCGGAACTTAAAGGTGACAAGATCACCGAAGACGAAATCCTAAAATACGCGATGCACAACGCAGCGTCAGCAGCCTAAGCGAGGGACCAAACATGTCAAATGAGACTTTGAATACAAGCAGCGCCAAGGCCAGCCAGACGTTCTATGAAGCAACCGTCGGGCGCATCGGTATCCATAACGTCAGCCTTATCCTTGCGCTTTTGGTCCTGGTTGCGGTCTTTGGATCATTGCGGGGAGATGTGTTTTTCTCAACGCGCAACCTTTTGAACATGGGTATGGGCATTGCCATTCTGGGGGTGCTTGCGATTTCGCAAACGGCTGTGATCGTTTCTGGCGGACTTGATATCTCGGTGGGCTCTATTGTGGGGTTGTCGACGGTCGCGGTCGCCTCTGCCATTCAGGCGACTGACATGGCAGGTTTTGGCATCGCGGCGGGTCTGATGGTTGGCGCTTTGGCCGGGTTGGTAAATGGTGTGATTATCACTTACGGCAGGGTGAACGCCGTCATTGTGACACTTGGCACCATGGCCATTTTTCGCGGCATTGCGTTCATTATCTCGAACGGGCAGTCGATCTCGATCTTCAACGACAGCTTTCGCCTGATCGGGATCGGGCGCTTTCTGGGCATTCCCTTTCCGATCTGGATCTTGATTGGCACGGCAGTTGTGTTCCAAATCTTCCTTGCCAAATCGATTGTCGGGCGGAATTTCTATGCCATCGGCGGCAACCCGATCGTCGCCAAGTTCGCTGGCATCAAGCTAAACCGCTACCGCGTGGGGACTTATGTGATGAGCGGCGCTGTGGCCGGGATCGGTGGCATTCTGCTGGCCGCACGCACAGGGTCCGGGCAACCGGTTTCGGGTTCGCAAGGCCTTGAACTTGAAGCGATCACCGCCGCGTTTCTTGGGGGGTGCGCGATGCAAGGCGGAAAAGGCACTGTGGTCGGTGCGTTGCTTGGCGTTGCCATCATCGGGATCCTCAACAACGGCATGATCCTGACGTCGGTCCCGACGTTCTATCAACTGCTTGCCAAAGGCTCTTTGCTGATCCTTGCGGTCATCTTTGCAGAGTACCAACAGAACCGGAACTGATATACACTTTGCGCGATGGCCTGCCATTGAAGGCCATCGCGCAGACGGAAAGGTGTATCTGTTGAAAGATCAAGACAAGCAGCCCAAGCACGCGCGCCTGACACGCGAAATTGCGGGAAAGATCCTGACCGGCGAATACGCTGTAGGACACAGGTTGCCTGTCGAGGCCGATCTGATCGAACGCTATCAGGTATCGCGGACGGCGCTGCGCGAAGGATTAAGAACGCTGGCTGCAAAAGGCTTTGTGGTTTCGCGCAAACGGCTTGGCACAATGGTGAATGACCGCAGCTTGTGGAACCTGCTCGACTCGGACGTTTTATCCTGGATGGACAATACCGATATCCAGGCGGACTTTCTGCAGCAAGTCGGCGAGGCCCGGTTGATCTTTGAACCAGAGGCCGCGCGCCTGGCTGCGCAACGGGCAACGGCCGCACAGGTCGCTGAAATTGAACGGGCGTTCCTTGCCATGAAGTCGGCCGTCGCCAAGGACGATCGGATCGACGCCGACCTCGCGTTTCATGTGGGAATTCTTGCCGCCTCTCAAAACCATGTGCTGCAAAACTTCGGGGCAATCATCGGCACCGCCTTGCGCGCGTCTTTTGAAATCTCGGACCAGGCAACGGCCAGTTACGACAATACTTTGGATTTGCACGGTGCTGTCTTGCAAGCCATCAGGCTTCAGGATGACGCGAAAGCCCGCGAACAGATGTTTGAACTTCTGAAAAAATCTGTGACCGATCTTGGCCTTCAAGATGTCTCGCAACACGCCTAATTGCGGCATCGGGGCCTTAAGGGACGTGCCGATCAGTGCGCCTTCAAGCTGACACAGCATGGTGGAACTCACAGACCTTACTGCCGGTGATGCCAGCCTCGTTTTAGCACCCTCAATGGGAGGTGGGATCGCCCGGCTCGACGTTGGCGGAAAACCAGTTTTGCGGCCTTGGTCGGGTGACGAAACCGATCCGTTTTCACTGGCCTGCAACGTCCTGATCCCGTTTTCCAACCGTATTTCCGGTGGCGGGTTCACATGGCGCGATACCTTTTATCCTCTCGCATCAAATCTCGAAGGCGAACGGTTTCCTATTCATGGGAACGCTTTTCAGCGACCTTGGCAAATCACAAAAACTGGAACCTCAGCTTCAATGACTTTGCCCGACGGCAATTTCGGTCCATGGACTTACGAAGCACAGCAAGCCTTTGACCTGACGCCCAACAAACTTGACGTAAAGCTCACAGTAACAAATCGCGGAAAGGACCCGATGCCATTCGGGTGCGGCCTCCATCCGTGGTTTCCTCGGGATTGCGAAACCCAGCTTTCTTTTTCAGCACAAGCAGTCTGGTTAGAGGATAAGTTTCATCTGCCATCCAAACTGCTGCAATTGCCGGATAACTCCGAATGGAGCTTTGAGCACCCACGCAACCTTCCCAAGACATGGATCAATAACTGCTACTCTGGTTGGCGGGGTGCTGCACGGATCTGCCAGTCAGACTGCGGAGTGTCTTGCGCCATTTATTCCGATCAAATCATGAAATATGCAGTTGTTTTTTCGCCCGACGAGACGGCCAATTTCTTTTGCTTTGAGCCAGTGTCGCATGCCATCAACAGTTTCCACAAGGAAGGGCAGTTAGGATTAGTAGAGTTAGTGAATGGGGAGAGTTTGACGTCAAACATTGTCTTTTCGTGGAACTGAGCGGACGGCAGCACCACCTTGCTAAACGTTGTGACACGGCTCAATTAGCCCTTTTCGTTGCCCGAAAACCTTTCCCGTGGTCGCCTGATTTGCGTCGCGTCCTGAAAATTCAAGTCACGTTCTATGCTGCGCCTGGCATGAATGGCCTGTTTCTTCTCTGCACGATGGCGCTAAATCCCTCGCTCATGCCGAGTTTCTCACTTTGCGAGCGCATGCATCAGGGTTTTAAGGTTTCCGCTTTGGGCTCAGAGCCGACCTCAGATGCAACGCAGCATTTGCCACCTCGTGGCATCGAACCTTGTCACTAGCGGCCCATTCCTGCCATTCGCCGACCGGTCGAGATGCTGCGATTGCAGCCCGCATTCCGGCCATTCGCTGCAGTAGCGAAATCGGAGCTAGCTCGAACTCACACATCGCGGTCGAAGCTGCCTTTCGTCTTAAAGATATGAATTTCTGCTACAGGTTTATCGCGACGCGGTCATTTTACGCCAACGTGTCGCCTGTTCCCGCTATCAACCGCCGCAATATCGATGCGAAGCGATCCATTTCTTCATCATCACAACGGTCGTCGAAAAGATATCCTGCTCGCTTCGAGAACGTGGAAAGCGCTTCGGACAATTTTGCGCGCCCTGCATCCGTTGCCACAACGAAGACCAGTCGTGCATCGCGCTCATCGACCTCTCGGTCAACAAGGCCAACTTTTTCCATAGGCGCTGCCATTCGCGTGATTGTGGACGCACTGACATGCATCCGTCGCGCCAAATCGACTCGGGGCAGCCTGTTGGCCGCTGAGCGCTCAAGATGAAGCAGTAGGAAAAACTCGTTTACGGATATTCCGTGAACAGCCGAGAATTCGCCAGTTAGCCCGGCCCGGAAGTCGTCGGCGACCTGAAGCAGGCGTAGTGCGTTGGTTGTGTATAAATCAGTCATGTGACATATCTATTGCGACTCGCTTGCAGATGCAAGCATATTGCAACTTGTAGTACACGACCTGGTCACATTAAGGGAAACACTTGCCATGGACTTCGAAACTCTATTCTCAATCGCCGGTCTTATTGCAATGTTCGGCTGGCTATGCCTGCTGTTCTCACCGCTCATACCAAAATGGGCGGACTGGATCGCAGGATTGGTCCTGCCAATCATCCTGTCCTTGGGCTACGTGACCCTGCTCATCACACCGTCGTCTGACAGTGCCGGCGGCTTCGGAACGCTGGCTGATGTCATGGTGCTGTTCTCAAATGAGCAAGCCGCACTCGCCGGTTGGATTCACTTTCTCGCATTTGATCTCTTTATCGGCGCATGGGTCTGTCGCACCGCTCGCGCAGAAGGCGTAAGCTTCTGGCTTGTTGCTCCGTGCTTGCCAGTGATCTTTCTTTTTGGACCTGCGGGGCTCCTTGCTTTTCAAGTTGTCCGCGCGGTTCGCAATCGAACCATCAAGGCATCCATATCCGCCTAAGCTGCCATTCGGCCATTGCGCAGCATTTGAGAGCTAGGACTCACATCCTGTCACCGGCGCTGATGCAGCATTCTGGTGCCAAGCCAAGATCGCGCTAGAGTACGGCCCATTGCGGCCATCTATCGGATAGGCCTACGCTGCAATGAAGCTTCACCAAACCGGACTTTCGCGGCGAGCGCAAAATCGGGCAGTGGTCGAACTCACAGCCTCGGACAAAGTGTGAATTCACTGCGGCGGCGCCCATGGCCGATGGAATTTGAACTGGATCACAAACAATCGTTACCGGCGGCGACACGACGTATCAATTCTAAGTGATCCTCACTGGTGGGAGGCAGAGTGCCTTCAAGACCGACCTCGCTTATTGCGAGATGCAAGGCTTGACGTGAAAGGCTGGGATCATGATTGCGATCCGTCGTCTCTTTGCGCTTGACGGAAGATCGGCCCTGTCTGGTGCTCGTTCCAAAAATATATTCTTGAGCGCCAGCTGGCCAATTTTTGCGTGCAAGTGTTTTGCGGAGTCCGAGTGCTTCCGACTCGAGATTTTTACGTTGCAGAAACTCTCAGAAAGTTTGCACCAAAGGCGACACCGCGAAACCCCGACAGACAGACCTTAAACAGTTTGACAATCCCTTGTTCAGGGGATGTGCGAACGACCTGCGCGTGAGCATATTTCAGGCTAATGAACGAATTACATATACTGATAGATAGAGCTGACTTTAGGGACTCGACTGCGTGACTCCAAATTCATCACCCGCTTTAGTCTTGGCATCCGCAACAATCGTATGCGCCTTAGCGGCAATGGCGGCATTGCTCGTTGCTATCAATCAGCCTTGGATGGGCATCAAACTCGCCCCGATACCAGAGCAAAGCTTGGTCTGGGTCGAAAAAGTTGATGCGAACGGCCCTGCTGCGGAAGTCAGTACAGCCACTTCCCTTATCGCAATCAACGGTATCGAACTTGTGCCGTCTGACTTGATTGAAGAGCCTGATCAGTTTCAAACCTACGAAGACTACAAAGCCTTCATGGTCAAACAGCAAAAACTGTTTGAAGCGTTAAATTCCGGCACCGTCAATTTGGTATTGGAAGGGGAGGCTGGGACCCAAGCCTTAGTGCCAAGAACAACCCGACCCGTTTCGAGCTTACCCACTGTATTCTGGATTCAGATCGTGACTGGCTTTGCGAGCGCGTTCATAGGCAGTTGGGTTTGGAGTTTGAAACGCGACGAATTCAGTGCCCGCCTTTTGTTCGTTGCCGGTTTTGGAATCTTGGTAATGGTGTTTCCGGCAGCGATATACAGCACCCGAGAACTCGCGATGAATGGCAGTTTGTTTCGTTGGTTGTCGGCGGTTGATCATCTGGGCGCACAGACATTTGGCGTTTGCACGCTGATGGTATTTTTTGTCTATCCTTACCGTATCGCGCCGCTCTACGCGGTTTGGGCGATCCCCTTAGTTATCGGTTCTTGGTGGGTTGCCGACACAGCGCAGATCATTTTTGAAGGTCCGCCGACGGGTTTCCACCTGCCTGGCCTCTTGATGCTGGCGGCCTTCTTTGCCGTGGCCACCATTCAATACAGGCGTGCCAAGGACGACCCGGTCGCCAAGGCCGCTTTGGCCTGCTTCGCGCTTTCTGTCGCGATTGGCGCCGGTATGTTCGTAGGTGTGGTCATTGCCCCCCAGGTTATGGGCATCACGCCAGAGATTTCGCAAGGCTATGCCTTCGTCCTGTTTCTATTGCTATTCATCGGTGTTGCAATCGGAGTCGCGCGCTATCGATTGTTTGAACTTGGAAGTTGGGCTTTCTCGATCCTGTTTTACTTCAGTGGCGTGCTTCTGCTTTTGCTGATCGACGCCGCTCTCGTCGTGTTTGTGTCCTTCGAGCGCGCACCTGCATTTTCTGTCTCGCTACTTTTGATCGCGCTCGCCTACTTGCCGACACGCGACTACTTCGCCCGTAAACTTGATTGGAGATGGGAAGTCGATCGCGAGATCCTGTTTCGCGAAGTTGTCGATATTGCGCTTACATCTGAAGCCAAAGTACAGGAAACGGCGTGGCTCGGTTTGCTCAAGAACACATTTCGTCCGCTGAATTTGCAGGTAGACAAGACAATAGAAGAACATGCGCCGAAAATCACTGAAGAAGGCAAGACGCTGGTGTTCCCTGCGCTGCAGACTTTGCCTGCGATCAGAGCGGACTTTGCGCATTCCGGTCGCAGGCTTTTCTCGCCCAAAGATCAAAAGCTGGCGCGCGAGCTTTTTGCTTTCTTGTCTCACGCTTTGGAACGCCACCACGCATACCAAAAGGGCGCAACAGAGGAACGTGCGCGGATATCAAGAGACTTGCACGATAATATTGGCGCGCAACTTCTGCGCGCCCTGCACAATGAGTCCACGCGAAACAAGGATGAAATTCTTCGCGAAACGCTCGGTGATCTTCGTGATGTTATCAACAATATCTCGGCCTATGGCCATTCTGCCGAGGATGCTCTCGCGGACCTGAGGGCCGAAACAGCAGAGCGGCTGAACAACGTCGGAATCAAGCTCAACTGGAATTTGGATAGGAGTCTGAAGTTGCCACTGGAACCTCTGCAAACCTACTCTCTTCGTTCTCTTATCCGTGAAGCCGTGAGCAATGTGATCACACATTCGCGGGCAAGCCAGTTTAGCATATCCTTTTCGCTTCAAGGTGATCAGGTTGTGACGGAGATTGAAGATGACGGCATTGGATTCGAACAGGATGCGGTCAAATCGGGAAATGGGCTGACAAATATGAAGTCGCGAATATCAAGCCTTTCGGGCCAGTTTGATATTCTTCGAATGGAGCGGGGAACGCGTGTCCTGGCACGATTCCCCATACGTCTGGAAGGTGCGGCTCATGGATAGGATCCTGGTCGTCGAAGACATTTCAGAAACGCGCCGCTGGCTCGAAGAGGTCTCGTTGAAAGCCTTCCCGGGCAGCAAGATTGAAGGTGTACCAAATGTCGCATCAGGGTTACGACAAATCGAATTGCAGAGCTACGATCTTGCCCTGATAGACCTTGGCTTACCAGACGGCACCGGACTTGATGTGCTCAAGGTCTTGCGTCGAAAACAGCCCGAAGCACAATGCGTCATCACGACCGTACTGGGTGAAGACAGCCACGTCGTCGCGGCCCTTTCGGCCGGCGCCCATGGATATATTCTGAAGGAACAGCCCGCGGATCAGATCATCAATCAACTAAAACAGCTTGCTGCAGGGATCCCGGCCCTTTCGCCTTCGATAGCCCGGCGCATTATGGAACACTTCCAAAGGACGGGCCCTTCTGTTCAGGAGGATGAGAACCTCACACCGAAGGAGAAAGACGTGTTGGCATTGATTGGCAGAGGCTTGAGAAATTCAGAGGCTGCACAGGACCTGGGGATTAGCGAAAACACCATCGCATCGCACATCAAGTCGATATATCGCAAGCTGGGAATTTCCTCCCGCGCTGAAGCTGCTTGGCACGCCACCCGACTGGGATTTGCGACAAGAAATCAAGAAGACCATTAGATTACGCAGCCCATGCAGCAAACGGTCGTCCGCTCCGACGAATAGGCCGGGTGCAATCAACGGCGACAAAGTCCTACTTTCCGAAAAACAGAGCGCCGGATCCTTACGGACCCAAGCGCCCACATTAGATCATTCACAGGGCTTGCCCGGACCAGAATAAGACCAGCATTGGGCAAGAGATTTACAGTTTTGAGTTATGCTTTCTTCCGAGAACGGATGAGGCTAAGGCCACCCAGTGCGCCTATCATAAGAAAGCCCGCAGCTGGTAGCGGCACTGCCGAAACGTTTGCGCTTGTAAGCGTCACTGCTATGTCACCGTTTCGCGCCCGACGATCATTGCGCGGAATCCACCGATAGCTAAACAGGTCAAATCCGGCGTTTGATTGGTAGTGCACGGTCTCGCTAAGAGTTGCGTCAAGGGTTGAGCCGCCAAGCGGTCCGTCAAGGGTCAGGCGAAAAAACGCGTTCCAACCATATTTGAAATTGACCGGCGGATTGCTTGGAGCGGGGTCAAAAAGTTGGGTCACATCGTGAAACGTAAAGGTGTCACCAACTGCGGCTACGCTTACGTCAGCATCGGAAGATTTGTAATCGAAGTTGAATTCCTGTGCAGGAGCATAGGACGACAAGGGATCTTGTTGGGGTAGAAAAGTCGAAAAATCGAAACTGACCAGACGATCTGCGCCTGACAGTGAGGAATCAAAGGTGACAGTTCCGTTGACAGTTCCGCCTGGCGTTTGTGGCGGACTCTCGGAGCCGCCGCATCCAACACAGTAGTATGTACTGGCTGGGAATGTAATATTTAGATCGTAAGTGATCGGTGCGGCAAACGCACCGGATGCCACGGTCAGCAATCCCGCAATTGCAGCAATAACTCTTTTCACTGGTCCACTCCTTTTGACCGTTATGAGGCTCCGAGCATCAGGAATGAAATCCAACACAGCAACGATCGCGCTTGTGTTTCCAAAAAGCCCGCGCCCCCATCCTTCTACTGAGCCAGATGGTGCGCCCGACGTTTCGCCACACCTACCATTGAACAACATGCTCAGGAATGGGATAGGGGGTTGGCATCAACGGTTCCATCCCCTGTTCAGGTGAATTTTTCCCTGTCAGGCCTAACCGTTTTGCCGGGCACGGCTTTGGATGCGTTGATCCTTTCGCGGTGTCCATAGCTCATGCAGTGGCTTTCTGTTCCATATTTGGCTTTGGGTCGTTTTGGCAAGTGAGCGGCCCGCCATGGGGTTTCAGGTTTTGCAGTGCCTGTTCAGAGAAGCGCTTCAAACCATCCCGAAAATGCTGTTGCGGCGAATGTCAGAAATGCGTGCTACGGGCGCGGTAGACATCAGCTACGACCACTTGCAGGACTGACGGTCCTGACCCATGCCAAACAAGGCTTTCTTCGGCTTCCTACCTGCGCTGCAATATGCAGCATTTTGCGCTTTCGGCTTGCCGCGGCCATCAGGACAACCGCGGCATCCTATAACAAGGTCCGTAAAGCGGCGCTGAGGACGGCCCAAACCTGACATTGGTCGATAGCTCGTATCGCTGCAGTGCGGCCCGTCGAACCGGCCATTCGCTGCATTGCAAAAGTACTGAACCGCTCGAACTCACAGATTGCGGGACGAAGCTAACATTGGGCTTCACGTTTTTGCTGTCGCAGCAATAATGTGCACCAGCGGTAGATTTCGCGCTGTGGTGAGATCGCGGTGCACAAGTAGCCGTTGCCTGCTGACTCCAAAGGGTTGGTCCGAACAACAATTTTTCCACGCGGCTTTTGTTTAATAACGCACAGACAGCATCCCTGCTTTAGCACTCCCAATCTATATGTACTTCGTCATGGGCGTAAGGTTTTCGAATTGGTGACCAGCGAATACCATTCGCACTATTCAATTCATGCAGCCTTGTGAAAAAAGCCGTTTCACTGGTGCGAGCCGCTGATTTGTCCGCTCTTATCTGGCATGAGTACAATCAGGGGCGGAAAACGAAGTCGAGCCCTTCTTGATCGGAAAATGCATGCACCTCTTCGCGAAGAGCGTTCCGAAAATCGGAAATCTCAGGTGAGAACCATTGATCTGATGGTGTCGCTACTCCGTATTTGAGCGAAATACGGGGCTTGAGTGGGAGCGTCTTCACTCCGGCGGAACGAAACAGCGGAGCCGAAAACGGTTCAGCGATCGTCGCGATCTTGCCAGCGGCGACCATCGCATATCGGGTCGCTGACGTGTGACACCAAATTTTTATGTTTGCATTCTCTTCCAGTTTCGCACGCTGCGTCGTGTCCCCATCAGCGTTTTGATCCATAATTGCATTTGGCAAAAGGCCAGCAATATCCAAGCCATACAAGTCCTGAGAGGAAATTTCTGTTTTTGAAGTCAAGGGATGGTTTTCGTTCAGAGCAAAGACGTAGGCTGCGTCTGCAATCATTTCGACTGCGGTCCCGTTCAGTTCCGGCATGAGGAAAGTGAAGGCAATATCCACACGCCGCTTCGCCAAGAGATCGAGCGCCGAGCTATAGCTGGTCGTTTCGATCTCTATACCCATTTCCGGGCGCTTGTCGTGGAACCGCGTGATCGCCCCGGGTAAAATTGCAGTGGCCAAGGTCGGAAGACATGCAATCCGAAGTCTCTGGTTCAGGCCTTCTCTGATTGATCTGACGGCTTCTTTCAACGAATCCATGCCTGAAAATTGCCGTTCAACCTGAGCATGAAACGCACGCCCCTGTTCGGTAAGTTCGATCCCGGCAGCCGAGCGAAAAAACAGATCAAATCCGGTGTTTTTTTCAAGCTCTGACAAGAGACGGCTTGCGCCAGATTGCGTGACCCCCAAGGATTTTGCGGCCGCTGAAATGGTGCCCAGTCTTACGATCAGCAAGAACAATTCGAGTTGTCTAAAGGTCATGTTTCAACCCCGCCCTCATGGGGCATGTGTTTTTCGCATTACATCCGATCAGAGCTCTCAGGTTAACAAAGTTCCCAGGCGATGGCCAATCCCTCCTTGCGGAGCGGGCCCACGCTCAAAGCTAAACGACAAACAATCGGGGACATCATGAAAAAAATTTGGACAGTAACCGGTCTGATTGCGGCGGCACTTACATTCGGCACCTCCGCATCTGCGGCAAGCAATCTGATCTATTGCTCGGAAGGCAGCCCAGAGGGTTTCGCGCCGGCGTTGTATACAAGCGGCACGACTTTTGACGCATCTTCTGTCCCTTTGTATAACAGATTGGTTGAATTCAAGTCGGGAACGACGGAATTGGCCCCGGGTCTTGCAGAGAGTTGGGACATCTCTGAGGATGGGTTGAGTGTCACCTTTCATCTTCGGCCGGGTGTAAAATTTCATAGCAATCGCGGTTTTACGCCAACGCGCGACATGAATGCCGATGATGTGATTTTTACCTTCCAGCACCAGATGGACGATGTGCATCCGTTCCACGCGGTCGGGGGATCAACCTTTGAATATTTCTCCAGCATGGATATGGGCGGGTTGATCGAAAGCATGGAGAAGATCGACGACCTCACTGTGCGCTTTAATCTGACCCGTCGCGAAATTCCGTTTCTTGCAAACCTAGGGATGGATTTCGCATCGATCTTGTCCGCTGAATATGCCGACCATCTTTTGGCTCAGGACAACATCGATGCGATCAACACCGCGCCGATCGGCACCGGTCCGTTTGTGTTTTTGAACTATCAACAGGACGCTGTTGTTCGGTTTCGCGCCAACGATGATTTTTGGGGCGAGCGTCCTGCGGTCGACAATCTGATATTTGCTATCACGCCCGATGCATCGGTGCGCTATCAGAAACTTCTTGCGGGTGAATGCCAAGTGATGGCTTACCCCAACATTTCGGATGTTGAAGGCATGCGTGCGTCCGATGAGATCAATTTGCTAGAGCAAGAAGGTTTCAACGTTGGCTACCTTGCCTTTAACACAAATGAGCCACCCTTTGATGATCCGCGTGTCCGGCAAGCGTTGACAATGGCTGTAAACAAGGAGGCCATCATCGATGCGGTTTTCCAGGGTGCCGGAGAAGTCGCCAAGAATCCGCTTCCTCCGACGATCTGGGGGTATAATGACGACATCCAACCCTGGCCATATGATCCCGAAGCCGCACGCAGCCTCCTGGAAGAGGTCGGCGTTTTTGATCTGGGCACCGCGATTTGGGCGATGCCTGTCCAGCGGGCTTACAATCCAAATGCGCGCCGCATGGCAGAGCTCATTCAAGCGGATTGGTCTGCTGTTGGTGTCGAGGCGGAAATCGTGTCCTACGAATGGGGTGAATACCTGAAACGCTCTGGTGAAACCGATCGTGCGGGGGCCGTTCTGCTGGGCTGGACTGGGGACAATGGTGATCCGGACAACTTTCTGACCGGTCTGCTGACCTGTGATGGCGTGGGCGGTTACAATCGCTCATTCTGGTGTAACGACGCATTCGACGAGGTGGTCCAGCAAGCCCGGACATCTGACGATAATGCGCAGCGGGTCGAATTGTATCACCGTGCCCAAGAAATCTTCCACGAAGACGCGCCCTGGATCACAACCGGCCACTCGATTGTTTACCTTCCGGTGCGCAACGAAGTGCAGGGTTATGTCATCAGCCCGCTTGGAAAACACGACTTTTCCCACGTCGAAATCGTAAACTAATTCGATCTCTCCCTGTGCCACCGCCAGCTAAGTATGTGCGCGGTGACACGACCTTGACGGTCGTCAACCCAACATTCCGAAGGGGGTTAGATGCTTAAGTTCTTCCTCAACAAACTCATGCTCGTTGTTCCGACATTTCTGGGGGTTTCAATTGCGGCATTCGCTTTTGTCCGGCTCCTGCCGGGCGATCCGATCCTGCTGATTGCCGGTGAACGGGGTGTCAGCGAAGAACGATACGCAGAGCTTGCCGCTCAATACGGTTTTGATCGGCCATTGTTTATTCAGTATTTTGAGTTTCTGGCCAATATCTTCCAAGGGGATCTTGGGACATCCTATATCTCCAAAGGCCCTGTCATGGCCGAGTTTTTGGCGCGGTTTCCGGCAACGGTAGAATTGGCCTTTTTTGCGATCATTTTTGCGGTGGTGATCGGTTTGCCGGCGGGCATTTTCTCGGCAATCAAACGCGGAACTGCGGTTGATCACACCGTGATGGGGATCAGCCTGATCGGCTACTCCATGCCAATCTTCTGGTGGGGATTGTTGCTGATCATCGTTTTTTCAAGCTGGCTAGGCCTGACGCCAATATCTGGTCGTATCGATCTGATCTATTATATCGAACCGGTCACCGGGTTTCTTTTGATAGATACGCTTCTGGCGGGTGATTTCGGAGCGTTCAAATCCGCTTTGGCGCATCTTGTGTTGCCTTCGGTGGTGCTGGGCACCATTCCGATGGCTGTTATCGCCCGCCAGACCCGTTCGGCGATGCTTGAGGTCATGGGTGAGGATTATATCCGAACCGCCAAGGCAAAAGGGTTGTCGCGGGGGCGTATCATTTTCGTTCACGCCTTGCGCAACGCGTTGATCACCGTCGTGACCGTAATCGGCTTGCAAGTTGGCGTTTTGCTCGCCGGGGCAATTCTGACAGAAACGATCTTTGCCTGGCCTGGAATAGGGAAATGGATGATCGATTCAATCACTCGCCGTGACTATCCCTCTGTCCAGGCTGGTCTGTTGCTCATTGCGACGATCGTCATGGTTATCAACCTACTTGTGGATTTGCTCTACGGAATCGTGAATCCGCGGATCAGCCACTAGGATTAAGAAAAATGAACACCACAGAAGACACTCTTGTCGCTCAGTCGGGCCCAACTCCGGGGACCCTGCGTCACGCTTTGGCCGAGTTCTGGCACTACCTCGGTGAAAATCGCGGCGCGATTTGGGGGCTCAGATATGTTGTGTTTCTTTTCGCGCTGGCCATTTTGGCCGATTTTGTTTCGCCGTTCGATCCCGCTGTCCAGAACAGGGATGCGCTTTTGATGCCTCCGGTCTGGCAGGAGGGCGGGCAATGGCCGTATATATTGGGAACCGATGCCGTTGGGCGTGATATCCTGTCCCGGCTGATCCATGGCACGCGCTACACCTTGTTTATTGGGGTTTTTGTTGTTGTCCTGGCGATTACCTTTGGCGTCTCGCTTGGATTGGTTGCCGGGTATTTCCGGGGCAAAATCGAAACGCTCATCATGCGTGTGATGGATATCATTCTGGCCTTTCCCAGCTTGCTCTTGGCGCTTGGGCTGGTGGCCATTCTGGGGCCGTCTTTGATCAATGCGATGATTGCGATTGCGATCGTCTATATGCCGCATTTCGTGCGTTTGACCCGCGCAAGTGTCATTGACCAGGCAGATAGTGAATATGTCACCGCCAGCCGCCTGGCGGGGGCTTCTGATGTCCGGTTGATGTTCAATGCCATTCTGCCCAATTGCATGGCGCCGTTGATTGTGCAGGCAACGCTGAGCTTTTCGGCGGCCATTCTGGATGCAGCGGCTCTCGGGTTTCTGGGGATGGGGGCACAGCCCCCTACACCGGAATGGGGGGCCATGCTGGCCGAAGCGCGTGAATTCATCCTGTCGGCGTGGTGGGTTGTGACCTTTCCGGGCATTGCGATCCTGACCGCTGTGTTGGCGATCAACCTGTTCGGTGATGGGCTACGCGATGCTTTGGACCCCAAACTGAAACGCACCTGAGGACTGATATTCATGCAAAATCTACTGGAAGTCAGGAACCTGACCGTTCGTTTCGCCACAGCCTCTGGTGAGTTCACAGCCGTCGAAGGCATCGACGTCACGATTGACGAAGGTGAAATCCTTGCAATTGTTGGTGAATCCGGGTCGGGAAAATCTGTCTCGATGATGGCAGTCATGGACTTGCTGCCATGGACAGCAACGGTCACCGCCGACAAGATGGATTTCCGCGGGCATGACTTGTTGACCATGAGCCTAAAGGAACGTCGCAAACTTTATGGCGGCGAGATGTCGATGATCTTTCAGGATCCAATGTCGACACTGAATCCCTGCTTTACGGTGGGCGCACAGATCGGCGAGGCCCTATGCCAACATATCGGGGGGACACGCAAAGAGCGACGGGACCGCACGCTCGAATTGTTGGAGCAAGTTGGCATTCCTGACCCGAAAGCCCGGATTGATGCCTATCCCCATCAGCTTTCTGGCGGGATGAGCCAGCGTATCATCATCGCGATGGCCCTGGCCTGTAGTCCCAAGCTGTTGATCGCGGATGAACCGACGACGGCACTGGACGTAACCATCCAGGCGCAGATCCTCGAACTTTTGCAGGAGATCCAACAGGAACGCGACATGGGGTTGATCCTGATCACCCATGATATGGGGGTGGTCGCCGAGGTCGCAGATCGCGTGGCTGTGCAATATGCGGGATGGCGGGTTGAAATGCAGGGGGTCAAAGACCTATTTGATGCCCCGCGTCACCCCTACACGAAGGCGCTGCTGTCTGCCCTGCCTGAGCGGTCAACAGAGTTGGGGCGATTGCCAACAATTCCAGGGATCGTTCCCGGCCAGCATGACAGGCCAACGGGATGCCTGTTTTCACCGCGCTGCGCTGACGCACGGGACAAATGCACAACCCTCAAGCCCGAGCCCGCCAATGACGATCCCAGCGCCACGCGTTGCCTTTTCCCACTATCCTCCAATGCATCGGTGTCATCATGAATAACATAGTCCTCGAAGCAAAATCTGTTTCTCGTCATTATGGCCCGGTCAAAGCGCTCAACGGCGTGAGCTTTCAGCTGGGTCGTGGCCAAACGCTTGCTGTTGTGGGGGAATCCGGCTGTGGAAAATCTACGCTTGCCCGGGTTTTGACATTGGTTGAGCGGGCCACGTCGGGATTTGTTGCGCTGGACGGCGAGCAGATCGACATCGGCTCAAAGGGCGCAACCAAAGACCACCGCAGCAAGGTTCAAATGGTGTTTCAGAACCCCTATGGTTCGCTGAACCCACGCAAAACAATTGCCAGCACACTTGATGAGCCGTTGATGCTCAATACGTCGATGCCAAAGCAACAGCGCCGCGCCCGGATTCTGGATATGCTTGCCAAGGTGGGGCTCAGGCCCGAACATGCGGATCGCTTTCCCCACATGTTTTCAGGCGGGCAACGTCAACGCATTGCAGTTGCTCGGGCCTTGATGCTCGAACCAAAGGTCATCGTGCTGGACGAACCGGTTTCGGCGCTTGATCTGTCCGTCCAGGCACAAGTGTTGAACATGCTATCGGACATCCAGGAAGAGTTTGACCTTGCTTATGTTTTCATCAGCCATGACTTGTCAGTTGTCGAACATATCGCGGATCAAATCATGGTCATGTATTTCGGCCAGCCCGTTGAGATCGGCCCGTCCGACGCTATCTTTTCCAATCCACAACATCCCTACACGCAGGCGCTGTTTTCAGCCACTCCTAAGGCCGACCCACGCGCCACCGGGACGCGCATCCCCCTACTGGGAGAGCCGCCATCCCCCTTGGACGCGCCGTCGGGATGTGCCTTTGCGGAACGCTGCATGCGTGCAGAAAGCAAATGCCGTGCCAGCCGGCCGGAGCTGACAGTTTCCGACGCGGGCCAGGTGGCCTGCTTCCATCCGGGCCCTTCTGGGAGCACCTAAAGAAGAGCTGGTTTTAGGACCTTCTTTGACGCTTAAGGAGATAGGCGCACCGCTCTAGTCGATGTATTTCCTTTGCCATTAATGCTATGGTCCTGCAGGGAAGGCGCCTGTGAAAACTATTCTGGAGTCCATATCAGCAGAAATCTTTCGTCAGAATGATTGGGGGCAGACCGCGCAATATATACCCGAGCTTCGTGCAATTGATCCTCAACAATTTGCAATAAGTGTTTGTCTGGCTGATGGAGACCTCTACAGCGCAGGCGCAGCCACCAAAACGTTTTCCATTCAGAGCATTTCAAAGGTCTTTGCCCTTGTCGCGACGCTTGGGCGGGTCGGTGATCAGCTTTGGAACCGCGTTGGCCGAGAGCCGTCAGGAACCTCATTTGACTCAGTTGTATTGCTTGAGCGGGAAAAGGGGCGTCCCCGCAATCCCTTTATCAATGCCGGCGCAATTGTAACAACCGACGTGCTGCTTGCCGGAAGGGAGCCCAAATTGGCGCTCGCGGAAATACTTGGGCTGATCAGGCAAATGTCAGCGACCGATGGCATCTATATAAATGATCTGGTCGCGGCATCCGAGCAAAAAACGGGATCGCGAAATCAGGCGCTCGCGTATTACCTGAAGTCCCATGGAAATCTCTTCAATGAACCGGAGTTCACCCTCGGGACGTATTTTCACCAATGCGCAATTGAAATGACGACGGAACAACTCGCTTTGGCGGGTCGACCGTTGGCTAGGTTGAATGGCGCACCAAACGTAATTTCGCGCCAACATGCGAAAAGGATCAATGCCTTGATGATGACATGCGGGCACTATGATGGATCCGGAGATTTTGCATTTCGTGTCGGTCTGCCCGGGAAAAGCGGGGTTGGTGGAGGCATCCTCATCATCGCGCCGGATGTTGCATCCATTGCCATTTGGTCTCCGGGCCTCAACCATTATGGCAACTCTCATGCAGGCACGCGCGCGGCACATATGCTCTCAAGAGCAACCAATTGGTCGGTTTTCTGAGTGAGCTTATTGAAGCTGATCCGATGAATTGGTCGCCGTGAATTAGAGGTTAGACATCGTAGGGCTAGTTTTCTCGTAGGCATCTAGGGCCACGGATGTGGGCGCCGGCTGGACTGCCGCAATCACTCCTTGAAGCGGCATTGGCACTGTTGGAGCAAGAATCCATTTTGCGGACCTCACAATTGCCGTCTCACACGTCGCCTGACCAATGGTGGTTTCACTTATGCCGCGTTTTTACGCTGCAAACGCGTGCGGCACCAAACTGTATGGGGCATGTTCGGGCGCTTCGCTGCCGTCGGGGCTCGCGCAGCATATGCGCGTAGCTGACGAATACCCAGAAAAGTACGGCCCATAAGAGACATTCGCCACCCAATCCCCATGCTGCAGTCGCAGCCCGCTTAGCGGTCATTCGCTGCAAGCGTGAACTCCCAGCTTCGTCGAACTCACACATTGCGGGACAAACCCGCCTTTTGCAGGTGCGGCTTTTGCTGACGCAGAAACCGCTCGCATCTGCGACATACGTTTCGCCGCGTTGCAGCCATATTCGCCGAAGCGGTCTTTTGCCATGCCAAAAAGGAGCACCCGGGCAAACCGTCCAAACGCCGCATGATAGTCGGCGAATGGACGTCCCGTTCTTACCGGCGCAATCACTGACCCTCAACACGCACAACCACCTCCATCGAGAGCAGATTGGTACCTTCTCCCTGGAAGCTGCCGGTTACCGGAGCGACTTGTGATATGTTCCGCGCAACGGCCACCGGGATCAGGTTGGTCGACCCTACTGACCTGTTCGTTGGGTCGAACGGGATCCAACCGGCCCCGGGAACGAAGACTTCGACCCATGCATGCGTAGAACCCGAGCCAGCAGATCCGTGTTGATCATCACTGGGGTCGTAGAGGTAGCCGGACACCAGACGAGCCCCGAATCCCAGCGTTCGGATAGCCTCGGCAAAGAGGACCGCAAAGTCGCGACACGAGCCACAGCCCCGGTCGAGGGTTTCGAGTGGTCCTTGCGTGCCTTCGCTCTCGCGGATCTCATATGTGATCTGCGCTGTGATGCCATTGCTGACGTCCTTCAGGAGCGACAGGGTATCCGTTGGCCTGCGCATCACGAATTGTTCGACCCAGCTTGACAAGCGCCCTGCGTCGTCTTGGTATTGTGGCGCAGAAAGGGCCCCGAGATCTGTCCAGTCTTCGGCGGAGTAAAGGAACGGGTAGGACGTCGCAGCGGCCGCGATCGGGAAGACTGGCCACTCAGGCGCGGTGAGGATGGCGGTCGTGTGGGACCGGATCGAAAGCGTATCCGTTGCGGCATCAAAATTGGCGATAACGATGGCGTTTCCGGCGACATCGTGGGACCAGTCGAGTCGGGCCGTCGGCGTGATTTCAAGATCGAAAGCCGTCAATGTAATGTCCCGCGTTTCACGAGGGCGCAACATCAGCCTGTGCGGTCCAAGGACCACGGCGGTGCGATAGCGATAGGTGGTCGTGTGTGCGATCGTGATTGTCGGCATGCGGCGGACCTAAGCGGACCGACCGCCTGAGCGAGACCGACCTTTGCTGACGCCTTCGGGCACTGCCGCGCGCCATGCTGTCCCGCCTTTGCACCTTGCACAGATGCGCTGGCCGAACCCTTCGCTCCAAAAGGAAACCTTACAACACAAGCAGAACCGCAACTTCGGCACATCGCCGAGCGCGCGGCCGGGGTAGTCCATCAGGGTGCCGTCGACTTTTGCTTGCATCATTTCCTCGCGTTCAATTGATCCCTGAAATTGTGTTTCGGACATCATACGGAGAAGGATGAAGTGCGCGGTCGGCACGGCATCCCTTCGGTCTCGGCGTCATGAATGTCCGAAGCGTCCCGCGAAGCCCCCTGCGCTGTTGCGTTTTCGGTCTCAGCGTCCGCGTCATCCATGTCAGTCTGTGCCATCCGCGATCCCGAGTAGAGATGGCGCAAATGCGCCTCCGACACCCCGTCGGACTTCATGACCATTTGCACCATCGGATCGGCAAGCATTTCTTCGAGAAAGACCTGCGAGAGGTCCTTGCCGGACAGTTTGTCTTTCGCGCGGGCATGGTCGAGATCGGCCAGCGACACGGACAGGCTCCGCGTCAATCCCGGATGGGACAGGCGTGGATGCAGGTGGACCATGACGGAGGCCTTCCAGGCCTCCGGATCCTTGTGATCGGGCGGTGAAGCGAGTTCTGTCTCGATATCGTACTCTCCGGCAGGAAGCGTTTCGTCGAAGCCCGGGAGTTTGAATGGCCGGTCAAAAACCGCGACGGTCGTGTCTGTTTGGTCGTCCATTGCGTTTGATCCTTTCAATTTAGCAGTTTTCCACGACGTGGAGCAAAACCAGCCGCTTCAGGTTTTCTTCGGATCCGGAGCCCCAGGTTTCGCAGCAGTGTCCGGCGTCCTGATTTGCGGTTCCTTTTTCGATGGCTCCGCAGGTTTGGCTTTCAGTATGGCAGCAGCCTTGGTCGTCAGGTCTTTGAAAGACATGCGCTTCATCCTTTTCGGGTTTTCCGCTGGAATTTCCGGACCCCGATCAGGCTCGAATTCTCGAATGCGGCTTATCTATATATGTGTATTGGCCGGCCCCATTACTATGGCGCGGTTTCGGACAAGTCTGCGAGATATGACTTTCGTCGTTCCCGCAGGCGATCATCTGGGCGTCATACCAGCGTCAGGTAGGGTTGGGTCTCGCAGTCTTTGGAACGACCGTTCATCTTTTGCTTGCCATGAACAACCTTGGCGACATCCGGGGCGTTCATCGCCCGCATAAGGGCGCTGTAATTCGTCCCCATTTTCATCTCGGACCCGACGGACACGGCGGAATTGGCTGTGTCGACAACGGTATGGTCGCTGGTTGCGCCGATGAACGTAATTCCTGAGGGAAACGTAAGCCCGC
Source organism: Yoonia sp. R2331 (assembly GCF_041103235.1). Lineage (NCBI taxonomy): Bacteria > Pseudomonadati > Pseudomonadota > Alphaproteobacteria > Rhodobacterales > Paracoccaceae > Cognatiyoonia > Cognatiyoonia denitrificans. Next base: position 65,340 of record NZ_JBGCUN010000004.1, on the reverse strand, counting down.
TTGTGTCGGTGTCCTGCTGCCCAACAGCAAGGATCGTTCGGGCTCGGGGGGCATCATTCCGAACCAATTTGAGTATTCCAAGCTCAGGAGCAATTGACGCAGGTGGTATCGCGCTTGATTTGTCCCTTGTTTCGATCACCTCGGCAAATAAGGCAAAGGCGTCCGTATGAAGGCCAGAGATCGGATGCCCTGTTACGGGGTCGGTGCCCAACAGGATCGCCTCGCCCAAGCGAAGGTTGTTGACTCGCCCGAATGAATCGTCACCAAGCGCCCATGGCAAATTCGCCGAGCCACCTCCTGAAACAAGCTCGACAAATGGTCCGCAAGCGCCTTCGACCTGGGTTGCCAGTCGCGAGAGCATGTCCATGTCACCGGCCGTCGGTACCACGTTTCCCATGCAGGCAAAATTTGCAGCGATGCCTTTGAGCGCAACACCGGGTGTCGCGCTGACCCGAGTAGCGAAGTCGTTGAGGTTCTCGGGCAAAATGCCTTCGCGCATATCTCCCATTTCGACCATCAGGATGACACCGTGCGACGTTCCTTGTTGCTTCGCTGCTGCGCCAAGCTTCAGGATTGTGTCCATCTCTGTGTTGTAGCTCGCGTCACAACACCGGACGACGTCTTGCATCTCGCTCACCAGTGGAGCGCGGATCATAGAGATCGGGCATTTGATCCCTTCCATCCGCATCCGAACGACGTTCTCGATGCGTGCGTCGGCCAGACCGACAACGCCGCCGTCCAGCATCGCCTCGGCTACGTCAGGATGCCCGCACACTGCCTTGGTCACACCGGTGACCGAGAGCCCACGGGCACCAAGACGACGGACGAGACATCGCGCGTTTGCCTGGATCTTGCCCAGATCAATTTCCACTCGCGGCGAGGTCATTCCGCAGCCACGAGAGGCACGGGCTTTAACTGTGGAAAGGCGGTCAGGATCATGTCGCTCAGGTGCACTTCCGGCCGGGTCAGCGCGTCCGTCACCGGAATGCCGAGATCGCGTGAAAGGCTGTTGATTGCATGACCGACCTCGCCGTCCGTCATCGCCTCGTGATTGAGCGTGATACCAATCACCCGTGTGTCAGCAAAAGCTTCGATGAGGACAATCTCGCTTTTCGGCTCGGGCATCGGCATGGTGGGAAAGTCGCATCGATGGGCACGCTTCGGCGCATGTTGAAGAACGACCGCATGCGGCTGGCTGCCGCGCAGAATGAAAGCCGACGTGCAAAAGGCCGGATGGCTGAGCGCGCCTTGTCCTTCGATCAGGATGACATCCGGGTCTTCACCCTCAGACGCCGCGACAATCACACGTTCAAGTTCCCCGCAGCAAAACTGCGGTGGCACGGCGTCCATGGCGATCCCGTATTTTGCGCCCTGCATAAGTCCCGTCTGGCCGGTGCCAACGAGGACGGTCTTGATACCACGCGCGTTCAGTTCCCTGGCCAGAATGGTCGCCGTCGTCCGCTTGCCAATTGCACAATCCGTTCCGAGTACGGCAATGCGGATTGCCTTCCCCTCGGACACGCTTCCGTCAAACAGACGCATGTCCTTGCTTGGTCGGGGTTTGCGAATATCTCGGATCGTAACGTTGGCCGCATCAGCGGCGTTTGAAATCTCGGGATCGTCGCCAAGGTATTCGTGGAGACCGCTGACGATGTTCATGCCGAGCGCGATGGCATCCAGCACGATCTCTCGATCAGTAGGCGACATCTTCCCTGTAGAGGGGGCCATCCCGTAGATCAGCGTGTCTGGGATACTTGCTTCACGCGTAACCGCAGCCTCGAGATCTTCAACGATGGGGATGCCGTTACTCACATTGTCCAGCACTTGCCCGCTGTCGCGCCCTTCAAGTCTGCTGTCCATGACCGAAAGAATGCGGTAGGCTTGGCTGTGACGGACAAGCCCGTTTGCGGTTTTCCCGTCGATCTGCCCGAAGTTCCCCTCGCAATAGACAATCGCTGTGGGCACCCCTTTCGTTACTACTTTGCTGGTGTGAGATCGACGGGACGCGGACAGGTCAGGCGGGGCTTGCGGCCCCATCGTTGACAGCCGTGTCATCGAGTTTTCTACATTGTCCGATTCCATGATTATTCCTTTGCCAGGCGGGTTGAACGGGGTCCGATCACATGAAGCGTTCGGGTGGGTGAGCCGCGTTTCGGTCTTAATTGCGAGCGCTAGTCGTTCAGGACGCAACGCCCCCGCGAGCGCTGAAAATTCCTATGGCACTCCCAACCGTTTCCCGATCGGTTGAGATGCGCATTTTCGGGGAGGTCGATCTCATTGCACCCGTCGTTGGCCTCTGCAAAGCCACGATTACACTTCCAGCCTGGGCCGTAGCTCGCATCGTCGAAATAGGCGTTCTCCGGGACGACGACAGCCTCACAGGTGTCATCGCGTTCGAAATAGCCTCGCTCACATGTCCATGGCTGCCCGTATCCGGAACCATTCAGAAAGGCGTTCTCAGGAACCGCGATTGCGACACAAGTGTCGCCTTCGACCTGGTAGCCACGGTTGCAAAGCCAAGCGGCGCCATAGGAGTCGGCTGACAGATACGCATTGTCCGGCACAACTACTTCGAGGCAAATGTCGTCGACCTTCATGTAGCCACGAAGGCAGTTCCATCTTTGGCCCGACGGGTCGAGAAATCCGCCATCGGGCACGACGACCTCTAGACAAGTCGCGCCATCGACCTCCTGAAACCCGTGCAGACATGCCCAGCCTGCGCCATAGGTTCGGTTGGTGGCATAGGCGTTCTCCGGAACGATGACGGCAAGGCAGGCATCGTCGTCACGCCGGTACCCACGAACGCATTCCCATCCCTCGCCATAGCTTTTGGGCTGCGCGTTCGCGGGCATCGGGGCCGATTGTGATTGGGCGAAAGATGGCGATCCGATCGCGATGAATGCGACAAAGGCGAGCGCAAGGAATTCCGTGAAAGACACCGTGGCAAGCACGCCTACGGCGCCCTTGGACGAAACGGGCGAGAATTTGAGGTCACTACGATGCATCAAGGTCGAGACCTTCGATGCATGCCTGTGCCAGATCGCGGTTCGGGCCATCTGTTCCGGGCATAGTCGCCCAGCCGGCTTCCATAACAGCGTCGCGCCGCTGGAATGACGATGCCTCGCGGATCGTAGCCAGCTTTGCAATGCGTTCATTGTCGGTGCGGGACATATCGAGGCAGACGGGCACAAGCGCCGCGATCACCTCCTCCTGCGCCATATTGTTGGCCATCTCCTCCGCGCCGCCTCCGGTCATCCAGCCGCCCCAGGAAAATCCAACGATGCCAGCAAACGCTGCGCCAAGGAGCGCGCCGTAGATGCCGGGTTTCAGCCATTCGGGTGTGGTCATGTCATGTCCTCCTGCGGGGAAAGCGCCGCTTCGCTGTGTTTGTTCGTTTCGGAGAGTGCCCGATCACGTGTGATCGAATGTTCGAGCTCCTCTTGTGTGGTCATGTGCATCGTCGTTTGACCCGCATTGCTCCCTCGCCCCAGGACCATCAAGTATGTCGCGGTATGCCGGTAAGCCTCGAAGCTGAGGCCTTGTAGAAGCTCTTCCTCGACAAGGATTTCGTACGTTCCTGCCGGAAACTCACGCTGGCTCTCGCCAATCATGAAGTCGTTGGAAAACGTCACCATTGATCTGGTCGAACGCGTGAGCATCCCGGGTCTCCATTGATTAGAATGCTGGACTTTCCGCCGTCGCCAATGTGGCAAGCGTCGAAAGGAACGCCTTGTCACAGCAAGGCAGCTGCGGGAACACTATCTGAACTGTTGTGGTGCGATGCTGATCGAGGTTAGCCCCCGTCGGGGTCTTTGCTGTCAGAGTGAGAGGAAAAGCCGTTCCGCGGCTCCAGAAACCTGCGTGCGAGTTATCGAATGATCCTCACGCCGAAAGGAAACCCATGTCCGCCTCAGATGTTCTCCACCCCGATGGCAGCGACTACGATGCCTTCCTTTACGCGCAAGTGGGTGAAGACAGAACCGGTGCAGCCGTTACGGTCTTGTCTGCGCTTGCGCGCCTTAACCTCGAGCCATGGACTGAGGCGCGTGAGCTTGCTCGTCTGGGCCGGGAGGGTGCGCAAGTTCGGCTGACAACGCATTTTGAAGCGATTGCCGACATTCCGGCGCTGGCGCTTGCTAGCGAGGGCAGAGCAGCAAAGCTGGTTTCATTGTTGCCGTTGCGTGCGCCGCCTCGCGTTCCGAAATCGCTCGAAGCAGGCACCTTTCCAAAACTATCGGTTTCTTGGACACTGTTGGCCTTCGTTGGGGTCGTGGTTCTGGCATGGTTCTACTATCTGGCTCAGACGGGCTAACCTGCGTCAGTGCGAAGACACGGAGAAACCGGATAGGTGACCCTGTCCACCGAAAGTCATGGTGGCTTTTTACGAGTAGCTCAGAGGCGCGGGAAACATGTAGTGCATTCTCAATAACTCTATGCTCTTTGCGCCTCTTTTTCTCGGACCGTCCAGGAAAGGACATTTCCATGAATGAAGAAAACCAAACCGCGGAAAACCAGACTGTGAAACATATGGCGTCCGTCAAGGCCGCCTATGACAAGGCCCCCGAAGGCTCCAAGAAAGCCACAGCTTTGAAGCACTACCAAGCCGCCGAAAAGGCCCATGAAGCCGAAAACGACGAAGAGGCCCACAAGGAACTCAAGGAAGCAAGCCGCGCGTTGATGTGATGTCGGCCTCCATGTGACAAGACGACAGGGCCGCCCCCAGCCTGACTGAGGGCGGTCGTTTCACGGCAACAAAGGCCGCGACTGATCGAGGTAGGCCGGATCGAAATCCGCCAATGCAACCAGCCCCTCGTAGTCATCGAACGTGACAAGACCGCCCTGAAACGTGACGAGCCCGCTTTCGCGGAGTTTACGAAGGACGCGGTTGACGTGGATGGCGCTCAACCCCAACGCATCCCCCAGATGATACTGTGTGAGCGGACAGGGATAGCCCAGCCTGCTTCCCATACCGACGAGGGACAGTCTGACGCCCAGCTCTAGCAGGAAATGCGCCATGCGCGCATCCGCGTCGCGCCGACCCAGCCCAACCAGATGTTCGACCACCATCGCCTCATCCCGCGACACGGCCCAGAGAATGGCTGTGGCCAGCCGGGGTGTCTCTGCAAAGGCTCGCAGAAGATCGCTCACCAGAACTTCCGCAGCTTCGATCTCGACGATTGGCTCAATCCCATGATCAGATGTGTGCAAAAGGACGCTGCGCAGCCCCAGAAAATCCCCCGGTATCTGGAAATCAACAATCTGCCGCGACCCGTCAGGCTGGATCTTGTAGGAAACGACCCAGCCCGCCGCCAGGATGTAGGCAGCCTGCTCGGATTGGCCTTGGTGAACCAGGTCGCGGCCTGCCGAGAAATATTTCCTACGCTCATGCAAACGCTCTAGAACGGTCAGCTCAGTCTCCGACAGTGCAACGAACGCAGAAAGCTTTTGGGTGAGTGGACTGGCTTTGATGTTCATTTTCGGTCCCTCCCGAACCGGGCGCATGCTTCAGGATTAGTTCGGCGTTGAGACTGCTTTCGATCAGTGCAGAGTACCAAACTCTTTGTGAGTTTAGGGCGATCAAGACCCAACCTCGTCGGAATAGAACAAACGAAAGTGGAATGCCCGATGTCAGACCTACAAGATCCCGCAGGCATGGCAGCCTTGTCGATTTGTGAGGCCCTCCTACTCGCCTTGCAAGATCGCAATCTGCTGCCGGAAGGCGAGATTGCGGGGATTCTCCGAGATGCAGCAGCCACCCACGAAAATGCACTTGGACCGGAAACAGAGCGAAAATTGCACGCGGCAACGGCCAAGCTGATCAATGAGATCATCGTTGGCGGCAACCTTTCGCAACGCCGACCCTATTACTCTGGATAAGAAGAGCCTAAATGCTCAGACTCTCAACCTGATTTTGGGTCGGTCGGCTCGGTCTTTGCTTCAGGAGGTCGTTTGGTTGCAGTCTGCGGTTTCGTATCTTTTTCTTGCAAGGCCCTTTTGTCGGCGGCCTCTTTCTTCGCCAAGTCGTTGAACGAGATTCTGGCTTTCCTTTTCTGGCTGCCAGGGTATCCGGCAGCTTGTGATCCATAGTGGATCAATGCTCTCTTGGCAAAGGGAACATTGGCCAAAGCACTGAGTGCACCTTGTAATCCTCCCCGGCAGCCACCACGTTTTATGGGGTACTGACCTCCATTCGACCCTCTGTTTTCCTTCACTGGCTCGCAGCACTCGACACTGTCGTGAGAAGCCGGGCTGCCGCATGTTGTGGGCAGCGATAAAGTAAGGAAAATTCACATGGCCAATGGCACAGTGAAATGGTTCAACACCACCAAAGGCTTCGGCTTCGTTGCACCTGACGACGGTGGCAAGGATGTATTTCTACACATCTCCGCGCTTGAGAAGTCGGGGATGACCTCCCTGAAAGACGATCAGAAGGTGACCTTCGATGTCGAGGCCGGCCGCGACGGCCGCGAAAGCGCAACCAACATCGCGCTCGCCTGATCTTTGCAAGTGGGCGCTCCTTTGGAGCGCCCCATCGCCCGACGGCCATTTGTTTATTAGTCTTCTCCCACCGACTAACGCAGCAGTTCCATTGCCGGATAGGTAACCGCCGAACCGGCGTTGTGACTTGCCATCCTCAGGAGACCAACCGATGTCAGACTATACAGCGCCAAACAGATCAGATGCGGGACGTGGCGTCTTCAAGGCTATGTCGAAGAAATCGAAGGCCAAGTACACCGATAAAGAAGCCCCTATGGCGATCCGCATGGGCGAATATGGCCGATATCAGATCAAGTCCGCTTGTGTCGCGGGCGTATACATGGCTCGGGCATTCCCAAAGCCGCCGACGAAAGCCCGTGGTTTGATTGCCGAGGCAACCGGTAAGACCGAAGAAGCCGCGATCGCAGCTTTGCATTGCGTCATCGATGCGCGTGAAACCCGCAGGAGCGAGGACCGAAGGACAGATCCAAGCACCGGGACACAGGTACCAACATCCGACGAATACGTGGAGGCCCTCAACACTGTAAATCTGACAAAACCGCAAGGCGCGATGTTGATGGCGTTATCGCTGGCGGAAGCGGACGGGCTGACAGAGGAGAGGGTCGCGAATGCGGGCAGTTACAAATCCACTGCCTCAGCCAAAAAAGCGCTAGCAAGCGCGGGTCGAATGATTGCTGGCTATTTGTCTACAGAGACAGGTTCCAAGGTGCCTTCAACGAGTTTGGATGGAGTTGCGCTGATTGGATTTAGCAGTGATTCCGGACACGAAGAGAAGCCGGGGAACTGGATTCTGCACCCCGAACTTTGCGCCGCCATCCGGATCGCTACTTGAGCAAAAAGGGTTGGCCGTCTGAGTGATTACAAACTTGGAGCTGGCAGCAAATTCACCCGACTTTATCTGGTCCGGGATGGTTATGGCGAGCGGACGTCAAATAGATTTTGGCGGCGCTGGTCATCTTACGTCAAACCTGATGCTTGCAGCGGGTCGGCCCGCAAAGGCGAGCGGCATCAGCCGCTCACCCAATGCCTAAAGGTCAATATTTTCGGCGATGCTCAGCGCATCTTCGAGTTCAACTCCCAAGTAGCGCACCGTGCTGTCGACCTTTGTGTGTCCTAGCAAGAGCTGAACTGCGCGCAGGTTACCTGTTTTTCGATAGATCTCAGCAGCTTTGGTTCGGCGAAGCGAATGCGTTCCGTATCCGCTTGGTTCCAGACCAATTGACGACACCCAATCGTGCACCAACCGGCCATATTGACGGGTTGAGATATGCGGGCGATCGTGAAAGCGGCTGGGAAACATGAACGAGCAAACCAACATTTCGGGTGATTTGACCCAAGCCAGGACAGTTTCCCTTGTGTTTTCCGTCAGTTCAAACTGAACAGGTCGTTTGGTTTTGCTCTGGATGACCGAAACACGTTCTCGGACGCGGTCCACTTTGACCAGATCGACCACAGAAAGCCTGACCAGATCACACCCGCGTAGCTTGCTGTCGATGGCCACGTTAAATAGCGCCAGATCGCGAAGGTTGTTCGCCAGTTCCAGTCGCGCTCGGATCGCCCAAACCTGTTTTGGTAGCAGCGGTCGTTTCTGGCCGACGATCCGCCCCTTGTTCCAGGCTTTACGTTTCGGGGTGACAGCAGGAAGTTGGACTCGAGGCATGATTTGCCCTCCTTGCCGCCCTCCAAACCCAAGCATCAGCACCGCGCTGACGTCGGAATGCTACTCGCAAATCTGATTGCAACTGATCTGCCGCCCGTGGGTTTGTGCTCCAAACTTAGTAGTAGCCCGGATAAATGGCCGGTTTCACCGCCGCATTCGCGCGCCAAAATCCAAGTGCCCGCAGCAATTTCCGTGCTGCGTGCGCGCGCAGCGAGGAATCATTACTTCCGCTGTGGGCTCTCTGCCGACCTTGGAGGAAGCGCAGCATCTCAACACTTGCGGAGTAAGGCGTCGTTTAGGACGGCCCCAACTTGCCATTCAGCTCGCTAGTTCTCGCTGCAGTGCAGCTTCTCCAAAGCGGACATTGCTTGTCCCTGATCGGCTGTTCCATCACTCATCATGACCGGAGAATGTTAGTAACATTATATTAAGGTTAAGGGACCAGAAAGACGTAGGGGGGGTGTCTTGCTGGAAACAAAGACATGCAAACTAGCGCACACAGGCGCCACCTCGCTATGCAGGTGGTCGCGAAGTACATGAATGATTGGCCGAAAGAGGCATCGGATGTGTCGTTGATCGGCGAGCTAGAGAAAAAGGCCTACCAACTTGCCCGAGAAGGGGATTTCGGCTCAGCGAAGAGGCTGTTTGTTGCCGTAGCTGACCTTCAGATTTCCACCTAGATTTGCTTTTCTGTTCTTTGAAGTGCCTTGTTAGCTGTAATAGCTAGGCTGATCCAAATCGCTCTTTCAATGTAGGAGTTGCGAAGGATCAAATTGTGGAGCAAGACACAACGAGTCCAACGTTTCTATCAATAGCTACTGTTCTGGCGTCAGAAGGATCACTCCATCGAATACTTCGTATCGAGTTTCGGGATCGTTGAGTAACTCTTCTGGTTGGTGAGTTCGTCGGCTGTTGAAGCTAGCTATACCTTGGAGCACTAGCCCGCAAACTGCTGCCGACCCATAGTATACCGCCACCAATTGACCCGCATTCAGACCATATATCAAGTACATCGCAAGCGTCGTTGCTGTCGCGACTAGACCGTAAAAGATAGCTATCATCAGGGTTCTCCCGAGTGGATCTCAATAGTCTGCAGGTCACTAGTTAATGAAAAATGAATCCCACCGGCTGTTAACAGCAAATGGTAGAAACCGGACGCATAGCACACTTAGACAAGCACCTATAAATTCGGACCGAAGTCTAGTTAGCGTCGCACTGCTTGTTCGCTACGCGATCTGACCTGCCCCCCGCAACCTCCTGGACTTTAATGTAGAGTTTGCTCAACCTTTTGAAGGAGCAAACGAATGCGAAAGAGCCGTTTCACAATAGCGCAGATAATTGGAATGATCAAAGAACAGGAAGCCGGGATGCCAACGGCTGAGGTGTGCCGCAAGCACGGCCTCAGCCAGGGCACATTCTACAAATTCAAGTCCAAGTATGGCGGCATGGAGGTGTCTGATGCAGTCAAGCTGAAGGCACTCGAGGATGAGAATGCCAAGCTGAAGCGTCTGCTGGCGGACCAGACGCTGGATGACGTGGTTCTGAAAGACTTGCTGGGAAAGAACTGACGACATCAAACGACCGACGGGAAGCAGCGCTCAGGGCGATGCGAGATCATGCCATCTCGCAATGGCGGGCGTGCAGGCTGGTTGGTGTCGATCCAAAAACCGTCAGGTGCGACCGTCCGCCTGACAATCCGAAGATCCGCAAAGAGATGAAGAAGATCGCAAATAAGCGGCGCAGGTTTGGCTATCGCCGGATCGGGATCATGCTTGAGCGCGAAGGATATGTGATGAACCACAAGAAATTGTATCGCCTGAACACAGAAGAGAAACTGGGCGTCAGGCGACGATGGGGGAGGAAGCGGGCACGTGGGTCACGAACACCGATGCCAGAAGCGCTGCGGCCCGGAGAACGATGGTCGCTAGACTTCTTGTCTGAAACGTTCGGCGCATCTCGCCGGTTCCGCATTCTGGCCGTGAATGATGATTGCTGCCGGGAAAACCTGTGCCTGATGGCTGACACCAGCCGTCTCGGGCGCACGGGTGGCACGGGAACTGGATGCACTTATCCGGTTCTATGGCGAACCGGCTAGCATTGTCAGTGACAACAGGACGGAGTTCAACAGTCGCGCGATCCTGAAATGGGCCAACGAAAACGGCGTTGAGTGGCATTACATTGATCCTGGCAAACCCCAGCAGAACGCCTTCTTCGAGAGCTTCAACGGTAGCTTGCGCGACGAACTCCTGAACGAGGAGATGTTCGACAGCCTAGACGATGCAAGACGCAAACTCGCCCTATGGCGATACGATTACAACAACGTCAGGCCGCTCTCGTCGCTCGACAACAAAACACCCGCAGAAGCGCGCCGAGCGCTTGAACAATTTGAGGGCTCCGCGCCCGCCGCGCTTGCCCAAACTGACAACAAAGAATATGAAAACCAGACCCGCAGACTCTCGTTTTGAATGAGGGAGCCTCGGGGGGGCAGGTCACAGTAGACGAACCGAATTCTTCCATTGTAGCAACGGGAGAGCTAAAGTGGTTTAGCCCGAAAAAGAGTTTGGCTTCGTCGTCGATGAAGAGGGCCAAGAGTTGGCACAACCGACGCTTTGTCTCCCTCAGAAACTAAGGCGAGCGTTACTGGCAGTCTCTTTTTCTCGCCAGCTCAAGGTCTGATACGGCCACGAAAAGAAAGTTCGCCTCGGCAGCTTGTCCCCGCCTTGCCAGTGCGTAGCCCTTGTCTTCAATTCTACCAATCAGTTGGTCCTCAGTTAGATTTTGACAGTCGCCCAAGTATTTTTGTGCAACAGTTTGAGCTCTCTCCAGAGCATTCTTTGAGCTTAACATGACACTACCCCAAGTTGTGTGATCCTTGAACGTTTGTCGCTTAAGGTTAATGAGAGCCTAACAATCGCGACCGTTTCTCGATTACTTTGTCGCCCGAGATCCAAGTACCTGAAGCGCCTAAGGAAACCGTGTGCATTACCCAACGTAAAGTTGGTCAATTACGTTAAATCGTCATTCTTCTAATGGATTGTTGCGGCGAACGAGCCAAGATGGTCCTTGATAGGGTCATCCGCGAGTCGATTGGGAATGAGGTCCAGGTCGTCAGCGGTTCGCTGGCAACACTCACTTGCTCTGCCGAAGTGCGAATTGGTGGAGAAAAGGACGCCGATCAACACGTTATCAGAAGATTTTTTTCCGACGCAAGTTTTGCCAAACAAGTTCAACCACCGTACTGATTAAGAGTTGGGAAGGACAACGTTAATATATTCAATTTGGTACGATTGGCGTGCCGATCCTCTCGAAATTCACCTTCAATCCACTCGCCGAGTGAGCGAGTGGATTGAAGGCACAGCATTGGGTCTACAGCTGAGATCGAATGTCGAATTCGCATCTGAGAGAACATTCCCTGAGACTGTCTCGAGCGCCATCAATGTAGTGAGGCTCTTTTCCTCCGCCTGAGCTCTAAGCGAGTGATCCCCAATAACTCAGCGGCGGCGAATTCATCGCCACGGCAGGAGCGGAGCGCTTCAGCAATGCAGATTCTCGCCACCTCATCGGCAGCTGCTGCCATAATGTCTGCGAGAGGTGCCGCCCCGACCAATGCGCTCGCAGATGCGCTAAATTGTTCTGCCGATGGCGCAGGTTCACGCGCAATCTGTTTGAGGAGCTTTTCGTTCTCGGCTTGCCATCGTGCATTCAACTCCGTCATTGGTCGGAGGTCTCTACAAACGATTTGATGGACGGGTCCAAATGTTGCTTGAACTCGAAAACTCTTGGCGAGGAGAGGGATCTCGGAATCACTTTCCACCATGAAGTTAAGATGTCGCCACCGGTCACTTGCAACTGACGGTGTTGCGTCGAGTCCTAGCAGTGACGGTATCTTGACGGCGCTGTCCTTGGCCACGATGTCCACAAGCCCCCGTCCGCACCATTTCGTTCGGAGATCAAAGTCGAACTTCTTCTTTTCTGGCACCACAACGTCCAGAACTTCGATACGCTCCGACAACAGGATGCTGACATCGCCACTAGACGCCAAAAGCGCGGCGGCGTCGTAACCGCTCCAAGGGTTTTTTCCCGACCCATCAATCGGCGCATCACCCATCAAACCGGCCTTCTCTACGTTCCGACTCCGTCCAACCTCGTTCGAAGAAGTCCATTGCATCATCTGCCGAAGCTGAAACGGCATCGGCACCCAAGAAGCTATAGAGGTTTGGGGATCCATGAATAGCGCTGCCGCCGACTAAAATCTTGATGTTGGGGTTTATGGCAGACCGCCTGATCTGTGTGACTAAGTCTGCCAAACCATCCAACTGATTGTCCGTACCAATCGAGACACCGATAACATCTATGTCGTGAGACCCAATTTTCTCAATCAAATCGTCTGAACTGAAGTCGTGCCAAAGATGTGCGTCCCACCCAAAACGTCTGATGTTGTCGACGAGCATTTGAGGCCCAAAAGTGTGCTGTTCGGTCTTTGGTATCCATATGATGGCCGTGCCAATGAAGAGTGATGATTGGGCCGCTCGTGCTTGGGATGAGGTCAGTTCGTCCAGCGTCCTGCGCAATGTCCAGTAGGTTTCCGCAATCTCCCCGATTGTAAGCGTGTCATCGCTCCATGCTTTATCGAGATGTGCAATGGCTCCCAATGCCAAGGCTGGCCAATTGTCCGAGATGTTACCGAGTTCGCAAGCTTTTGAGATGTCTCGAGAACGCAGGGCTGACAAAAACGCACAAGTCATATCGTCCAGCGAGGCCGCTGCCCCGGAATAGGGATCGGAAGCACCGAGGAAAGACGCAACATCTTGAACACCTCGCACCGTCCAGTCGAATGTTTCATCACATTCTTCCCGTCTTCGAACACCAGTAAAACTCGTCAAGGTCCATTCCGCGCCAATCGATCACTCCGTGAACAATTGTGTTCCGCCCCAGTTTGGCTAGCCCGTTCAGTCAGCTTACAGGGCAGAGTGCATAGTATCTCGTAGAGATAAGAACGAAACAAGCAGTCTACAAATCCTAGATTGCATGTCGATTTAGTGAGGCTGTGCCATCCCTTCATTCTTTAATAACCAATTTTCCTCATGGTCGATGCATCGCAACCCTCGCGATACACCCTCACACAGCCCACTCGCTCACTGGCGAGTGGGCATTTCTTTTCCAATCATGACCTTGTGGTATGGCTCCCGAAAACCGCTCGGCACGGCATTTTCGCAAGTTGTGAGTTATCGCCCGCTCTACGTACTTATCTGACCGGTTTGAAAGACTTGTCTTGATCAACCAAGTTTGGGCGGTCGCTCCAAAGGGTGTCCTCGTTCAGCGTCGCTGCAACCTGATAAAGTGCCTGCTCAAGTCCATCAAAGCCTGAGCGCTTCGCCATCATGATCGCATCAACCAATCGTAGGTGCAGAAGTTCTTTTTCCATGACATTTTCCCCAATTTACGTCAACGGAAGGCGTAATTAGGGAAGGTTAACGAGGAGTTAAACTCAAGGATCTGTTAGTAGATGCGGCAGAATTCTGCCTATTTGGTGGACACACAAAACTTCATGCCCGCCAAATGGGCAGCATTCCACTTTGTGCGCCTACTTCACGACGTGAAGGTTGGCCCGTTTTGACCGTTGATAGATGGTAGTTTCGCAGCCCGTTTCGATGGCAGCGACAGCTTGCGCCTCTCGCAATGTCTCCTCAAGCTTTTCCAGTTTGTTCTTCTCGGCGTAACAAGCAACATCTTCAAGAATGCTAACAATCCATCCGTGGTTTTGCATCATCTTCCCCAGCAAAGGTTATCTAGTTCCAGCAAGTTGATTTGTATTTTGACCGGTCTCATAGTTAAGGAATCGTAAACATACCGAGCGGACCTTACGTACTGTGTTCAGCCTTCGATTGCAGGCTGCAAGAGTGGTCGTTCAAGCACTCATCAGCGGATTTGATCGAGAGGGTTCCGCCTATAGGCATGGCAAGTCCGTCGAGGGTTGGGAGTATGCCGATTGAAAGGGATTCTACAACTGGCCATTTTTGGGGGGGGGCCCGCTGGCCCGAAGCACTCTGGCACCTGAGCGGTTGAACTCCTAGAGGTAGAACGAACCCGCCCAGTATGATATCGTCAAAATACTTTCTCCCACCGAGAGCAGTGGGGTCGCTGACCGTTTGCCGACTACTTTGCGGTCCCACACTCGGATGAAATCGCCAGCGAAGGCAATTCAAATAGCTTACACTTGCGATTTTTTGCTTGGTCAGACTGTGTGACAACTTCGAGGTATCGCTTGTCCGTTGGGCTTTGTGAAAGATTCAGTGGCGAAGGATGCCCTTGGACTGTCCAGTAACCGCGAATAATTGAACTGTTTATTAGTAGTTTTATGTTGAACCCTTTTGGGAGCACGTTCGAAGAATTCGGCGATTTGAAAACCCGAACCTAGCTAGTTGGGGATCATGTCTGACAGTCGGAATGCATCAAGTATGACGAATCACCTATTCAACTCGTTCTCGTACAAGATGATGACTTGGCAGCTTAAGCGAAAGCGACAAAGATACTGCTCGATATCGTTCAGGATGACGGATACTCAAAGGGACGAAACTGAAGCTTCTAGCGCCTATGGACTTACCTGTATGGGGCTTTCGGTAAGTCTGATCCGCTCCCTTGTTCGCAAGACGGATTCAGTATTGGCGGTTGCGCCCACACACATCACAATCTTGCTGATGGATTGTACAGAGGAAGCAGCGAACAAGGTTCTATTTAGAGTGATAGGAGTGGCAGTGGGGGGGAAACCAAGAGTCATCAACACATCACAGGCGTCGCATTCTTGTTTTGCTGAAGTGCTGGATAGAAACGGCAAAACTAAGTACCGGCACGTCCTCCGATAGTTTCGTGAACGGCCTATCTCCGATTAGCCGGTGTGAAATCGAGAGTAGAGTCGTTTGCCATTCAGGCTCTGTCTCCACATGCCCCACTGTAACCGGGCCATCATCGAACTTCTTCACAAAGGATTCATTTGGTTTCGACATGCTTTGCCCAGAGACGCAGCTTAAAGGCATGGCATGAAGATAGCGAAACTTCTGGCTGAGAAGTCGACTAATAGTGTTGAAAAGGTGTCGCCAACTTCGACTTTGAGTGAGGTGGCAACCAAGTTGATGGAACTACGCATTGGAGCACTTGTTGTCTGCGATGCGGCAGGGAAACTGGTGGGGATTGTATCCGAACGTGATTTGCTACCTGTTGTCGCCAACATAAAAGCGCTTCCAGCCAACACAGTTGTTGCTAAGGTGATGTCTCCGAATGTCATCACTTGCGGCCCGGATGATGAGATTGCCGCCATACTTCGCCTGATGAATGCAAATTCCATCCGCCATATCCCTGTAATTGTTGAGCAAAGTTTGATCGATATGGTGAGTATCCGGGAGCTGACCACAGCTTATGAGATCCTGCAAAAGGAAGCAGATACGGATCCTTTGACCGAATTGCCCAATCGCCGACCGTTCTTGGGAAGATTGGAGGCCGAGTTCGCTCGCGCAAAAAGATTCAAGCATCATTTTGCTGTTGCCATGATAGACATCGACCACTTCAAAGCGGTGAATGATACCTATGGCCACGATGCAGGCGATCAGGTGTTGCGCGCGGTATCAGGCAAACTCATCAATCAGTTCCGCACCATCGACATGGTAGGGCGACTAGGCGGTGAGGAGTTTGCCGTCATTTTTCCTGAAACCAAAGTCAAAAGCGCAGAGATTGCGTGTATTCGTTTACTCCAAGAACTTGAGTCAACGATCATTTTTGCAAGTGGACATCAGATTGGAATTACAGCAAGTGTTGGACTGGCAGGGTTGTCATCAGCTTCGACTGCGGGCGCAGAGGTTCTGAAGCGGGCGGACGAGTTGCTTTATGACGCAAAGAGAGCTGGTCGAAATAGGGTAGTTTCTAAGGCGGTCTAGCAAGGCTACTTGGTAAAGCTCTCCAACTGCTTTTTGCCTTTTGTTAACCAATTTGTTCCAAATTCCTTGTCGCCATCATCGCACGCACACCCTCACACAGTCAACTTGCTTCGCAGTTGGTGGGCAGCCCCGCGAGTCAGTTTCACTCTATCGACCCAAGAAACTCATCACGAATTTTCCTAGGCTTGTGAGGTTCACCTTCGACCCTTCTTCATCCACCTCCACGAGGCGGAGTTCAGAAAATATCCCAAAGTCTTCGCTTGACATTTCGCCAGCAGACGCAGCTCGCTGCAGATTTCCGTCTTCAGAATAATCCAGCGATGCTGAAATCACCCTCGAAATTCGTTCCAATTTGGCCTCCTCCCAAAGATTTTGGATCTGCTACGGGAGGATTGACCCGAAGGAACGGGGAAGACGAAATGCAACGGCTCACAAGTTGCGTTTTGTTCAACGTTTCGATGCCCCATTTGGAAGTAGCGGTAGGTCTACGCGTCTTTCAGCCTGGTCTCCTTAGCAGATTCGCTGCTAAGGAAATGTTGGTCGTTTAGCGTGGTCGCAACCTCATAAAGCGCGGCCTCAAGTCCTACGAAGCCAAAACGCTTAGCAGCTCTTTTTCCATTCTGTGCACTCCCCAAATTATGTCTTTAGACGCTTACGTCAGGCTAGGTTAACATTGGATAGCCAAAGTTTAACTTGGCAAAATTTGCCGACGCCAAAGTGCAATCTACAGCTGAGCCTCGCCTGAATGGACAAGTCGATTTCGGAAGGATCTACTTCACCAAAGACAGTTTTGGCTTAGCGGAAAAGGTTCGATGTATGGGATATCCAACTTCTTGAATCGCGACTGTTCTCGCCTCCCTGATCGTATCGTTCAGCCTGTCGAGTTTGTTATCTTCGGCGTACCTGACAATATCTTCAAGTATACCAACAATCCATCGGTGTTCGTGCATTATCTTCCCCAGCAAATGGTTTTCTAGTTCCAGAAAGCAGTAGTTACATGTTGACAGAAGAATTGGTTAACAGACCGTAAACAAGTCGAACGTTACGCCCGAATAGTGGAGCAGAAAAGCGGACCCGTTCGCATTTGAATTCATAAACAAGGTCGCAGCCGCATCAAAGCGCATTCGGATCGAGCGATTCACCCAACGCTGGGCCAAGAGTATCGCATTCACCCCAAATGGTCTGCAACTCGCTTTAGTTGGGGGTGGCGCTGACGGTGCGTCTATGGTTTGAGTTCTTTCGCTCCGAACATGCTTTTGTAGCGGGCTGTGGATGTTTAAGTCGACGTTGTAGTAGCTAATCGTTTGTTGGTGACCCGGTTCCGCGATTTATGCCATTCTGTAATCAGCGCCAGCAGGAAGCTGAGGTGGTGATCCGACAGTGTGGGACGTTCCATCCCGTTCGGGATAAAGTAGTACCATTCCATACCGTATTGCTCGCCGTATACCCATTTGCCAAGATGTTCACCGTCGCGAGTCAAAACATCTCCACTCTCTACGTTCTCTTGTTCAAATCCTAGGAAGTTTATCGAATATTCTAGTGGCATATCTCCTCCCTGCACTGCCCTACCTGAGCGCTCTTGAGGACTTGGCCGTATCAAACAAGCAAACACCTTGATTGCGTCCTCTAGCCAATGGGAACAAGGATGCATACCGGCTTGGTAGTTGCTCAACCCGCTTTTTATGGGGAGGGTATTGTCGGATCAGATTCAAGAAACCGACGCTGATCATTCGGCTTGGTGGCCATGATCATCCACTTGTCCCTCAATCAAAACCAGCCCCCTTCGAAAGCCATGCTGATGAAGGGCCGAACCGGCCTGCTCCATGGCTTCCTGAAGAGTAATTTCGGTGTCCGGACAGAGCATATCTAGCTGTCTGATGGCTTGAGCTTCAACTTCGCTCAGAATGTCATTCTCAATCATATTCTATGCCTCGCAGCGCAGCGCCAGTACCGATGGCGACTTCGGTTTTCGACAGCGCGGAATTACGTCGATGGAATTGGACAAGAGAGTGCCCGTCCGGTGAAGGCGCTTTGGTGCGACGTCTACTGTCGCTGTTATGCTGCTCGAGCAGCACAATGCCAAGGTGTGAGCTCGTCGAGGCGCGTGATCTTGTGGTCAGTGATTTGGGCGAGGACCCATGTTAGCCACGCCTGCGGATCAACCTTGTTGAGCTTGGCGGTCTCGATGAGTGTGTAGGCAATTGTGACCTGCCCCCCGAGGCTCCCTCATTCAAAACGAGAGTCTGCGGGTCTGGTTTTCATATTCTTTGTTGTCAGTTTGGGCAAGCGCGGCGGGCGCGGAGCCCTCAAATTGTTCAAGCGCTCGGCGCGCTTCTGCGGGTGTTTTGTTGTCGAGCGACGAGTGCGGGCTTGACGTTGTTGTAATCGTATCGCCATAGGGCGAGTTTGCGTCTTGCATCGTCTAGGCTGTCGAACATCTCCTCGTTCAAGAGTTCGTCGCGCAAGCTACCGTTGAAGCTTTCGATGAAGGCGTTCTGCTGGGGCTTGCCAGGATCGATGCAATGCCACTCAACGCCGTTTTCGTTGGCCCATTTCAGGATCGCGCGACTGGTGAACTCCGTCCTGTTGTCACTGACAATGCTAGCCGGTTTGCCATAGAACCGGATACCACTCGGCGCTCCGACTGGGTGGCACCAATCTGATGGAACCCAATGATCGACCGCATGGCGAAGGAATGGCAGGGGTCAAGGATCAATGTGGAGATGTTTGGTGAATAGCCTCACTAAACCTTGATTGACGGCCCAAAGCCGGTTCGCGGCAATCATGGGGGGCATGCCGAGGGACTGAGAGCGTCATGTCCGACCCGCCATGAGACCTTTGTCACCAGATTCGCTGGTCCAAAAATGCGAGTTGGCACAAAGCAGTTGGCGCCATTTTAGAAAGAATGTTTCTTCGAGGATAATGGATTTCGCGTTCAATTCGTTGAGTGGGCTACCTGCCCGCGACCGAACTTGCAGGATCTTGCACGCTATACAATTCTTTGAATACTGCTCAAGAAACTCAGCGCCGAGCGGTTCATGGTCCTGCAATCCGTCAACATTCGAGCAGATCAACAATTTACCGGCACTGATCGCTTCGATGGCGACCAAGCCGTAAGCTTCCCAGCGCGAAGGCATTACAACGGCGTCAATATTGGCGAACGCTTCGGTGGGTGAGGCCGCAAAGCCTTTGAAGACGATCCTTTGATCGCCTGCAGCGAGCTGACGGAGATTTTCTTCCTCTTCGCCTTCCCCAAAAATGTGAAGTTCGATGTCACGCGCCTCGCATGTCTTGAATGCCGCAATCAACGCATCAAAACCTTTTTGACGATCAAGCCGACCAATGGCACCAAATATCCGGACAGGACCGTCCGTGGCCGGGATTGAGCGGAACGGAGCAAGGTCGACGCAGGACTGGATTGTCGAAACCTTACTTCTGGCGCACAGGTTCTTTGCTGAAAACCAATCTGCCTGCGCGTAGCTCACGCTCACAATTTGGTCGAACAAGGAAAAGCCGGTGCGGAGCAGTGTCAGGAACCGGCGCTGATGGGTCACGTTATGGGCCACAAATCCTTCAGTGTAGCTATGTTCGACATGGATCATTGGCTTCCCGGCATTCGACGCCCGAAGTAAAATGAGCGCCGGCAGGTTTCGCCAGGAAAACGTCAGATGTGATACGATGACATCTGCCTCGTAGCGCGTAGCGTTAAGTTTGCCTCGCGATGCAACCTGACGTTCGTGCTGGATCTCGGTCTGCCTGCCATTGCCGGACAAAATGAAATCGACAACCCGCGTGATGCCCCCGGCAGTCGTGTCATCAACAAGGTGGACGACTTTCATCGGACGCGTCATGACTTCGCTCCCTTGGCCACCAGGAAGGGACGCAGAGCATTTGGCCCAACAAGTCTTAGTGCCCCCGCCGCCACCGCAGTCTGGATTGTTTTTATCGGTTCTTCGAAAACCGGGCGAAACGACTGGTGCAGGGATTGCAGCGTAAGATTCCAAGCCCGTACACCGTCAAAATCACTCACTGCCCGGCGCGCAAGATAGCGATACTGATATGACCGTGCTGCTGTCTCATGTTCGTCAAAGAAGGTCGGGTTAATCGGCCGCAGCTTTGAGACCATGTTCTCCCACGATGCAAGTTGACGGTCCGTATCAGCCGAGAGTCCAGAGGCATTGATGCGATAGTTTGTGAGGTGGCCGTCAACCCCTTCGAAGCACCAGTCCGTGGTCAACGCTATGCGTAGCCAACACTCGATGTCTTCTGACTGACGAAATGTCTCATCGAAATACCAATCACGTTCGGTTTCGAATGATGGCCGGTAGGCGATGGCATCAAACACTGCGCGGCGCATCACCGGTGCCGAACCGTTGCCGATCGGATTGCGCTTGAAAATGTGTTCGGGCCGGATATCCCGCAACCGCGGCGATTGATGTCGCCCAAGTTGGATACTTCCTTCATCCATTATCGCCGAACCGGCATAGCTGATCCCAATATCAGGGTTTGCGTGCAAATGCCGGACATGGGTTTCGAGCTTCTCAGGTTCCCAGGTGTCGTCAGCATCGCAAAATGCGATCAGCCCACCTCGGGCGGCCGCGATGCCGGAATTGCGGGCGCCGGCCAAACCGCGGTTGCGTTGGGAAATCAGCTTGACGCGATCATCGCTCTGGAAGCTGTGAGCAATGCGTGCTGTCTCATCCGTCGAACCGTCATCTACGACAAGAACTTCAAAGTCTGAGAAAGATTGCGCAAGCAACGCGCCGAGCGTTTCCGGCAGGGTGCTGGCAACATCGTAAGCAGGCACAATTATGGAAA
Organism: Yoonia sp. R2331; assembly: GCF_041103235.1. NCBI lineage: Bacteria > Pseudomonadati > Pseudomonadota > Alphaproteobacteria > Rhodobacterales > Paracoccaceae > Cognatiyoonia > Cognatiyoonia denitrificans. Next base: position 44,436 of record NZ_JBGCUN010000004.1, on the reverse strand, counting down.
CATATGGCATAGTATTGATCCTTTGACTCAGCGTGAAAACAGAGTTCGGCAAACAGGTGTAGGAAGAACAAACGCACATAATGCGCCGATCAACGTCAAAGCTCCGCGCTTGGGTGAGGCGAAAAAGCCGCTTGGGCATATGGCAAGTCCAGACAACGCAAAACGCAACGCCAGTGTGCGGCCCTGGCCGAGGCGCAAGGCGCGACGGGCAAGGTAACGCTGATAGACGGCGTTTGATGCAGCATCTGGTTCGAAACCAAACGATGCTGCGGTCTCAAGAACAGCCTTGCGACCAACTTCCATCGCCTTCAGGTCTGATGAAAGGCCATAAGGGCTGGCGCGATAAAACGTCTGAGTAGTCGGAAGCCCAACGACGTTTGCGCCTTGCCCCACGAGCCGAACCAGCCATTCCAAGTCCTCGTTGTGAACCAGCGTTTCATCAAATCCGCCTGATCTTTCAAAAATCGCACGACGGATGGACAGGTTCGACATCGTGCAAACTGGGTTTTCGCTCAGCAACATCGGAATGTGCAACGGCTTGGACGGAACGGTCGACGTGGCGGTCACTGCTGAAGGTCGATCACGAAAAAAGGCTACTTTGCCAAATGCGGCATCGACAAAAAGATCCGAAAATTCTGCATTCAGTTCGGCCAGCTTGCTTGGTGACCAAAGGTCGTCAGCGTCGCAGAATGCAATGATCTCACCCTTTGCCAGCGTCAGAGCGCCATGATTGCGCGCCGCACTTGGGCCTTTGCTTGTATTGTGGGTCAAAATGATACGCGGGTCCGCATCTCGGGCGGCGGCGATAATTCGGGTCGTTGCATCGGTTGACCCATCATCAACGCAAACCGCTTCCCAGTTTGTGACGGTTTGGGCCTGGAGGCTGCACAACGTTTCCAAGATCGTCTCAGCTGCATTGAAACATGGGATAATGATTGAAAAGCTTGTCATGGTTTAAGCCTTTGTACTGCGCATGAGGAATGCGGGTCTGATTGCGGGGATGGATGCTCCGATAAAGATTATTGTGGCCGTGACCGCGTAACCGGTCGCAACGAACGTCAGGCCCATCGGCGCGAGGAGATAGGTGTTCAAGATGATGCCACCCGCCAGTCCGATCGTGACCCAAAGCTCGATATCGGGTCGATTGTTGGCACGAAGCCAACCGGCGGCGGCGGTCCAGATCGTTGTTGGAATTGCAACAAGGCAGAGGATCGAGACGATGTGAGCAATCCCGGCCCAGTCCGGGCCCAATAGCAAAGGGACATAGATTGGGGCCAGAAGGGCCTGAAGCACAACGATCGGGCTGATGGCTGCGACGCCTGCCACAAGGCTGTTGCGCAGCGCAGCAATCTGGTCCGCTGTCTGAGTCAGATGGGGGAACAAAACGGTAGAAAAGGCGACAGTGAATGAGTTCGACAAGCTCAGCCCAGCATTGAAAGCCATGAAGTACAGCCCCAATGCTTCGGCCCCCATGGTGACACCAACGATCATCTTGTCCGCTTGAAGACGCAGCGCCTTGACCAGCTCGACACCGAGAACAGCCCAGCCAAACTGAACAAACGGACGCAGCGGTGCCAAACCGGCATTGCGGTCACGGCTCCATGGCTGAAGTCGGCGGACCGCGATCAGCCAGATCGGCGCCGACAGCACCCGCGGCAGGATCATTGCGATGGCGGAAGGCCAGACAAACACCAAGACGATCGAGATCAGGTTCGCCCCCACGACCTGGGCGCCCGCAATCGAAGCCGTCTGCTTGAGCTTACCGGAGCGCATGGCCAGAGCGACATTCACAAGGCCTGCCGGCATAAAGAGGTATTCAGCACCTAAGAGCAGGATCAATACCGCCAAGGTCATGCTGCCACCTGCCCAGAGGTATCCGGCTGCTATCAAGGCCTGAACGATGAAGAGCCCAACACACCATGCCCAAAAAATACGATGCGAGGTTGCGCATGTTGCTGCCAGATCACGGTCTTTGGCTGCGATAATCCGCTGCCCGACACCGTTCTCAGTCAGCGCCTTAAGAATGTCACCGGCCGCAATGGCGGTGGCTGCAATACCGATTTCTTTGAGGTCAAGCGTACGCGCGACTGCAACAACGACCAGTAGCCTCGATGCCTTAGCTGCAACCTCGGACGCGCCATAGGCCATCAGGTTCGCAATCAACGCTTTAGAGTTCGATGTGGTTTGCACGAGGCCAGTTCCAATCTTGTTGCGAGGATTGGTCTAACAACCTATGACGCCCCGCGTCTCGGACGCCTTGGGTCAGGTGTCTTGCGCAAATGGGCAACAACCTATCCGTTGGGATAGGCATCAGCACCTTTGACCCATGGACCGACGTCGGTGGTTCCCCTAGTGTCTCATTTGACAAGGAATGCGAGGCAAAAGTGGCATTCAAGACAAACGCGAAGACAGCGCTACTACCGCTTGTGGTTGTGGCGGCCTGCAACAGCTATGACCCGCCAGACAATATTGAGGGCGTCTCGGTCGGTGATGCCTATCAGGCACAATATCGCGAACCGACAGTCACGCGCGCGGACGCCAAGAATCTGCGTTCTGTTGCTCTGAATGCGTCTAAATGCTTACCTCTTGGCGGCGCGACAGGCAAAGGCAGTGCGATCGCTGCATCCGCGTTGCAAGGTGAGCGTTTGACCCGAAACGATCTTGTCGATGTCCGTGTTGGCGACGACGAAACCTTTAACGGCAGCTATGTGATTTCGCGCGACGGCACACTCAAGCTGCCGTTCCTTAGTCCGGTCCGCGCGCAGGGTCGCAGCACAAACCAGATCGAAGCGGACATTGAGCAGCAATTGCTGTCCAACGACTTCTACGCAGAACCGCCAAGGATTTCGGTCCGTGCAGCCGATTTTGCATCCGTGACCGTGGGTGTATCTGGCGCAGTTTTCGAACCGCGGGCCGTCGAAATCGGAGGCGTGCCCGGCGACAGTGTCGACGGACGCCGACAGGATGCATTGGGCGCATCAACTGAGGCACGCAACTTGTCTGCAGCACTCAGGGCCGCTGGTGGTGTCCGGCCAGATGCCGACATTTCTGCTGTCGAAGTCCGGCGCAACGGTCTGGTTTATCGTCTGGACATGCAGGGCGTTTTTGAGGGTCAGAATGCCGTCGACATAATGCTGCTCACGGGTGATGAGGTCTCGGTCCCAAGCCGTCAATGTTTTCAGGAAGACCTGATGCGGCCCAGTCCGATCAGCCCGCCGGGGGTTAGTTTGTTCTTGTCGAACCTTACACAACCGGCAACCGACAACGCCTCGTCCGCGATTGGCCAAACAGTTCGCGAGGTGCCTTATGGCACCCGCTACATGCAGGCTGTGATAGACTCCAACTGTGTCGGTGGTCCGCGCAGCACAAGTGCTGACCGTTCTTCTGTCCTGTTTTCACGCAACCCTGTCACCGGAATGTCGGCGGTTATTGAGCGCGACATTGAAGATCTGCTCCGCCGTGCAGACCGCGATGACTATGACCCCTATTTGCTGCCAGGCGATGCGCTTGCCTGTTATGACAGTACAGTCACGAATATTACTGAAATTGGGCGTGTTTTGGGTGTGATCGGTGCGGTAACGTTTTTGCGTTAAGACATCGCTGATTTCGAGGTCCGCCACAGGTTAGGCAACTCGTCAATAAGGTTCAAGACATTGCTGTCTTCACCGGCCTTGGCCGCGGCTTCGATATTTTTGAGATGCTCTCGCAGCGCAACAGCCCCGAAGACGGCGGCACTGCCAGCCACTTTGTGAGCGCGGCTTGCTATATCGGAACGGTCAGGCCTTTCGGCGGTTTCCAACCAGTCGATCAAGTCATCTACCTCACCCGCAAGCCGGGTCAAGAGCTTGCCATAAGCCTCTTCCCCGAGCGCGTCTTTGGTTTCGAAGGCGTGTTTGGCATCGACGATGATCACGCCATCGATTGGCGTCTGCCGATGTCCCGACTGCAAAACCTGCCGCAGCGCGGCCTTGGTCAGCGGTTTTGTCAGTATTCCGTCCATGCCGTCAGCGATGAAATCTTCCTGCTCTTCGGCCATCGCATTTGCGGTCAGTGCGACAATTCTGGATTTCGCAGACTGACCATTTCCCTCGCGGATCGAGCGGGTCGCTGTGCGCCCATCCATGATCGGCATACTGATATCCATCAGGATCAAATCATACTTGGTTACATGGGCCAGATGGACACCCTGCTGCCCATCGTGCGCTTCAGTGACTTTGTGACCATCCAGCTCGAGCATCTCCCGCGCGACAACACGGTTGATTTCGTTGTCTTCGACCAACAGCACATTCAGTTGACCCATCACTTCAGTGGTAACGTTGTCCTGACTGGGCTCTTTGCCAGGGTCGGCCAGCGTGACAGGCAAATCGACAAAAAAGTTGCTGCCCTCCCCCTCGCGGCTCTCTAGCCAAATCTTGCCGTTCAAAGCGCTTACAAATCGCTTGGCAATGCTTAGGCCAAGCCCCGTGCCGCCCACATCACGATCGTAGGCAGTGTTGCCGGTCACGAAATCATCAAAAATTCGATCTGCCAACTCGGGTGAGATGCCTGGTCCTGTGTCCGAGATTTCAAAGGTGATGGAATGGCCGTCGTCTGCCCGATGACTATGCGCGGTCAAGGAAACCTTACCACGCTTGGTGAACTTGACCGCGTTGCCGATCAGATTCATCAGGACATGCTGCAAACGGTCATGATCAGACTTGATCCAATTCAACGGATCGCCTTCCCAGCCCCAGTCCAGCGTGGTTTCGTTGGCCGCCGCCATGCTGGATTGACTGTCTATGATATCCTGCAGCAACGCCGAAACATTGACCGGCTCTGAACGCGTATTCAGTTTGCCGGCGTCATATCGTGTAATGTCCAGAACGTCGGAAATATGGCTCATCAGTAGCCGTCCAGACGTTTCCATATTGCGCATGTAGCGGTTTTGCGCCGAGTTCAGCTTAGTATCGCGCAAAAGATCCATATTCCCAAGTAGCCCATTGAGAGGCGTGCGGATTTCATGGCTCATGGTCGCAAGAAAATCTGTCTTTAGCTTCTCCCCCGCCAACGCCTTGTCGCGCGCGGCAACCAGTTCTTCCTGTGCCGCGACGCGTTTGGAGATGTCGCGCAGGAACGCAATGAACATCTCGCCCTCGTCTGTTACAGCGGACTGAATCGCGAGCTCGACGGGAAAGTGTTCTCCGTTTGCGCGTTTGGCTTCAAGTGTGACGCGACCTTTGCCAACAACCCGCTTTTGGCCACCCTGCCGCATCCGCTCCATGCCTGCATCATGGGCGTCCCGCAGATGGTCAGGCACAATGACATCACCGATTTCTTTGCCGAGGACATCCTCATGGTTGTGGCCGAATATCGCTTCGGCGGCAGGGCTGAATTCAATGATTTTGCCCTCTTCATTGCTGACAATGACGCCATCCAGGGACGTGCCGATGACCGTGTTCATACGGTCCGCTGTCAGCTTTTGTTCGCGTTCTCGTACGACCGCGCGATTATTCATGCGATTGAGGTAATACACCAAAAAGGCCAACGCCCCAATAAGACTGGCCAAAACCGTGGCAAGTTGAGTCATGGTTCTGGCGACGGCCAGGCGTTGATTGTCGGCCGTGATCGCGAACTGCTCCAATCCGGAATTGGCCAGTCGCCGGACCACCGGCCGTATCTCCGCCGACATGGCCTCGAGCATTGGCAATTGGTTCAGGAAATCCGCGTCATCTGTGTCGATAATCTCGACACTCTCATCCAGAAAGTCCCTGATTTGATCAAGCTGTCGGGTAAAGGTTTCATTGGTCCGCAAGTTCTCGAAGACGGTCGCACGCCCAACAGTATCAATGCGGCTATAGAATACATCGAATTTGCGTCGAATGTCATTCAGATCAGGCACTGGCGCAGATGCACGTGTTGAAAACACAAGGAATTCAACTTCGGTCTGCGACAACGCCCACTGAACATTGTCAGAACTTGCCGAACCCAAGAGCCGTATTTCACGCGAGACATTATAGGTCAGAAGCACGATTGCTGCCAAAGCCACAAAACCAGCCAGTACCGCGACCGCACGACTGGTTTTGGCTCGCTCGTGAGTGGTGACTGACAAATTAGAAACCTCAGGGCCAGTATTGGGGGCTGCCCCAGTGGGTTACTTTACGACTTCAATTCTGTCGAGTTGCCAGATGCTGCGAGAAAAGATGACCTCAGAGCGATAGTCCGCGCTGCTGTCATATGGGTAGATGATCCAAAGCGGACCCTTATCGCGGACGGACATCTCTTCGCCATCCATAAAGTAGGCGATGATTGGCCCGCCTTCGACAGCGTCGCTGACCGGTATCTCGACCGTGTAGTCATTGATCGCTGCGGCAAGAAACGTGCCTGCCTCAGCACCGACGAGATCTGCGAAAACATGCAGCGAAACACCTTCAAACGTGTGCACGCCGTCGGTCCAGATCGTTTCAGTTTCAAACGCAGTGCTGTCCATTTCCGTGAGTGCGGCTAGATCAAACTGAAGCGTCTCATCAACATTTGTCACGCTGATTTCGCCGCCAGCCGTCAAAAGCACTTCGCCTTCAGGCGCCTGGATGTCCTGTGCGATGGCCGAAGTCGCCAGCCCAATTGCAAAAATCAGGTTCAACCCCACAGACTTGAAAGACGTAAACATTGAAAGCTCCTTAGTTGTTGCAGGCTGAGTGACAGAACGTGCGGCGAATTGCATTTGGGCATCAGGATAGGGACCTATCCTTTCGGATAGGTTTGCAGATTATGCCGAAAAATAGTGTCTGTCAGAACGGCTTCCCACAAAAGCGGCGAAGTCACCAACCAGGTCCGCACGGGCCAAGGCGAATGCAGCTGTCGCTTGGACAAATCCCTGCACCGAGCCACAATCAAACCGCTCACCTACAAAACGATACCCTGTCACCCCTGCCGCATCGACATCGGCATTGATCGCGTCGGTCAACTGCAACTCGCCACCTGCGCCCGGATCCAAAGTGTCCAACCGGTCAAAGATTGACGGACTCAGAATATACCGGCCAACCACCGCTTTGGTCGACGGCGCAGCGTTTGGTGCCGGCTTCTCGACTATGCCCTTGGCATGAGACAAGCGCCCAAATTCATTTGCGACATCTAGAACCCCGTAAGACTGCGTTGCCTTGCGCGGGACATCCATCGTCGCCACCATATGACCGCCGACCTTCGCATGGGCCTTCACCATCTGCGTGAGGGCACCTGTTTCACTGGCGATGACATCATCCGGCAGCAACACGGCAAAGGGTTCGTTTCCGATCAGACCTTTGGCATGCCGAACCGCGTGGCCAAGCCCCAAGGGTTGCGCTTGGCGAAGGATCGTGAGCGCACCTTCAGGCATTCGGGTACATTCCAAAGCGGCCAAGGCGTCGGACTTTCCCTTTGCCACAAGCTGGTGCTCCAGCGCGGCTGCCGTATCGAAGTAGTCCTCCAATGCTCCTTTGCCTGCTGCAGAAACAAAGATGAATTCTTCAATGCCGGCCTCTCGTGCCTCGTCGACTGCATATTGGATCAGCGGACGATCAACCAGAGTGAGCATTTCTTTGGGAACTGACTTCGTGGCTGGCAGAAAACGGGTCCCCATACCTGCGACGGGAAAGACGGCTTTGCGAACATGTGTCATTGAAAAGATCCTTGCTTGTGTGATTGATGTGGAGGAAGAGCGAATTCAGTGCGCACCACGGCCCGAGATGACAGCTCGAAACGTCAGAGCAATTACGATGAGGTCAAGCATCACGGTCCGGGAACCGGCATAGGCGAGGTCCATGTCGATCATCCGGTCAAAGCTGGTGTTTGCGCGACCCGAGACCTGCCAGACCCCCGTGATCCCCGGCTTGACGGCCAGCCGACCATAAGCTCGCGCCGGATAGGCCTGCACCTCGGATGGCAAGGCGGGGCGCGGCCCGACAATTGACATTTCACCCTTGAGAACGTTCAGCACTTGCGGCAATTCGTCGATCGACGTGCGGCGGATGAAGCGACCGACACGTGTGATCCGTGGGTCGTCTTTTGATTTGAAGCAGACACCTTCGCGATCAGATGTTTCGAGCAAACCACCGCGCAGTTCTTCGGCGTTTTGAACCATCGAACGGAACTTGATCATCGTGAACGGGATACCGTCTTTACCGATCCGCGTCTGCTTGAAGAGCACCGGCCCCTTGCTTTCGGACTTCACGGCAATTGCGGTGGCAGCAAGGACAGGCGCCAACAGAACGAGTGCAGATGTTGCAATAGTCACATCCAGGATGCGGCGCGCGATCGACGCGCCTGATGCCTGACGGGCCGTCGCTGCGGCTGCGCGTACGAGGAAGGTGAAGTTGCCTGACAGATACCGCTTGGCCATGCGGCGAGGCTCCATCGCCAGGCGCCAAACCCATTCGGACTTGGCACGACGCACCCACTTGGGTGCCCGCGCTACGTTACCAGCGAAAAAGTCGAACGCAGCGCCCACACCCATTGTTAGATCGGCATTCAGATATGCCGCATTCTGGTGCACCCATTTTTCCTGCATCGGCACACCAAGGGCGACCAAGACGATATCAGCGCCGCTGGCATTGATATCGGCAATGACCTCTGCAGTATCGGCGGCGCCTGCGAAACCATCGCGGGTGCCTGCAATCCGCAAGCCGGGCGTCTTTGCAATCAGGTTCAAGGCTGCCTTTTCGGCCGTGCCTAGCGTTCCACCATACAAGAAGACCGATTTGCCTTGGTCTGCGGCCTCTCTCAGTAGCAGTGGGATCAAATCCGTGCCGTTGAGGTTTGCAGTCAGCTTTTTGCCGGACATCTTGGCAGCCATTTCGACACCAATGCCGTCAGGCAGCAGAACGTCAGCTCGACGAACCGCCGCTTTGTACTGGCGGTCCTGGTGCAGAATGTTGCAGCAGTGCGCGTTCATGAAAAAGGCCATGCGGCGGCCAGGTGTGAGGAGCGCGCGGATGGCATCGACTTGCGAACAATCTGCGAGCGAAAGGCCGAGAGCCGGAAGAAACGTTGTCTTAAGGATTGTCGCGTCTGATGCGGTGTCGAAGTCGAAGTCGAAGGTTGCGTGTTTCATTTTGCGATCCTGTGTTCGTGTTCAGTTGCTATTCTGATCAACGAAAACAGGGGGTTGGCTCAACGGAGCGGGCGGGCAGGTTAGTGGGTCAAATGGCGCGAGAACTGCCCAACAGATCACGCCGCATGGTTCCGCAGGATGGCGGCCCTATCCGAAAGTGGGACAATGCCACCCGGATTTCCCGTGTCTTTGGCCTTTGATTGACCTTAGTCACACAATAAGGTGCAAGAAAGTCGCATTGGACACGCTATGAGAGTATTAATCGCTGACGATCACGACCTGCTACGTGACACCCTTGTCATGTTCCTTGAGGGCGAGGGGCGAATGGAGACCGCTGCGGTTGGAAATTTCGCTGATGCATGCGTACGCATTGAAGAAGATGAGCGCTATGATCTCATCCTTCTCGATTACAACATGCCTGGGATGAACGGGCTTGATGGGTTGAAGACCGCCATTGCAATGGGGGAAGGGCAACGCGTCGCCCTGATTTCCGGAGAGGCGACGAAGCAGATCGCGGAAAGCGCGCTTGAGGCTGGAGCAGCGGGATTTGTGCCTAAATCCCTGCCAGCAAAATCCTTGGTGAATGCAGTCAAGTTTATGGCCATGGGAGAGCAATACGCGCCGCTCGATTTCATGACCGCCGTCGAAGAAGAGCCAACGAATGCTTTGGCTGAGAAGCTGACTGAGAGAGAACGCCAGGTTCTCAAGGGATTGACCGAAGGCAAGTCCAACAAGGAAATTGCACGCGACCTGGATATTCAGGAACCGACGGTCAAACTCCACGTCAAAACGCTCTACCGCAAAGTGGGTGCTGCAAACCGTACGCAGGCTGCAATGATCGCGCGAGAAGCCGGACTTTATTAAGGTTCTATCCTTTTGGTTAGGTCTATAGCCAAACGATACCGGTACCACTCCGACCGCGCAGATGAATTCGCTAAGATTTCAAGGCTAGAACATCGGCAAAGGAGACCGCCGATGACTTTGCAACCTACAATGCCATTTGTCGCTGAAGATGCACCTTCACCCCAAAAAGGTGGACGTATCCGCCGCGCACTGGTTGGTGGACGGCTTAGCGATTTTGGGCGACTCCCGCGGTATCTTGCTTTTGCCATCCTGGGCGGCACGCTGATCTGGGCACCGATCACCGGTTACCTCAAGACGGCCCCATTGTCGTACAAATCGACAACCTCGCTGATCCTGCCAGGATCAGGTGCCTCGGCCTCCCTCAACCTCAACGGCATTGGTCAGGCCTCTTCCTACGCAAATTCCGCCTTTGCCAACAATGCCGTTAGCCCGACCGAGACTTATAAACGCTTGTTGGGCGCAGATCGTATTCTCAGTGAGGCCGCCGACGACCTTGGAGTTTCGCGCGCAGAAATGGGCCGCCCTCGCGTCGAACTGGTGGATCAGACAAGCCTGATCCATATCGAAATGACAGGTCGCAGCCCCGAAGAGGCCCAACAACGCGGCGAAGCCATCCTAGCTGCCTTTTTTGCAGAGCTTGACGCGTTGCGCGCGGATGAGGTCAGCACACGTGAAGACAGCGGTCTACAGGCCATTTCCGACTACCGTGCTTCGGTGGGCGGAACTCGGACAGAAATCGCCAACCTGCAAGCTCAGTCAGGCCTGATTTCAGTAGAGCAATACGACGTACTCATGGACCGCAACCTTGCGCTGGAAGCGCGTATTCTGGCCAAGTCGGCCGAACTCAGCGAAACATCCGCATCCGTAAACGCGCTTGCCAACCAACTTGAACTGACGCCCGCGATGGCCGCCGCGACACTCAAACTTTTTGCGGACGGCGCCTACCTCGCCCTGTTGGACGAGATTGCTGACCATGAGGCGGATCTTGCACAGGCTAACTCACAATATGGCGCGCGCCATCCGAAGGTCGAAGAAGCCCGCAAGGCACGCGATGCCGCCGCTTTGGCGGCCAATCAGATGGCCATGGCGGTCACCGGACTTGATGACGATTCGCTTGCTGCCCTCGACCTGGCCCCACAGGGTGCTCGTGCAAACCTGCAGGCCCAACTTGTCCAGATGGAGGCAACACGTCAGGGTGCGGCGCGCGAATTGGCAACACTCAAGGCACAATTCGAAGAAGGCAGCGCCGATCTCGCCCGTTTGGCTGCCGCCGCAGCACAGCTTCAGGATCTCGAACGCGACTTCACCGTCGCCGAGGCTGTCTTTGCCTCTGCGATTGCCAAAGCCCAATCCAGCAAATCAGATGTTTATGCATCTTACCCGCTGGTACAAGTGCTTGAGAATCCGTCGCTTGCTGAAAAACCATCGTCGCCCAATCGCAAACTGGCGATCGCGGCCGGTGGTGCTGCGACTTTCATGCTGTTGATCGGTCTGATGTTGGGTTGGGTGCGACTCGCCGTCATCAGCCGCCTGATGTCCAAGCCTCGCGACGAATGATGACCGACCTCAACCCCGCCGAGGGACTGGTCTATCGGACCCTTGTCCTGACCTGGCCTTTCTACGCGGTTGGCTCTCTCTATGTTGTGGGTCCCGTTCTGGCGTGGGTCCTTGGCGGTCTGGCAGTACTGGTTCTTTATCTCGGCCCGGCCGTCCGCGATGACCTTCGGGCAACAGGCACGATCCCCCCGGTTGTTTGGGCGTGGATCCTCGGCATGTTCGTTATGCTGGTGGCCCTTTGGCTGGGGCACCTTGATTGGGGACTTGGACTCAAGAAGACGATTAAATCCTCAATCGGATGGGCCAAGGGTTGGGCGCTTCTCGCTCTTTTCCCGCTGGCCGGCTCACTTCTTCCCATCAGACGAGAGGTGCTTGTCCGCGCACAATGTGTCGTCGGACTTTGGACCCTGATCATCGCGCCCATGCTCCTCGTTGCGCCCTATGTCGGCCTGCCCGAAAGGATATTCACATCTCCGCTAAAAGCGATCGGTGGCCCCGGCCCCGAATATTTCTCTGTCTTTCTCTTTACTTGGGATCCGGCCAGCTGGACGCCACGGTGGCAGTTCTATGCGCCGTGGTCGCCGTTCGCTGCGCTTCTTGGCGTCGTCATGGTGTTGTTCGCGCTCGAGGAAAAATCCATCAAATGGCGCAGCTTCGGTGTCGCGGCCGGCATGTTGATGATCTTTGCGTCGAAGTCGCGCATGGGTTTGGTTGGCCTCGTCACCTGCACCGTTGGCCCACGTATGATGCCGTTGATCCTGCGCGGTTGGGCCTGGCAGGTCGTCGCGGTTTTGACGGCTTCAATGGCCATCTTTGGCACATCTGTTGTGACGTCAGTTTCACAAGCGATCTCGGCTTTCAAAAGCGCGCGCGCTGACAGCACACGGGTCCGCGCAACTCTACAGCGGATCGCATCCGAACGTTGGGAGAATGAAGCATTCTGGTTTGGTCATGGAACAGTTCAACCCGGCAGCCACGCCGTGGAATATATGCCGATTGGAAGCCATCATACGTGGTTCGGACTGCTGTTCGTGAAAGGGATCGTCGGTCTGATTGCGTTGCTGGTTCCATTTGTTTGGCAAACATGTCTCAGCCTCATTGACTCTGCACGTGGTCCCAGAGGGCATTTGCCGTTGGGGATTGTGATGACTTTCACACTGCTCTCGTTTGGCGAAAACATCGAGATCGAAGCCTACCTGCTTTGGCCAGCGTTGATCGTCCTTGGCATCCATGCCCGCGAACTCGTGTCTGACACAAAACCGGAAGGAACATCTCTGATTAAATCTGACTGATCAAGGGCGAACGGCAGCTCATGGAGCCGAATTGCCTGCCTTGGGCACATGCAGCGAAGGTCCGCTCTCCGCCCACTCGACCGACATACCACCCTCGCCACCCTATCGAGCAACAAGCTTTTGACCACCATCCTCCCGCAGCATCGCTTCCATGTCGTCCAAGCCACCGACGGCGGAGCGCATTTGCGCCTCGCCCACGGCGCTCGCTGTCTCGGCATCCATGACTTGGCCCCCAAAATCCATCTCCATCTGGCGTTGTTCCTCGGCGATCACAGCTTGAACGACGGGCGCGGTTTTCTTTGGAACGACATGCGCTGACGGCTGACCAGCAGCGGCCTGGTGTGCAGCGTCCACTTCGGTGTTGGGTCCGCTTTGCCCGTCCGGTGGCGGTGTCATCGGCATGGCGCGCATACTCAACGGCAGATTGCCTTGCGGCCCCCCTCCCCCCAGCTCCGGGAACGGCAGCTCGCCTGACTGCGCCGCGTGGATCGCCCTGAACAGCCGATCATCGAAGTACTGGATCCGTTTTGCCCGGACAGGCATTTGGGCATCGATGACCATGACGATCTCGTCGAGCGGCAGGCGGCGCGCTTCATCTTCAGGAAGCAAGGAGCTTTCCTCGGTCCGTGTTGATTGGCTGCGCCCCTCGAAGGGATTCTTGCCGATGGATTGGGAGCGCGTGACGACGGTTTTCGTGGTCTTGCCGACCGCCTTGCTCAGCTCCTCGACGGTCTTTTCATCTGAGGGTGTCAGGTAGAGTTTCACGCCCGCATTGCCCTGCAGCGCACGGCGGGTGTTCTCGCCGTAGATTTCATCGAGGGCGGGTATGGTTTGTGTCACTACGGCAAGGTGACCGCGATAGGTCCGCAGGGTCTCGATGCTCTCGACCACGATGGGCATCTTGCCCAAGCGATTGAACTCATCGAGCATGATCATCACCGGCCAGGGCTCATCCGGCCCGGGATCCTTCTCCTGCATGGCCGAGAGAAGATCGGAGAAGAAGAGCCGGATCAGGGGTGCCAGAGGCTTCACCATGAGAGGCTGGACCACAAGATAGACCGAAAAGGGTTTCTTGCGGATCGTGCGGAAGTCAAAGTCCGAGACCGCCGTCGCCTCATCGATGGCCGGGTTCTGCCATTGATCGAGCCCCGAGGTCATCAAGAGCGAGACGTAGGAGGTCAGCGTATCGTTGTTGGTCGAGGCAAGCCGCGTGAAAATCAGCTTTGCTGCCCTGTTGTCGACCTCGTGACCCCGCGCGAAATACTCCTTCTGCTTGTTCCCGCCCGAGGCGGCGATGCGGTAGATCTCGCCCAAGGTCGGGCGCTTGCGCTGGAACGCCAAGAGCCCTGCCGCCACGAAGAGATCGATCCCGCCTTTGAGGAGGCCCTGCACCCGGTCGTTGTCACTCTGCAGGAACAGCGTCGCCAAGAGCTGCAGTTCCATCTGCTGGCGGGCAGGGTCTCTCAGCTCGAAGATACGCAGGAGCGGGTTGTAGCGATGCGTGCGCTTGCCCTCCCAATCGGTAGGGGCAAAGCGATAGACCTTGTCGCCTTGGGCCGCGCGGTGCCGGGCCGTGGCCTCGAAACACTCGCCCTTCACATCGAGCGTCACGGCGGAGCCTTGCCAGGTCAGCAGGTTCGGAATGACAAAGCCCGTGGTCTTGCCACGGCCCGTGGGCGCCACGATCAGCGCATGGGGGAAGACCTTGGAGCAAATGTAATTGGCGCGGGAGCCCGGCGGCCCCAGCTTGCCGAGGATGAACCCGGTCCCTGGCGCCCCGAAGAAGCCATTGGCCTTCATCTCGCGCGCAGACTGCCAATGGGTCTGGCCAAAGCGTGTGAGGGCCGAGCCTGAAAGGGCGAGGCTCAGCATCAGGCCGGCGGCGGCGAAGCTGCCGACGATCAGGTGAATAAGTTGCGCGTCCTCCGGGCGGCGATCGAGGATCGTGATGTAGTTCTGCGCGATATAAGCAAAGTCGATCTCGGCCCCAAACCCAAGATCCTGGTAGGTCAGCACCGCCGAGGCGATGGTATAGCCCATGGCCCCGGTCACCAGCGTCACAAGCAGGACGCCCGTGGCGATCCGCGCTTTTCCCATGGAGGCGCTCAATGGACCTGTCCCCGCTCGGTCTCGCCATCCACATCGCCAGTGCGGTGTTTTTCATACTCGGCGTCGGCAAGATCATCGACCACCTGGCGCAAGGCCTCCGTGTTGGCCGTCGCGGCATCGGATTGCAGGTAGACCTTGGCGACATAGAGCCGGTCGAGACGGTCCTCGAGAACCTTGTCCAGCGCATCGGCATCGCCGGATGTGAGCCGCTCAAGTTGGCGAACGTCCAGCGCCCGCGCGATCTCCTCGCGGAACGCGTCCCGCTCCGCCTCGGTCTCGAAGGGCGCGGACAACTCCCCCGCCCGCTCATGGTCCAGGACACGTGCAATCTCGTCTGCGAGACGGTCGGTACGTTCATCAGACCGCATCGCCGTTTCATCGCGGGCTGCGAGAGCTTCGTCGCGTGTGCCAACCCCAATCCCGTCTCGTAACTCGGTTTCGCGGCGGACCTGATTGATGGCCTCCGTGTCGCGGATCTCGGCGACGGCCGCGTAGGTCGCGCCAAGCCCGCGGGCGAGGTGCGACGGCATGTCCGGATATCGCGTGCGCAAGTCATCCGCGACAGCATCTGCAACAGGCGTGCGGACATCGCGTGCCTCCATGATCCGGTCGACCTCGCGGGCGATCTCACTGGCGCGGGCCGCATCGGTGATGGTCTCCCTGTAGGGCTCGGACCGGTCGATCACATCGTCCGGACGGGCGAGCAGCTCCGGGTGTACCTCAAGATACGCGCGCTGCTCCGCCTCGATCCGGCGCTCTGCCTTTGAGACCACCTCCCACTCCCGATCTTCGATTTGCTGCGCTTTCAGACCTTCTGCGCGCATCTCCTGACGGATTGTCCCTTCCATCGCCCGCACCGCATCCTCGTGATAGTGGAACCGCTCGCTCACCGCTCCCGTGACACCATCCCGGCGCAGCACGTTCTCCCGTTCCAAAAGCGTGCCAAGCGCGACATGCACGTCATTCAGGATGTCGCGCGCCTGTTCCAGATCGGCGCGGCGTTCGAGGTTCAGATCGCGCGCCTCGGCCACCTTGGCGAGATCATCGGCGATCCATTGATGCTCGAGTGCTGCATTGGAGGCGCCCGTCTCGATCCGGGCGACCACTTCCGCTGTACTGATCCCGGTGCCGCGCAGGGCCGCGTCAATCCGCGACCGCAAGTGCGGCTCGACAAGGCGTTCGAGCTGGCTCTCTTGTATGTTTGCCTCTGAGTAAACCCCGCCCTCCGAGGGGGCCTCAGACAGCGTGCTCGACCGCAATCCGAGCGGCTGCATGTGCTGGACCTGCGTCTGGATCTTGATGAGGCGTTTTTCCAGCTCGGGACGTTCCGTGTCAGGCTTCTCGGTGATCATGCCTTGCACCCGCGCGAGCTTCTCCGCATAGAGGCTTCTCAGATCCTCGAAACTTTGATCCTCGGCCATATACACATCTCCTGTTCGGTCCACCTGCCCGCCATGCGCCAGCACCTCGCCCGCGCGGAAGAGCGCTGCGGCGATATCCTCGCGGGACTCCCGCGAGGCCTCCGTGGCAAGCGAATGGTAGACGGTTCTGGTATTGGCGATCTCCGCCAACGTCTGCGTCAGATCGGCCCCCACACGCTCCCGCTCAACAGGCGCGCGACCCTCTTCTTTCGCCGCATAGATCTCGCTGGCGCGGGCGGAGTAATGCACAACCCCGCGTTCGACGCGGCGCGTGGCTTCCAGGCGCACGCCGTACTTTTCCGCCTCCTCGACCATGGCGAGGCGGAAGTCGTCATAGTTGAAGCGATGGTTGCGCCCGAGGAAGAAGAACTCGCCCTCCTGCGAGCGGCGGTTCAGCACCAGATGCGCATGGGGGTGATCGCGGTCCTCATGCACCGCGATGATGTAGTCGAAATGCCCCGCATCAGTCTGGAAGAACCGCTCGGCCACATCCGTCGCAATGTCGCGCACATCCTCGCCGCGCGTGCCGATTGGGAAGGACATGAGCATGTGGGTGGTCTGACCAAGCTTGGGCTTGAAGCCCGCATCCCACCGCTTGGCAAAGCGCTCGGTGAGGTCCTTGATGTCACCCACCTCGAGCTTCGTCTTGCCATCCAGGAACCCGCTCGAGTCCACGATATGCGTGGACTTGGTGGTGAGGTAATCGAGCTGGTTCATCAGCTGCGATTTGTTGTGCGTCCCCCCGCCCCGGATCGCCTTGAAGACCGCTGGCCGATGCCCCGCTGCCGCACGTACAAGCTGGGTCTGCTTGGCGACATGCAGCCCCTGCATCGAGCCCCTGATCCGGCTCCAGCCGTCCCGGAAGACCTCGCCGGTGACGGCGTCGACGGCGTCATTCAGCGGCATGAGCGAACTCCTTCAATGCGCTCGTGGCTTCGAGCTTCATTGCGTCCCGACGGCGACGCAGAAGCAGGTCGATCTCGTCGGCAGAATCCAGAATGAACCGCGCCAGTCCGCGCATCTGGGCAAGACGCATTTCGGTGAACTCTGGACCAGCCCCCTGCCCCATCCGATTGGCCTGCGTCATCTGCTTGGCGATCTGGACGACACCATTGCCAACCTCATGTAGGGTGGCCCGATAGCGGGCCATCTCAGCCGCCATCTGAGCGTCCGGAACGAATACCCCGCCTGCCGCCTGGATAAGCCGCCGCAACCCCTCGGCCCGGCTCTCGATCCCCGCCTTCGCCAATATCTCGTCGAGCTCCTCAAGCTCCGCAGCCGTGACCTTCACACTGACTGCTGAAACCGGGATGGCGGCATCTGTCTGGCGCTCGGCATCGGCTTTCAGGATGTAGCGCACAGCGCGTGATGTGACGCCAAAACGCTCAGCGAGGTCAGACGTCGACACACCCTGCGCCGCCTCGCGGACGATCTGCATCTTCTCCGTCTCTGTCAGGCGTTTTGTTCGGGACATGCGGAAGAAAGACCCCCTATTTCCTGCCAACTTCCACCAAGGCTGCCCCTATATTACGATAATATACCAAGACGTCAATTATATACGTCCGTAGCTTTCAGTCTCAGGCAGCCTTGGTGTCCGCTTCAAGCCGCGGCACGCTGGGACGCGGCTCTGCCGCCCTCACCACCGGGCGACCCACCTGTAAAATGGATCCCCTTCCCCAGCACCGCCCGAGGATCTGGCCGAACACCCATGTGTTCGGACGGAACCGCGGGCGGGCGCAAACCCCACCGACAGGGCGGACAGGCAGGGTCAAGGAGGGTCAGATTTGGGTCCCCAAATCTCTGCCACAAAAACCGGGAGGCCCTGGCCGATAGGTTTTTGTGGATGGCCCCCTTGAGGCTGACTGGCCGGTCTGTCGCAGCATGATCATACCGAGGAATGTGCGTCCGTGGACCGCGCAGCGACCGGCACCCGGGAGATCGCTGTTGGGATCACCCGCGCCGGAACCGGCATCCCTGGAACAGGGATCGGGCCGCCCCAAGATCGTCCTGGGGCGGCCCATCCTCGTCAGAGGATTTAGTCCTGGGGATCTTTCGCGCTCGGCGGGAACATCACCAGCTCCGAGACCGCGACCGGGAAGTCGAGCTTGAGGTTGAAGAACTCCGATCCGTCCCCGTTGCGGGTGTTGCGGAACATCGCACCCACGCGCTGAAAGCGGGTGCGCTCTTGGCCATCGGTGTCGGTGAACTTGACGGGGACGGTAGCGACGTAGTGGTTGGTCATTTGGGTTACTCCTTGTTGCGATGGGGATCACCCGGCACGGGGGCAAGAGGCCCGGTCGCAAGCGCAAATGCGGAGGGTCCGCGGCCCCGCCGTGGAAGCCGTATTTGTGCTTGCCGAAGCGTGAGCTGAGGGCACGAACGGGCCGACCCCGTGCGATCCACATCTATGAGCAAAAAGGAGTGATCCGCATGACCCTTGCCATCACGCCGACGCCACCATCCGCGTTCGCGTCCCGCCGATCCTGGCCGGGGTGCTGACGGAGCCCGCCCGCGTGGATGCGATGTTCCGAAACACCACCCGAGGGACGCGCAAGTCTTCGGCCTCAAATGCGACGTCGCGACCCCTCGCGTTTTGTCCCGCTAACGATGTGCGTGAGGTGCGCACCATCCCCAGCCCGCACCGATGCGGATGGGCCGCACTCTGACGGACCGGGTAGAGGGATGACGGTGCTGGACGGCGCAGCCTGTCGATCTTGCGACACCGATCGCACGCGTCATGAGACATGACGAAGGGGCCGCGCCAAGCGCGACCCCCTCTCTTCACTCCTGCGACGCCTTCTTCACCGGGCCCGCAACCCGCATGACCGTCAGGCCTTTCGCTTCGGCCTTCTGCCCGAGGTTCAGCGCGACCCCGTTGCCGCCGAAGAGTACAACTCCCGTCGCCGCGAACTTGTCGTCCAGTATTTCGTCGTTGCACTTGAACGGTGCCGCCCGCCCATGGGCAGACCAGCGCGGATCAAAGCGCGCCTGTGCTATCCCACGTGCCCGGGCCCACCGAGCCGCAATCATCTCCGCCCCGTGCTTGCCACCTTTGTGGCAGAGGAAGATCTCCTGATTGCGGTTCTGTTTGATCCGTTCGCGAACCTTGTCGAGCGTGTTGAAGATCACATCGACATCGGTCCAGTCGGTGGCGCCCGAGACGATCAGGGGCACCCCCTCGACTTTCGACTTCTCGGCGGTCTCGCGGTCGTGCTGCTCCAGGAGCTGCCGTGCCTCAAAGACCGCCCCGGTCTCTTGCGCCCGGACGCTTGCGCGCGACCCGGCTGCCGGGATGAAGGCGTGACCCGTCTCGATCTCGTAGCATTCCGCCGCTGCCTCGCTCATCACCTCAATGGCGCCGACAATCTCGCGCAGCTGCAGAAAGCGCGCCTGCGCCTCTTCGAGCGCGGTCTCGGCGATCTCTGATCCGTCGTGAGATTTTGCCAGCGCGCCGATCTTGTCGGCGGTGCGGTCGACCTCCTTGCCAAGCGCCACCTTCCGGCGCTGCAGGATCGTGGCGAGCCCGTGCGCCAGCGGTTCGATTTCCGCTTCAAGCCCGGTCCCGCGCAGCGGCCCGAGCAAAGCCTCGAAGCTCTCGCGGATGATGCGGTCGGTCAGGATGTGATCCTCGGGGATCGGCAGCTGTGCGTCCTTCTCGGTCAGTCCGAAAAGCTCAATGGTCTCGTAGGTGTTTGCGGTGTCGTAAGCCATGTCTGGTCTCCAGTGTTCGGTTCCAAGGCCACCACGTGAGTGTGGGGGCATGGCCGAATGCCTGGTTTCCGAATCTGCACGGGTCAGGGACGGCGCAGCCGCCGGCTTGCCGGGCGCAAAAGTTTTCCGCGCGCAGCATCTGACACTTGCGCGCCCTCACGCACGAGACCGCCCCGCGCCACAGACCCCGCCCTCGCCGAAAAGTTTTGCGATCCTTGACGCGGGCTGATTTGGGGGCCATCCGGAGGATATGCTTCCGCACTCATGTGTGTGTGTTTAGACGGTAGGTTTGCCCGACCCGAGCAGGCAAACGGCCCGACCGGACGCGGGAGACGGATGAAGTGGCGGGATCGTTTTGGCCTCAGGCCAAAACAGACCAGAGCGCAATCCGGCGGAGCGGCCGGGGAGGAACGTGCTCGCGAGGCGGGCAAACCGGAATGCCGGGTGCAACGCCGCGGTGAGGCCGCATGGCCGAATGCGCGACGGACCGAAGGGCCGTTCTCCCCTGCGACACGCGAAGCCGAGCAGGGGAGGCCGCAAGGCAAGTTAGAACTGCTTCCTAAAGAAGACCCGGGAAATTCTGAATTTCAGTTGCAGAGGTCAAATGCGGAACTTCGTTGAGGGACGAACGAACTGGTAAGATGCGGGACAAAATTGAGCTTTCGCTGCGATTGCACAATAACCTACGACCTTGACTGACCACTGGCTAGGAAGGGTGGATAGCAGCCGCTCGCTGAGTTGCCGCCCAAGGTCAGCTTTGCCCTGAAAATGGATAGAGAGGCGGGGGTCCACTTGACCCCCGCTCGATACATTTAGAAGAAGCCCAGCTTGTTGGGATTATAGCTCATCAGAATGTTTTTGGTCTGCTGATAGTGGTCCAGCATCATCTTATGAGTCTCGCGTCCGATGCCCGACTGCTTATAGCCGCCAAATGCAGCGTGGGCCGGGTAGGCGTGATAGTTGTTTACCCATACGCGACCCGCCTCAATGGCCCGGCCAAACCGATAGCAGGTGTTCGCATCACGTGACCAGACACCTGCTCCCAGACCGTACATCGTGTCGTTGGCAATCGCCAGCGCTTCGGCTTCATCCTTAAAGGTTGTAACCGACACAACCGGCCCAAAGATCTCCTCCTGGAAGACGCGCATTTTGTTGTGGCCCTTGAGGATAGTTGGCTGAATGTAGTTTCCACCTGCCAATTCTCCGTTGAACCGGGCGGCGTCGCCGCCGACCAGAACCTGAGCACCCTCTTCGCGACCGATGGTCAGGTAAGAAAGGATCTTTTCCTGCTGTTCGGTGCTGGCTTGCGCGCCAACCATGGTATCAGGATTACGCGGATCTCCGTGTTTGATCGCTTTTACACGCTCAATGCAACGGGCGATAAACTCGTCATAGATATCTTCCTGCACCAAAGCTCGCGACGGACAGGTGCAGACTTCGCCCTGATTGAAGGCAAAGAGAACAAAGCCTTCGACGGCTTTGTCGAGAAACTCGTCATCTTTGGCCATAACATCCGAGAAGAAGATGTTCGGGCTTTTGCCACCAAGTTCCAGCGTCACCGGGATCAGATTTTCGGTCGCAGCTTCCATAATTTTGCGCCCTGTCGCGGTAGAGCCGGTGAAAGCGATCTTAGCGATCCGTGGAGATCGGGCCAGGGGTGCACCCACCTCAGCTCCGTAGCCGTTGACGATGTTCAGGACACCTGCTGGCAGATATTCAGCCATGATTTCAGCCAAGATCATGATGGCCGCAGGCGTCTGTTCAGCTGGCTTCAGCACGATACAGTTGCCCGCTGCCAGGGCCGGTGCAAGTTTCCATGCCGCCATCAGGATTGAGAAGTTCCAGGGAATAATCTGGCCGACGACACCCAGTGGTTCGTGAAAGTGATATGCGACTGTATCAGCGTCGATTTCACTCATATTGCCCTCCTGGCCACGTAACACACCTGCAAAATACCGGAAGTGGTCGGCGGACAGAGGAATGTCTGCGGCCATGGTTTCGCGAATTGGCTTACCGTTGTCCCAGGTTTCAGCCTGCGCAAGGCGCTCAAGGTTTGCATCAATTGCGTCCGCAATTTTCAACAGAAGATTTGAACGCTCTGCAGCCGAAGTTTTGCCCCAGCTGTCTTTTGCGGCATGCGCTGCATCAAGGGCCAATTCAATGTCCGCCTCATCGGAACGTGCGCATTCCGTGATCGCCTCACCAGTGATTGGGGTCACGTTTGTAAAATACTGCCCTTTCACCGGCGGAGTGAACTCGCCGCCAATGAAGTTTTCATAGCGAGGCTTGAAAGGTGAGACATAAGTGCCAGTCTCAGTGTGGGTCATATCGTTCATTTGGTTCCTCCTTGACAATCCGGACCTCCTCCGGGATTGCCAAGGACCATGGCGCGTCGGCAGTTCGTTGTCTGCGGACTGAAGAAATACACCCTGGAAAGCTGTCTCAGGTGTGAGACAGATGGGATCAGGTTTGATCCAAGCCAAGCCTCTTCATGCGGCGATAAAGCGTTGCACGGCCTATTCCCAGTTGCCGGGCCGCTTGGGAAACATTGCCCCCAGCTCGCGTCAAAGCCCGGACAACGGCTGCGCGCTCGGCCTTTTTGAAACCAGTTGGTCCATCTTCCCGGCCCAATACATCACTGGCTGGTCGAGGCACGAGGGCTCCGATTGAATCAAACCCAAACACCCGTCTAGCCTCGCGAGTGGCGCCTATTATCAGGTCATCGCCATCTATTGCCAGAAGGGTCGCGGCCTCAGCATCATCACTCTCGGCAACAACAATGCGTGCCTTTTCAAAAGCTGCCCGAAAGTTGGCTTCTTCTATTGCGCGCGCGGTTTGAGCGACCTGAGCACCAATGAGGCGATTGAAGGCTTCGGTTTGATCTGCTCGAGCCGACGATACATCCAACGCTGCAACGATTTGCCCTTCTGCACCATAAATAGGCGCGTCGATGCAGCTCATTGCAGTGTTTCGTGCATAGAAATGTTCGTCCCGATGGATGATGACCTTCCTCTGCTCGGCAAGGCAAGTCCCGATGCCATTGGTCCCTTCACGTTCTTCACTCCAATCAGCCCCAACACAAAGTCCCCAAGCCTCGAAAATCGCAGCATCTGCCTCTGAAACCCTCTGATCCAGAACAACACCATCATCATCGGTCAGCAGAACGGCACATCCTGATTGACCAACCAGCGAATACAAATTGTCCAACCTGGGAGAAGCCACTGTCATGAATTTCTCGAACGCTCCGGTACGTTCGCGCAGATGCGTGACATCGATACGCTCAGGGCTCCGTTTTTCGCCCGGATCAAGCCCATGCTTCTCTGCAGAACGACGCCAACTCGCAGCCAGTCGGGACCGAGCTGCTGCAGAAGACGAATTTGCGACTTCCAGAACTTTTTCGATGTGGGCAACTGTTCTGGGCATGAATGTTTGACCTCTATGATACATGCGAAAGACTAAGTCATGAACCGTTCCGGAGCAAATCCAGCCACTCAAAAGTGTCTCAAGAGTGAAACAGTAGCAGAGAAGAAAATGTTGGGAATGGGGGAAAGATTATCCTCTCATTGAACAACCTCCAAAAAAGGCTGGCCTTTGGGCTCGGCACAATGGGTAACAAATCCATGCCGCCACATTCTAAAATGTTTCCACCGGAAAATCCAAGATGAGGGAGGCGCTTTAAAGTAGACATTCAAAGTCAGCATTCTGAGCTTCCGCTTTGGGTCATTTGGGACTCCCCAAATTGCTGTGCCCGCAAGATAGCCATCTTGGCATATCGGTCGATTTGGGCTCTCCGGTCGCATTCGCTGCGGGTGATACGAACGTCTGCAATCCGCGCAGCTGTCATTCAACCACGCCAACGCAGAAAAAGGGGAACCGTGATCCCACGGCTCCCCTTTGGGTTAAGATCGTCTCCTCTCGCGCACTGGTCACGCGACCAGCGACAGCCCCGCGCCCGCGTCCTGCAGCTGCTCACCGCTGTCGATGAACGGGATGATCGAGAAGGTCTGCCCGCCGCGCTGTTCTTCGTTCTGCACGGCGTTGACGCGCAGATCGCCATCGGGCGTGTTGATCAGCAGCGACAGATAGTCGTTGCCCGTGCGGCTGCTTTTCGTCATCCAAGCTGAGCCGACGCGGATCGGCGTGCCCCGCGGCGAGCTGACCTCGATGCGGTAGTCGGGGTGGGTCTCCTCGGTCTTGTAGCTGTTCTCGATCAGCATGAACTCCAGATCGAACATCATGTTGGCGATGTAGCCGGTGAAGGCGTTATCGGCGTCCATGGCGGTCAGCTCGCCCGAGATCGAGCCGGATTTCATCAGCCCGTTCGAGACCAGCGGGATGATCTCGAACGCGCCGCTCTGGGCCGCACGCGCCTCTTTCGTCTGCACCGCGTTGACCCGGAAAGGGCCCAGGCCGACATCGATCTGCATCGAGATGTAGGGGTTGCCGCTGGTATTGCCGGTCTCGTTCCAGGCCGTGCCGATGCGCACCTTGCGACCGGATTTGTTGACTGCCGTCACGTCAAAATCCGGGCTGCGTTCGGACATCTTGGCCCGTGCCTCCAACTGGATGGCGATGTCAAAGCGCGTCGAGTGGATCATGCCGGTGTACTCGGCGGCTGCGGTCTCGACATTGCGGGTGAGGGTTCCTGCGAACATGGGATGGTTCCTTCTTGGATAAGTCGGTGCCTGACGTCCTTGCCAGCGCATCCGGGTTTGCTTTCTCGACCCCTCATGGGATCACAAATCAGAAAGCTCGCTTTCCTTTCAGCCCCGCCCACGGGTCAGAGCTGCCGTCGGAGTGGTTGTGCTGCCTCTCCGCCGGGCGCAACGCCCCTTCGCTGCTCGTCAGGTTTCGAGTGGCCCCGCCGGTTGGGAACGCTGCAATTCTCCGGTCGCGCGATGAAGAACTCCGCTTCATCCCCGTTCAACCGTTGCCCGCTCCGGTCGGTCAGGCCAATGCAGCTGCCGTTCGGCAAATAGGTGATCAGGTATTCGCCGAGACTGTCCCTGTGGACAACGTAGCCGGTATTGGCCCAGTGCACGGTCTGACCGGCATCGACGGCCGCCTTGATGTCTTCGAGTGTCATGCGATCCTCCTCAAGAAGAATGATGGGGAAACGACGCAAGAAGCCCGATCCTCCAACCGGGCTTCCGTGCGGCATTCGTTTGGCAAACGACCGAGACCTGTCAGGCGCTTTGCGTGGCTTGCGTCGCGCGCGCCGCCATCCAATCTTTCAGGCCAAGAACCGTTCTGCCGGCTGCGACCTCGGAGGCCCAGGCAACCCTTGGGTCGCCGCAGGGCTCGGAGCCGACATGCCGGTCGATATAGCCATTTGCCATCCAAGGCTCAGGTTGTATGTGTCGCAGCCAGTCCGCCATAGTCGGGATGCGGCCCTGGCAGTCTTCACGGATATGCTGCTCGCCGATCCAGCGCACGGGAATGTCCCGACCTGCGCTATTGGTCAGGGACAGGCCGAAGACACGTTCGGCCTCAAACAGGCCTTGGGCATGGTGGCGCATGGCTCGGTGCGTGAAGAGCGCGAGGTGCTCTTTCGAGGCATCGAACCAGTCATGTATGGACTGATAGTCAGACGGCACCCCGCCGAATTTCCGGGCAGAGCTTTCGGCATGATGAAGCGGATGGGCCATCTCACAGCCCCTCGTCAAAGCTGTGCGAGCATTCGACATAGCGGTCCGCGTGATCGAGGGTGATGCTGTCTAGTGCTATGTCCCAGGTCAGCGTGCCGTAGCCGCCCTCGTTGTTTTCGAACCCCGGGTGATGGTGATAAGCGAGCGACCAGGCGAAGTCGCCAACCTCTGTGGCAAGCGGCTCCGGCAGTTGGACCTCTGCAGGCTGCACCGTCACATCCTCGACATTGCCGGAGTCGCCATAGCCTTGGTATTCGGCAGTGACCTCGCTGATGCCAAGCGCACGTAGTTGCGCGAACAGCTCTACTCTGGATGCCTTCAAGGTGGTTTCGCGCTCTGCACGCCACTGAGCCGCCATTGCGGCATAGTCGATCTGGGGATTGGTCATGGGTCTGTCCTCTTATCTGAATTTGGGGCGGGCGGGCCTGGCATTGGTCAGCGCGCGCCCGGAAAGCGCAGATCGGCCAAATCCCGATCCGCGCCGCCCGACCGGAAGCCCGCTTTGACTTTTCAGGCGGCTTGTTCTGCCGCTCTAGCGGCTCGCTGCCCCACGATCCGGGCCAGAATGCTTCCCGTGTCGATCCCGTCCCCATGCGGCAGGAACACCCGCAGCTGGAAGGCAATGATCTCAGTGAAACACCCCATGGCCTTGAGCCCATCGATCATGCCTTTATCCGCACCGCCCAACTCGAGGCGCATCTCGCCTGCGACCCGGCGACGGGTCAGGGTGAGACCCCGGCCCAGATCGACAGGCGCGGTGGTGCCGAGAGCGGCGGTCAACATCTCCTGCGGTGTTTGCGGGTTGGACACGAGGAAGCGGGCGCGCAGCGCGGCCGCGCCTTGCTCGCTCAGAGTCCGCCCGATCATGGCGGTCGCCCCGTCCGGCGTGACCCTGTAGATGCGTTCATTCGTGGTCGGAATATCCTTCCAGATCGGCAACAGCAGCCCTGTCAACAGGTAGAGCTTGGTCGTGGTGGTCTTGGGCAAGGAGGCAGCCTCGGCATCCCAAAGCCGCGCAAACTCAGGCTTGCCGATCTCTTCCCAGGCAGAGGACGCGAACCGCGTTTCTTCCAGATAGCTCGACCCGTTGGGCCGCACTGTCTTGCGCATGAGCGTGACGATGTCCTCGTCATACATCTGCATGGGGCGCGCCGAGATGAGCGCCGCGCGCCCCGAGGCGCGATTGACCATCGGCAGCTTGTCAGGATTACGCGACATGGCCTCGTCGGCGCCCAAGACATGGACGGGGTCCGTCACCTCGAGCCCGATGATCCGCGTCACAGCGCCGGATTTCGGGCAGGTCCAGAGATCCTCGGTGGAGACCTGTTCGATCTTTTCGCCACGCAGGGTTTCGACGCCGAGATCGAGCGTGCCCGCCGCGCGCGCCCGCTCAGACTGATCGGCAATCCGGCGCATGAACTCGGCAAAAAGTGCGTTCTGCATGTGGATGGGAAGGGCAAGCACCCGATTGAGAAACCGCTGGATCGGCGGCAGCTCCTCGAGCAGCACCCCGTCCTTGTCGATCAGCCGCAAGGCCGTCCAGTCGGTGAAGCTCTCGTAGCTCAACGCCTCAGCGCGCCCGGCGGCAAGATCGGCGAAATACCCGCGCAGTGCCGCTCGCGCGATCGGGCTTTCGAGATTGTCCTCCTCGCGGAACATGCCTTGCGAGCCGGTCTCGCGCTGTCCCTTGGTCAAGGCCCCCAGCTGGTCGAGGCGCTTGGCTATAGTCGAGGTGAAGCGTTTTTCGCCATGCACATCCGAGGTGCAGACCCGGAAGAAGGGCGCGCTGACCTGGGCCGAGCGATGCGTGCGGCCGAGCCCCTGGATGGCCGCATCGGCGCGCCAGCCGGGCTCCAGCAGGTAGTGCCGCCGCCGCTTCTGGTTCTTCGCCGTTTGCGCCGTGTGATAGGAGCGGCCCGTGCCGCCCGCGTCAGAAAAGATCAGGATATCCTTCTCGCCATCCATGAAGGCTTGGGTCTCGGAGGAATTGCTGCTGGCGCTACGCTTCTCGATGAAGAGATGACCATCCTCGGCCTTGAGGGGCCGGATGGACCGCCCTGTGACTTCTGCCACGGCCTCGTCGCCAAAGGCCCAGAGGATCTGGTCGAGCGCCGAGGGGATCGGGGCCAGCGTCATCAACTCCATCATGGCCGCGTCACGAAGGGCAAGCGCCTCGCGCGAGACGACCAGCGCGCCGGTCTCATCACGCAGAGCTTCCGCCACCATATTGCCGTCGATCTCGACCAGCTTTTGCGCGTGGATCGGGAAGGCCTGCTCGAGATAGCCGAGCACGTAGTCGCGCGGCGTCAGCGCACCCTCGACGAGCTCGTCTTCCGGGTCCATCGTCTCAAGCCGGCGTTTCAGCAGGCTCTCGCCTGTCGAGACCACCTGGATGACGCAGGCGTTGCCCGCCGTGAGGTCATCTTCGATGGCGCGGATGATGGTCGGGGCCTTCATGCCCATCAGGAGATGGTTGAAGAAGCGCTGCTTGGTGCTCTCGAAGCGAGATTTGGCCGAGGCGCGTGCGGCCGAGGCATTGGTCTCGCCCGAGGCATCGTTGACGCCGGTCGCAGTCAACGCGGCTTCGAGATTGTGGTGGATCGTCCGAAACGCGCCGGCATAGGCGTCGTAGATCTCGATCTGGGCCGGGGTCAACGCGTGTTCGAGGACATCGTACTCCACGCCATCAAAGCTGAGGGCACGGGCCGTGTAGAGCCCGAGCGTCTTGAGATCCCGCGCCACCACCTCCATGGCGGCGACACCGCCCGCCTCCATCGCCGAGACGAAACTCTCGCGACTCGGGAAGGGGTATTCGGGGCCTTGCCCCCAGAGCCCCAGCCGCGCGGCATAGGCGAGGTTGTGGACACTCGTGGCCCCCGTGGCCGAGATGTAGAAGACGCGAGCCCGGGGTGCTGCCAGTTGCAGCCGTAGGCCAGCAAGGCCCTGCTGGGAGGGTTTGACCCCCCTGCCCTGCTCGGACCCTGCGGCGTTCTGCATGGCATGGGCCTCATCAAAAGCGAGGACGCCTTCAAAGTCTTCACCCATCCAGTCGAGGATCTGGCTCAGTCGCGTGGTGCCGCATTTGCCCGCGGACCGCAGCGTAGCGTAGGTGACAAAGAGGATGCCGTCGCCCATCGGGATGGGCTGGTCCGGTTTCCATTTGGAGAGCGGCTGGATGTCGGCGGGCGAGCCGCCGAGATCGGTCCAGTCGCGGATCGCGTCCTCGATGAGCGTGGCGGATTTGGAGACCCAGATCGCCTTCCTGCGCCCGGCCAGCCAGTTTACTAGGATGAGCCCTGCACATTCGCGGCCCTTGCCACAACCGGTGCCGTCGCCGAGGAAATAGCCGAGGCGATAGGCGCGTGCGACTGGGTCATCGTCGGCGCGCGTCAGCCTCGTTTGGTCCTCATCGATGGTGAACCGACCAGGCAGGTCGCGCCCATGGGCATCATGCGCCATGATGATGGTCTCGAGCTGCGCCTCTGAGAGATGTCCCTCCTCGATCAATCGTGCTGGCAGGCGCAATTCCGAACTGGCGGCACCCGAAGGCACGGGTGGCGCGACAGAGGCCATGGCTATGCTCTCGACCAACGGCGTGGGATGTTCCTGCGCGCCTGCAATCTCGGTTCGTTGCGGGCGGTAGCGCGCATAGATGTCCGAGACGGGGGTGTTATCGCGCGCGATATCCAGGCTCGTGAAAGTGAGCGGGATAGCCGCATTGTCCCGAGGTTTGGAGATGGCGGCAGGCACAGCGGCGGTCTTGCGTGGGGCAAATGATGGAACGGTCGGCCGAGCAGGACTAACCACTGCCGCCCGTTGGACTGCGCGCATCTCGGTCCGGGTTGCGGCCACTGCATCGACATATGCCAAGGCCTCATCCAGATCCTGCACAGGGACGCGGATCATTTCGCCGTCCTCCTGCACCTTGTCGAAGACCATCAGCTGGGTTTCCACCGAGGTGCCGAGCTTGCGATAAACCTGTCCCGGCATCGTCAGTGCCAGGCGCGGCGTCAGGAGACTGCAGGCGCGGCACCAATGCGCGGCATCGCGGTCGTGCGTGAACCCCGGCGGCATGATCGCCACCAGGCGCCCACCTGGTGCCAGGCGCTTTGCAGCCGCAATGAGATGTTTGGCAGCGATGTGCTTGTCGCGGGATCGGTCGACCGAGGAGGCAAAAGGCGGGTTCATCACCACGACGTCGGGTAGAACCGGCGTCTGCAGCAGATCGTCGATATGCTCGCCGTCATGGCCCGTCACCTCGCCACCGAAAACCGCGCGCAGGAGGTGCTGGCGAAAGGGGTCGATTTCATTGAGCAAAAGCGTGGCACCGGCCCGGGCGGCGAAACCGGCCAGGGCACCAGTGCCGGCGGATGGCTCCAGCACGGTCTCGCCCTTGCGGATCGCCGCGGCCCGTAAGACCAGCGCCGCGAATGGCAGCGGCGTGGAAAACTGCTGCAGCCGGATCTGTTGCTCCGACCGGCGGGTTTCCGTCAGCAGCCGTGAGGCAAGCAGCTTTGCAGCAGCGATGTCACCTGCCGCGTCGGCCCCACGCAGCAGCACCTGAACAGCCGCGGCCTGCATCAGGTCATATGCCATGCGCCAGTCCCAGGCACCGCCGGCATCGCTGCCATGAAACGTCTCGCGCATGATGCGCGCGAGCGCTGAGCCACGCAGGGGTTGGTGGTCGATCTCCGCGCCGATTTGCGCGATGGCATTTGCGAGATCAGTGTCAGAGATTGGGAAAGCCGGGTTTGCCGGTTTGGGCTTGGACATGGGGATTTTCCTTTGGATCAGGGTCTGAGTTCCAAAGGAAAAAAAGCCCGCTCTACACTTTGAAGGCGTAGAACCGGCAATTTCTTAGCGGGGGGCCTGCACTCCGATCATGGCCACTGCTGCGCAGCATGAAGAACGCGCAAAATGGTCACCATCTCAGGGCTTTCAGCATAAACCACGATGTAGTTTGGCCGAACAACCATCTCCCTAGTCCCGTCCACACGGCCCGCGCGGTACATCTGAGGGCGTTCTGGAAGGAGGGACGTCTTGTGTTCAATCTCGTCTTTGAGAACTTGGGCGGCATCCGGGTTGTCGTCAGAGATGTAGTCAATGATTGCCAACAAGTCGGCGATGGCCGTGGCTTTCCATTCAAGATCGGGCCCATCAAGATTTGGCAAGGCGCTTCCCGTCAATCAATGCTTGGGCATCTTGCATCGCCTTGGCATGGGGCGTTGTGGGGCTTGGATCGTCCAGCGCTTCCTGTACCTTCGCCCGGAACCAGGCGTCATAGGCATCCGGATCAGCGGTCAATCCGGCAGGCAAGCCGCCTTCTGCGGCCACGCGGGTCAGAAGAATACGCACCGCATCGGAGAGCGTCAGACCGACGCCCGCAAGTGCGTCCGAAGCCTGTGCTTTCAGCTGATCGTCAACACGGACATGAAGCATGGATGTTTGGGCAGGCATGGATGGTCCTCCAGTTGATGGGAATGATGTATCTCATTTGAGATACGATTTCAAGATGGCGACGACTTTGCAGATCCAATCATCGCCATCCTGGCGGGTCGTTCTCACTATCCATTCCCGCTGAAAAACTCAGCCAGTACCGGACTCACCGAGCCCTTGGCAGAACTGAGGCGTTCGGACCCTGCGAGAGTGGCTTTCGACAGACGTACGAGCCCACCGGTTTCCTCGATGCGGTAGCAGCGGCGTTTTTGCCGCCCCCGCCTGTAGTGGGTGGCCGTGACGATCTGGCATGTACTGCCATCACTCAAGCTGACGGGAGCGGCAAGCTTGATCCTGTCGCCCTCCTCGTAGTCCGGGATTGCCGCCCAGTCCCGGCAGCGCTGGCGCCAGGCATGGGCGTAGCTGTCGGGGTCTTTCAGATCGGAGAGGAGCTCGATCAACCCAAGGGGAGCGCGCGACTCGTTCGGGCCAGCGCTTTCCTCCATGTCCTTGTAGCCCCAGCAGCCATCGTCGTACCGGGTGAGGAAGACGGCTCCGAAGGTGATCGAGCCGTCCGCATCGGTGACATAGGTCGCATCCTCGACAGGGGTGCCGTCGAGACTGGTGACCTTTGCCGCCGCATACCAAGTGGAGCCGACCTTGCAGGCTTTCACCAGTTCGGTTTTGCGCCTGTCGCCCTCAAAAGTGCAAAGCCGGGCAATCTCCGCTTTCTCATCCGCGTAGGTCTGGACGCGGCCGTCGGTGTAGAAGAGCCAACCCATCACGCCGCCCTCCGGTCATCGATTTCCATCAGCGCATCGAGCGGCACGCGGTAGGGCTGCATCGCGTCGAAATCCTCGCAATTGCCGCAGTTCTGCACGATCGCGAAGGTGTCGCAGGCATCCTTGAGAATGACCCGGAAGGTGCCGCCGAGGCCCGAGGGCACCTCGTAGGTCCCGCCGATGAGATAGTCCGAGGCCCGGCGCACGAAGACGCGGATACTGTGGCCATCGGTGGCGAGCCGGATGGCCCCCCGCCCCCGGTCGATCAGCACCTGCACGTCATCCAGGATGTCGGTGTAGAACTGGCCGGTCAGATCGCGAAACGCATGCGGCGCTGCGCCATCCAGTCGCTGTCTCGAAACGGGTTCATGCCGTCGGCGAAGGCGAAGGAGGGATCGGCCTGCTCGGTGGTGACGATGCGGGTGGTCGTGCCGTCGATGCCGTTCGAGCGCAGATGCACACCATTGCCGACGATGAGGATCAGGGCGGGCCTGTCCACGGGCCCGTTCCAGTTGGGCAGGAAGGTCTTGCAGGCGCGCGCATGAGCGATCTGCGCCGCAACGGCGGAGGCAGAGAACTTGAGAATAGCCATGGGGATGTCTTTCCGTTCGGTTTGGAAGGATCGACCCGCGCAGGCATTGCGCCTCGCGCGGGTCGCTTGATGCGTCAGGCCGCTTGCGCGACTTCGCTGTCAGGGACGGGGGTTTCCGCAGTGGGCGCCGTGTCATCACAGGCGAAACCGGCGGTTTGCATCATCGGCGGGCACCAGGCGGCCACGGCGGCGCGCTGCGCGTCCGTAAGCGTGGCGAAGGGCTCGGCAAAGAGCTTGTCGCAGAAGGCGACGATCTCCTTCTTGCTCGAAGAGGCCAGCGTCACCGCCTCCTGGGCGAGACCCAGATCTTCGCCGAGGATCTTCAGGAGCCAAGCCTTCTTGAAGCGATTGAACAGCGCCGCATTCGGCGTCCAATACGCGCGAATGTCGGGCATGATCTCGATCTCGAACGCATGCATCAGGCTGTCACGCTGCCGGTCCCGGGCAAAACAGGACTGCGTGGTGCTGGCCGTCGCATAAGCCACAAGCTTGGCCTTCTCACCCGCTTCGAGCGCGCGAAACGCCGCGAACTGATCCGCGGGCGGGCGGGTGTCATCGAGCCACGAGAGGTCAAGCGCATCATGCGCCACCGCCGCCTGCTCAAGCGAGGTGCCATCGATCTCGTCCATCTTGGCGTGGCTGCGGTATTCCTTGCGAGCCTCTACCTTGATCGCCTGCGTGACGCTCATGCCGCGACCCAGAACGTCGCTCACCAGCTTGAAGAGCGCCAGATCGAGCGTGGCCTCCGGATGCAGCGCCATCGCGGCGCCAAGGGCCATTGCCCGCTCGGTCTTGAGGTCCTCGGCCAGCGAGCCCGGGTAGCTGATTTCGCCGGCGTCCGGGGCCTCCTCCCCCGTTGGGTTGCTTGAAGAGCCACACGCGCCCTCGTCTTTCACGGTGTCCTCGGGGCGCATAAGGCCCACATGAAGCGTAACTTGGCCACTCGACCATGAGGCGATAACCCCGGCCCGCGCCAGATCCTCGGCGCTGTAGGCCTCCTGCAGGTCGCGGGCTTCCTCTTCCAAGGCATCCACGCGGTCGTAGAGCGCATTGTAGGCTTCGTCTTCGAGCCCCTCATCCTCCATCTCGAGCTGGAGTTGCTCGAGCTCGGCGGTGATCTCATCGATGCGCTTTTGGGCGGCCTCATCCGGATCGATCGGGCCGGGATAGACGCGGCCGTAGTCAGCCATAGTCGCGTAATCATAGCGGACCATCGCATCAGCCCAGGAAAATCCCAGTTTCACGCGTGCCTCCTCGGCAGCGGCCCCGAGCTTCTCGAGCAGGATGGTCTCGACCAGCGCGGCGTCCTCGAGCACGGAATGCTCTTCCAGGAGATCGGCCGCGATGGCCCCACCCCGCGCTTCGTAGTCCTCGCGCACAAAGGCCCCGATATCATCGCTGACCTGCACACCGCGGGATTTGAGCGCCTGACGGACAGTGTAGGCCTGCAGGTAGCTGTCTTCTTTGGTCAGCGCCTCATAAACCTCGCGCTGCACCTCCTGGCTCGGGTGCTCGGCAAAGGCCTTCATCGTATCGAGCGTGATCGTCTTCGCCCGCGCCGCAGCGCGGATGTCGGGGTGGATCAGACCATAGCGCAACCGACCTTTCACGGCCGCCACTGTGGTGCCGAAGGTCTTTGCGATCGTCTCAGGCGTCTGGCCGTCGACCTCCATCATCCGGGCGAAGGCCTCGAACTCGTCGATGGCATTCATAGGGGCCTGGGTGATGTTCTCGGCGAGCGATAGCGCCGTCGTCACGTCGCACTCCTCCGGCACAAGGCGGCAGTCGACCTTAGTTTTCGCGGTGAACCCCTTGGTGGCCTTGTCGGCGATCAGCTCCTTCAGCGCGGCATGGCGCCGGCCACCGGCCAGCACTGCGTACTTGCCGTCGATCTTCTGGACGAGGAGCGGTTGGAGCAGACCCAGAACGGCGATGCTGGCTTTGAGATGCGCGATGTTCTCGGGGTCGTAGGTTTCCGGGGAGTTGCTGCGCACATTGGCGGGGTGCGGGACCAGATCGCCGATGGCGACGGAAACGGGTTTGAAACTTGCGGTCATGGGATATCCTTCTTGGTGGGTTAGATGCGGTACGCGCACGTGCGCGTGACCAATCCCCGGCTTCGGGGATCACCACGACAAAAGGCCCGCTTTGCCTTTTTGGGGGCAGCGGGCCTTCATGGTCTGAGATGTCATGGGGAGGCGTCCCCTGCCCTTCTACCAGTCGCGCGCTAGCATGATGGTCAGCACGCGCATGGTGGTGGCAGGATTGTCCGGGGTCTCAGCCCCGTAGCGGAAATCCGAGTCTGCTTCATAGAGATCGATCTTCCAGAACACGGTCTCGCCCCGGATCTCGACCGCCCCGAAATCATGCCAGCCTTCGGGATCGTTCTCGGG
Organism: Yoonia sp. R2331; assembly: GCF_041103235.1. Classification (NCBI taxonomy): domain Bacteria; kingdom Pseudomonadati; phylum Pseudomonadota; class Alphaproteobacteria; order Rhodobacterales; family Paracoccaceae; genus Cognatiyoonia; species Cognatiyoonia denitrificans. Next base: position 9,567 of record NZ_JBGCUN010000004.1, on the reverse strand, counting down.
CTCGAAGGTCTCGAACATGCCCGTGGCCTTCGCCGCCTCGGCCATGAAGCCACCTCCTGCCTCCATAATCGAGCGGGTCACATGCATGCGGCCCTGAATGGGCTGTTCGGGCGCGATCCCGAGGCAAGCCAGCTTGCGGAAGGCGTCATTCTGGGCGGCGATCAAGGCGGCGTCCGGGCGATCTGTCTGGGGCTGTGCGGTGGTGGTCATGGGTTTGTCCTTTGAGAGTTTTGAAACACCCTCCTCAAAGCCTGCTTTCCCTTGACTGGCACAAACCGCTCAAGCGGCCTGGGCGCCCTCCCCTGCCCTACCCGCCTCCGACCGTGCGATCAGGTAGTCGCAGGCGCGCTGCGCGTCGGCCGCGTGCTTGAAGATCGCATTCTTGTCAGAGCGCAGAACGCGTAGCCAATTGTAGAGATACGCCGCGTTCATCTCGAGTGTATGGGCCGTAAAGCCGAGCGTCTGACCCAAAAACACCGACGTCAACTCCGCCACGATCTCCTCGCGCGCATAGGACGTGTTGCCAAACTTCGAGAACCCGAAATCACGGTTCAGTCGATGGGGGGCTTTCGTGGCATGGGCCAGCTCATGCGCCCAGACCCCGTAGAAATTGCGCGGGTCCTGGAACCGCGTGATGGACGGCATGTAGACCTTGTCCACGGGCGGCAGGTAGTACGCTTCCGTTCCTGTGAAGACGGTTGTGATGTCGATGGCGTCAAAAAACGCCTGCATGTGCGGGATGGGCTCGGACGGCGGATGCTCGGGCACGGGCTCCGGGTCGGGGAAGAAACTGTCGGGCAAGCCCTCGATCTGGCAGGCATTGAACACGCGGTAGGATTTCTGGAAGCGGAAGATGCAGGCCTCCTCGGACTGATCATCGCCATCGCTGCGGTCTTCCTCGCCGCCCGCGTCTTTCCGGCTTTGGCCGTAATAGATGACGACAGAGGATTTCTCGCCCTTGCGGACCTTTGCGTCCAACGCATTGGCCTGCGGCAACGTCATCCAGAAGGGCGAGCTGTGGCCCGCCATCACGGTCCGCATCGTCAGCAGGAAGTTGTTCACCCCCTGGTAGGGTTCCCCGCCTACGCGCAGGGGACGAGAGCTGCCACCTGCGGTCCATGGCTTGTGCCACGGCAGGACACCGCGCTCGATGATGCGGATGATTTCGTTTGTGATGACCTCGGAGGCATCGAACTTGGGCATGCGGGATCGGGCCATGGCTGGCCTCCTTTCGAGTATTGGTGAGAGGAAATGGTGATCAGATTGACTGACGGGACCGCGGATCGTTGGCGATCTTGGCACCGAGCTTTTCGACCATGTCGATGTAGGTGGTCAGCGAGACGCACCTGTCGGCACCCGAATGCTCAGGGTTGACCGATCCGTTCCGCGTCACCCGCGGCAGGTTCGCGAAGGCGATGACATCGGTGACGGGTCGAATATCGATGAAGGGTATCCCTCGTGCGACCGCAAGAGCGGCCAAGGGAAAGCGCTCGATCGGCGCGAAACTCGACACAGTGGTCCAACCGAGATGGAGGAATGTCCCACCGTCTCCGCAGATCACATGCGCATTCGGCAATGACGCGGCCTGCTTGAGATAGCCGAGATCGCGGAGAACGGCCGTCCGCTCGAGCTGCCGTGCCAGCTCCTTCTCGCCGGTTCGGCGCAGCTCTCTGTGCCGCCACCAAGAGGCAGCGGTCGCGCGCAGCACGCGCAAGACACCTGGTTGCATGTGAATGCCCTTCATCAGGAACGGCAGACCGGAACCCGGCCCGGACCCGTCCGAGGCACACCAAGGTCCCTCAACTGTCAGTCACAAAACCCGAAGGACACTTTCCCTTTCCAACCGCCAACTGGACCGCGGAAACTGACAAGGGTCCGACACCACCGCGGTTCCCAAGGACTTCATGCAGTCAGTGCCGATTGGGGTCCAAGATCGGCAAGGTATATCGGCAACCCCAGCCCGACCGCAGCAATCTTTAGCATATTATCAATAACTTATCTGATGTTCTCGATCGGCAAAAAACGCGCCTACTGTGACTTTTCAGGCCCAAAATCCGGATTTCCGGCGTTCAGAGCAATGCAGCGTTACGGATTAACATGGGAAACGAAGGCTCAGCACCTCCTGACAGCTTGAATTTCAGCAATATTGCCGCTATATACCGTCAGTATCACTGTAGGAGCATAGATCATGCACATCACGAACTTTGCTGAAGCTGGGCAATTCGAACCGCGCAAGATCGCCGCGGTGCTACGCACGTCAGCAGAAGAGATCGCATTGACCGTCGGCTTGGGCAAAGACGCGTTGCAGAGGCGAACCCGCATCGGTTCGGACAAGACGCAGCGCCGCCTGCGCGAATTGGTAGAGGTGCTGAACAAAGTCGAACCGCGCTTCGGCTCGGAACTAATGGCCTATGCATGGTACCGGTCAGAGCCCCTGCCCGGCTTTGATGGCCGGACAGCCATGCAACTGGTGCAGGAAGGCAAAGCGCAGCAAGTTCTGGAATACATTGATGCGGTTGATGCGGGCGTCTTTGCCTAAAGCCCGCCCCGCCAAGACATGAGACACCAATACCCTGTCACACTTCGTGTTCTCGGGACATCGGTGTCACAGACCATATTTTTGAATGGCGGGACGCTGAGATGCCGCTGAAAGATGGACGCTACTCAGGGCCGCTCTACCGCGCCCTGAACCCGGTCTATGCCCGCGCGCCTTTGTCCGGACGAGGCGCTGAACTCTATGGAGGGCGCTTTAATGCCAAGGACACCCCTGCCCTCTACACTTCGCTGGATCCCGCGACCGCTCTCCGAGAAGCCAACCAAGTCGGCAGCCTGCAGCCCACGATCTTGGTGTCCTACAACGCCGACCTTGGGCCGATTTTCGATACCCGCAATCCGGGCGGACTTGACCGGTATGGCGCGACAGCGGCGATGCTTGGCGACCCTGCATGGCGCATGAAGATGCTCGAAGGGCAATCGGTTCCGACACAGGATTTAGCACGGGCCCTCATAGCGGATCGGTTTGTGGGGCTTCTGATCAAGAGTTTTGCGAAGGGTGCATCGTCATCGGACTTCAACATCGTCCTGTGGGCCTGGACTGACAATAAAGGTTCTTTGGAAGTGGTGGATGACGAAGAGCGGCTGTTGCACATGTGAGTTGTGAGACTTGGTGCCGGATCTGTCCACCGCGGTGGACATCGGCGGGTCGGAGGAAAACGGATTGACTGTGGAGTATCGCCCTAGTGGAATTTGGCTCTGTAGCTTTGATGCATGTGGCGAGAACGCGCGTCATTGGACTAGTTGCTGGCCAGACGTCCACCGCGGTGGACACTAGGCGTTTTGCATAGCAGTTTTGGACAGACGCTTGATCAAAGCCACTGGATCAAACTGGTCTTGACGTTGGCCCAAGGTGATACTGTGGAAATACGCTCCAAAGTCCCTGATGCGTTGTCCAAGTTGTAGCATGATGAAGATCGCGCATGACGCTTTCTGAGCTCCTACTGCATTCTTGGCCTTCTCGAATGTATCTGGGTGAATCCCAATCATGGGTGCAAGTGTTCGAGCATGGTTTTCAATGTCCAACCAGTTTCTAAGTCTCTCTGTCGAGAACGATGTAGCTTGATCGCAAACTGAGGTTAGCAAGTCTGGTTTCAGAGCTTCATTGCCTAGGTTGCTATCTAAATCTTTTTTTTCTTCTTCAGACTTAGATTGGTGCCGGACAGTTTGTCCGTCATTGGCGGGCAATTCTACAGTTTCTGGTGGGTCATCTGGGGCATGCAAACTCTGGCATTCTCTGTCTGTGTCTGCAAGCAGCGCGTGGTATTCAGGGAGGCTCAGCTTCCTGCGAAGAGCTTTCCGTGCGTGGTTGATGAATGTATTGCTGGGATCATGCTCTTCCAAATGGGCGAGCTTTGTAAGTATCTGTTTGCGGGCAAATATCCGATCCCGTCGGTTATTTTCCATCTCATGTGCGATGGCGACAAGCTCGTTCGCGCGCTGGAGGAAGGGGGCTAGAGACAATCCATAGCTGATGCAATGACCGCCGGATGAGCGAACGCGGTAGCGCTTTCGGTTCGAGCTGTCATTGCGCTTGATGAAACCGAGTTCAACGAAACGGTTGATGTGTCTTCGGAGGGTCCGCTCGTCGATACCGCCGACGCGCTGGCAAATCGAGTTGTTGGACGCGAAAACCGTTTCGCCGTGGCCTGGTTTCAAGAAACTGAGCATTGCTTGAAGTGTTTGGATATGGCCAGGACGTAGACCGAACACGCTACGTGCATCTCTCAGTGCCCTGAAGATGGTCCAAATGTCGGTTTCAGCCGCAGAAATTGGACCGCGTGATGCATCAGCGCCAGCGGTTCCGATCGATAGTTTTGTAAATGCCATGGTTTGTTCACGACGACCGTTTGGCCCACAAATTCCCTGTCTCTTCCCAAAATTTCACTCAGGAAAAGGCAATAAAAATCCGTCCACCGAATCGGTGACTCTTGACCGGTTTGCTGGAGGTTGCTACATCATGAGTGCTAATCGAATGATGAGGGCTCTCCAGGGGAAACTTTGGGGGGCTCTTTTCTTTCTGGTCTTCGCTTTTCTCCTCTGTTCGCGTTACTCTGTGTGGCTTGGGTTAGGACCCAGAGCCGCTCTCATTCCGCCACTGTTCGAAGAGTTGCAAAAGCGTTGCCTCCGCGCGCTCTTCGAGCCATCGGCCGAATTCTGGGTTGTCCTTCTTGGCGATCTTGATGGCGATCGTTTTCTGATCGACTGTCAGCGTTCCCACAGAGCTACCGTCCCCATCTTTGACGACGGACGTTAGGCTGCGGTTGTCTTGCTTCTTGTTGCTACGCGCCTTGTTCGAGCAAGCCGAGTAGACTGCTTGAAACTTCTCCGCGCTTGGAGTGTCGTCGGGCAGGGCGGCAATCGCCTCTTTGGCCGTGTTCACCAGATCTATATTTTTCGAGAACGCGGCCAGGTCACCCCATTGCCGTCGTCCGATGCCATGTGCCGGCCCGATCAGCTGTACAAGCCCTTCTGGCAGTTGTTCTATGACGACGCGATGGTTGGATACGCCCTGCCGTGTCAAGCCTAGAGCATCCTGAATTACGTTTGGCTTGTAACCTGATTCCTGCATCTCTTTGATAAAAAGAGATTTCTCGATGAATGACGGGTCTAGTCGGAGGTTGTTCTCTTGGCCCTGTGCGATCAGAGATGCGTCGTCATCCAAGGTTCGAACGATCGCCTTGACCGTTCCGCCGACCATGCGGATTGCTGCAAGTCTGCGTCGGCCGTAGATGATACGGTATCTGTCCGGTTGGGCCGATGGACGGACCATAATTGGCACTTGTTGCCCATGCTTGCGAATGCTTTCGGCCAACTCATCAATACTGGAATCCTCCAGCACCAACCGATCGCGCAGACCATCCATGTCAATCTGATCGGGCTCGATGTCCCGAATGGAATTCGCGGTGATCTCGCGCAAAGAGTCGCGCAAGCCGCCAACAGATCCCGGCAGTTTTGCCGCTTTCGGCGGGGTAGGGGAGGGGGCCGCGCTCTCCTTCTCGTCCTTTGGAGGCTGATTGAAGATATTTCGGGCCATCAGCGACGCCCCCAAGCCATTTGGATTGTTTGTTCCAACTCATCGCCAACGCCGTTCACGCTGGTCAGAGCGCGATCAATCGTTTTCCTGATGAACTGGCTCGGATCAACTTCGTAGACGGTTTGCTGGGTCATTCCGGCGTCCGAGATTGCTGTAGACTTCAGCATTGGCTCAGTCATGACCTGTCCGGCCAAGATCGATCTCAGGTAGCCCGCCATCTGGGTCTGAGGCCCGTCCGACGGCTCGTATCTCGTGATCAAGAACTTTACGAAGTCCCATGTAACGCGCCGGCCAATGGCTTCTTCGACAGCCTTTACCGTTTCCGAAGCAAGTTTCAGGAACTGGCTCATTGAAGCAATGTCGAGCATGCCTGGTACGACCGTTACCAGGAGTCCCGTCGAGGCTGCCAACGCCGTTAGGGTCAGAAAGCCAAGTTGAGGCGGGCAGTCGATCAGCACGATGTCGTAACTCGCCTCAACTTCCTCAAGCGCTAAGGCGAGGCGCTCCGCAAATATGGGCTGCACCCGACGGGCGAGGGCGTTTGCCGTCTCAGTTTCATATTCCGAGAGCATTAGGCCCGCCGGAACCATATCGAGCTTATGGAAGTAGGTCGTTTGGATGACGTCGGAGAGTGGAACTTGCTCCTCATATCTCAGAGCATCATAGATTGTGCCGCCTTCAGCGAACTCGAGCTCAGGCCGAAAACCGAAAAAAGTGGTCAAACTTGCCTGAGGATCGAGATCCAAGACCAACACTCGGTAACCTCGCAAAGCATACCGTTGTGCAAGATGGATCGTTGCTGTTGTTTTTGACGATCCGCCTTTGAAATTGACGACAGATACCACCTGGAGACGATCGCCTTCACGTCGACCGGGGCGGTAGCTTTCTGCGTTCTTTCCGGTGCGCCCCAGAATATCGCGCAGCTTATCGATCTCTTGGGCCGTGTAGAACCGGTGTCCGCGGTTGTCCGTATGAACTTCCGGGAAGCTGCCGTCCTTGTGCCGGTTGCGCAGGTTAGATGTGCTAACGCGCAGGAGGCTGGCAACTTCGGTAGAACTGAAACGGCGCAGAGACTTTCGTTCTTCGGGCTCGAAAGCGATCTTCATCTGGCGATCCAAAGATTCAGCCAGATTGTCGGCAAATGCTCCGATGTCGGAAGAGCCTATGCCTTGCGCGTATCCAACGTTACGATCATCCATGTCCTGCCGCCCACTCTCGGCCTCTGTTGAGGCTCTTGGTCATTCTGACGGTGTACAGCGCGTCTGACGCGTTTTGCCGTCAGAACGGGAATGCCACGATCAAGTGAGTCCGGCAAGAAGAATCTAGATGTAGTGTGAAAGTTATCCACAGCACCAATACGTACAGTCACATTAAGATAACCGCAAGTTGTTGATTTTATAGCAATAAGTCCACAAGACCGTGCTTCAAGCCACTCATGAGGATTGTTTGGACGGTATTGGCTAAACCCATGCAACCAATGGCACAATTGACCTTCTGACGGTGTTTGGAGCTGATAGATTCAGCTGTTTGAGCCTCTGCTAGTTACAGTTGGGAGTGAGCCGATTCTGATGAAATTAGGCCAAGCCGCTCCGCTCGTTCGAGCAACATTTTGACCGAAGACGGCTGCCAGCTGGCACGACCTCGAGGGGTCCGTTCGCGCATCGATTCCAGCCGGTCGCAGATCGCCTGCAGCGTGATTTCGGGGTCCGCGCCCTTGATCGCTGCGACGATGGCCGGCAGGCGGTCATCGGTTTCGCGGCGTCCGGCGCGGCCAAGCACCTCGGCAGGAAGGAACCCGTCGCGCACATATGCCTTCACAGCGCGGAGCAGTCGGCTTTGTGTCCAATGGCGATCTGGGGGCAGGGGGCCATTGATGATCCGCAGCAGGTCTTCCCAGGCCATATCCGGTCGCAAGCGGCGCACATGGGGCACCCAATCCTGCGCGGTCTCGTTGAGGCGCTCCACGTAGCCGTCCTGTCGCGCCAGCCGCACCTTGCGCAGCGCAGCGGGATCCTTGGCGCGTAGCCCAGGATTGCCACCAACGCGCCCTTTGGCGCGGGCAGAGGCAAGCCCGGCCTTTGTGCGCTCACGTATCAGCGCGCGCTCGAACTCGGCCGCGGCGCCCAGAACCTGCAATGTGAACTTGCCCTGCGGGGAAGCGGTGTCGATGGGGTCATGCAGGGAGCGGAAGAAAGCTCCCTTGGCCTCCAGACGTTCGATCACCTCCAGCAAGTGCGACAGAGATCGCGCAAGCCGGTCGATCCGCACAACGACCAGCGTATCGCCGCTCTGGACGCGTTCGAGCACGCGTGCCAGCACCGGTCGCGCGCGATTGCCGCCCGAGGCGTGCTCTTCAAAGATCTCGACGCAACCCGCAGTCTGCAGGGCCTCAGACTGGGGCAGGGGGGTCTGATCCTCAGTGGAAACACGGGCGTAGCCTATCAGGGGCATGAAATCGGGCCGTTTGCAATTAAAGGCATCGCTACTAAACGACCGTTTACAAACGAATGCAAGTAGGTGCTTTCTCGTCGCGCTCGTCCAAAAACCCTTGGTTTCCTTGCGCTGAACGCGATCTGAGAGGTTTCACCGGCAGTCGCGCGCGCATACTATATAAAGAGCGAAGGCAACCGCCACAAAATCACTTGGGTAATGTGCAAAAGGACAGTATTTTGCACATATGAAGACCCAAGCATCCGCTTTGACTGACAATATCTATGACCCCCTCATCACCATCGAGGAGGATGAAGAGGCTCACGAAGAGAATCTCTGGTTTCTGCCGGGACCATTCGAAGAAGAACCAGATGATTTGCCTCCCGGGCCGCGTGCAGAACCGCCGGACACTGCCGTCATCGAAGACTGGGCAAAGGCAGAAGGCGTTCACGCTGCGCGACTGGCAAGAGTGGCTGGACGCCTGGGTGCTCTGGATGACAGGCTGCTGCGTGGCCCGGAAGGCTGGCGGCATCGCCTCGCTCTTATCGAGGCAGCGGACCTTAGCTGGTTCGCAGGGGATCGGGTGAGTTCTGATCGTCTGGCGCTTTGGATATCGATGCGGCTGTCAGGTGCACAAGATGACCCAAATGCCCTGGCAAGAGTTGGATGGGCTGTTCGGCGCCTGACAGGCGGTCCCGGACCGAAGGCTGACTTGGCCGCCTTCCTGGATCGCCGCGATCCCGAGAACATTGAAGGCAGCGCTGAGCGTTTCGAAGATCGCGCGGGTGGATGGTTGGACGTAATGGCTGCAGCAGCCGAGCTCCACCCAATCACGCGGGCTTGCATGGGTTTTCATCTCTGGAACCTGGCCGGCCTCGGACAGCACGGCGGCCAGATGGAAGCCGCCGTCACTGCGTCCCGGATCGCGGCCAGCGATGGAAGCGGCGCCATCTTCGCACCGCTCGCCATGGGCGGGGCAGGGGGGCTGCGTGTTTCGGGCTTGCCGCCCGAACGTTTGGCCCGCTGGCTGGATGGGATGAACAGCGCAATCCTAACGGCGATGCGAACACTTGACGATATTGAAGCTTGGACCGGGCGGGCAGAGAACGTCATGGCGCATTTGTCTGGCCGCACGCCGGTTGCCTTGCGAAGAATTTTCTCTCAGTGGCCCTTGGTCTCCGCCCCAATGGCTGAGGCGACGACTGGAGCCAGTCGCGCCGCCGTTCAGCGCAATCTGGCGTGGATGGAGGCAAGCGGTATGATCCGCGAAGTGACCGGGCAGGGGCGCTATAGGGTGTGGAAGATCGACATCTAAATGTTCAAAGAAAGCCTGTATTAACCCGATTTTGCGAAATAGCGTTCATTCGTTTCGAGTGTCTTGAAAAAGAGCAGCAATCTCCAGGTGCTGAGTCATTCGAAGGGGACTGTTGCATTAATTGATAGGCGCTGATCGATGGTATGGGTTTTTGCGCTGGATCAAGCGGCTGCGAAAAGTTCGCTGATGAACAGGATCTCGCCCAGAACACCTGGTTGCTTGTGATGGATAT
>NZ_JBGCUN010000002.1:495000-623441 GCF_041103235.1 Yoonia sp. R2331 | reverse complement strand
CGGGCTGGCAGTTCACCGGCTGGGGCGCGCAGAACGACTATGTCGAGATCATCGGCTCTGGCCGCGACGAGACAATCACCGGCACCTCCCAATCCGACAGCATCAACGGCGGCGCGGGAAATGATACCCTGTTTGGCGGTGCAGGTGATGACAGCATGTCGGGCGGTGCGGGCAATGACACGCTGGATGCCGGTGCGGGCAACGATACGGCGGATTATTCTGGCGATACCCAGGGCGTTGTTGCGACCACAACATCCGCAACTGGCGCCGGGATCGGGACCGATACGCTGACCGGGTTTGTCAATCTGACTGGCGGCAGTGGAAACGACGTTCTGACCGGTGACAGCGGTGACAACACGCTGATCGGTAACGGCGGCGACGACACCATCGAAGGATCGGTCGGTCAGGACGTTATCTTTGGTGGTGATGGCAACGATGTGATCACAGATGGTGCGGGCATATCAAGCGGCACTGATACGATTAATGGCGGCGATGGCAACGACACAATTGAAAACAACGGTGGCCTAACCGGTGACGTGTTGGATGGCGGCGACGGCATAGACACGCTTGATCAGTCCGGTTCTATCGTTTTTGGGCCGATGGTCATCGATTTGCAGGCCGGGACGATCAATTTCCTCTCAGGTACGGCCATGTCGACGGCCGTGAATTTTGAAAACTATATCGGCGACAATCAGGCCGAAACAGTCGATGGCACGTCTGGATCGAACACTATCTTTGGCAATACCGGCGCAGATGTCATCAGCGGACTTGGTGGCGCAGATGAGCTTTATGGCGGTGATGATGCCGACACGATCAACGGCGACGCGGGCAATGACACCATTTTTGGCGGCCTGGGCATAGACGAGATTTTTGGCGGGATCGGGGACGATTCCATCAGCAGCGGCAATGGCGCCGACAGTGTCTTTGGTGGCGATGGCAACGACATTCTGGACAACCGCGTATCGACAGGAGCGTTTGGCGAGCAGCTTTATGGTGGTGATGACGACGATCTTGTCTACTTTAGCTCTGCCGGGTCGGAGACCGCCTATGGTGGCGCAGGCATCGATACGATCGACACCGCAGAGTTCAGCGGTGACTACCAATTGGACATGGTGACTGGCCTCACCAATTTTGCCGAGCGCGCGTTCGAATTTGAGAACGCCATATTGGGCGCCGGGGCTGACAGTGTCTCTGGCACCGATGGGGCCAATGTCATCGAAGGCAATGGCGGGACTGACACCCTGTTGGGTCTGGGAGGCCATGATAGCCTTTATGGCGGCACGAACGCGGATAGCCTGCGGGGCGGAAACGGATTTGACAGTCTGTTTGGTGGTGCCGGTGACGACATCCTGCGCGGTGATGGCGGCAATGATCTGCTGAATGGCGGGGCGGGCAATGATCTGATTGAATTTGGAGGCGGCATCGACACGACGGTCATGCTGAACACTGTTCTGGCCCAGGATACCGGTCATGGCGTGGACACTTTGCTGGGAATTGAGAACGTGACCACGTCGGGTGGCAACGACGAGATCACCGGCAGCAGTGCAGCGAACGAGCTGCGAGCGGGCGCAGGGGTTGATACCCTGTTCGGGCGCGCAGGCGATGACCTGCTGTACGGCGGCAGCGAGGATGATGTCCTTTACGGCGGAAGCGAGAATGACAGCCTGTACGGCGGGGGCGGCAATGATACGCTGCTCGGCGATACAGGTGATGACCTCTTTAACGGCGGATCGGGCATTGATCGCGCGGTCTATTCGGGCCTGACTGATGCAAATGTGCGGCTCAATACCGCGTCGGTGCAGGCCACCGGCCATGGCAATGACAAGCTTATCGGGATCGAAGAGCTAGAGACCGGGGGTGGCAATGACACCTTGGTTGGCAGTGGCGCTGACAATGTCTTTGTCACTGGCAACGGGGCGGACAGTATCTTTGGCCGCAATGGGAACGATACGATTTTTGCCGGTGCCGGCAACGACATCCTGCGCGGAGGGGTTGGTGAGGACACGCTTTATGGCGGTGACGGGAATGATAATCTGTTTGGTGCAAATGGCGCGGACTGGCTGAATGGCGGCACCGGCAATGATCTGCTGAACGCCGAGAATGGCACCGACATATTCGAGTTCGATCTGGCCTTTGGTGCTGACAGAATTGTCGGGTTTGAAGATGACGTCGACACGCTTCGGATTGACGACGCGCTTTGGGGCGGTGGCCTGACAGAGGCACAGGTGATCGCGACTTATGGCATGATCGTAAACGGTGCGACCACGCTGGACTTTGGTAATGGCAATACCATCCGCCTGATCGGCTTTACCGACACCAACGCGCTTATTGATGATCTGGTAATTTTCTGATCGGGCTATGTGTCCAGGTGCTGACCCGGTTTGAAGGGACGCGCACGGGCCAAGGTTCGTTCGCGACGTCGACATTGCAAAGATGGCGGATGGGGTACTACTAAAATCCCTCCGTCACCGCGTTCATGGCAGAGTGATCGTGTTGCTTTGCAAACAATTCCGCCCCCGATCCAGCATGTGAACCGGGGGCGGAATCTGTGGTTTCAAGACCCTTTAAGAGTTGGCTTATTCTGCTGGCTCGGCAGCCATCACACCAACATCAGGCGTAGTCTCGCTTTGTTCGAGGTCAACGCCTTTGACCCAACCAACCATGCGCCAGATGCACAGCATGGCGCCGATCACAATGAACAAGGCTGCAATGCCGCCCAGGTTCGACATCATCTTGATGCCGTCAATGCCCGCCGTTGCGGTCATGAACCAGGCGATTCCGCCAATCAGCACACCCCAGATCACTTTCAAAGGCAGGCTGGTTGGGCGCGTGTCATCGGCTGTACGCTCTTCACAGAGGGATGCGATGGCTTCGCAATTCGAATCCGAGGCTGTCACGAAAGAGATAAAGGACAGAACCACGAACACGATCACGAGGACGGGTGCAAAGGGCAGGAACTCGAACAGCGCATAAACAACGCTTTCCGCTCCGTTTTCATCCAGTGAAGCCTTCAAAGCGCCGCCACTTGCCGCGTCGGAATAGATGGCCAGACCGCCGAAGATTGTCATCCAGACGATCGCAAAGAGTGACGGAGCCAGCATGGTTGTCTGGATGAACTCGCGCACTGTGTAGCCACGGCCAAGACGACCAAGAAACAGCGCCGTAATCGGAGCCCAAGCCAGCCAGTTTGCCCAGTAGAAGTTGGACCACCACTGCGGCCACTTGTCTTCGGCCACAGCGCCGGTGAAGAGGCTGCGTTCCAGGAAGCTGGAGAAATAGACACCCAGCGCGTCGACAGCAGCTGACAAAAGCCAAATTGTCGGTCCACACAAGAAGGCAAAGGCTGCAAGGATGAAGAAGAACTTGGTGTTCAGGTCTGACAGGACCCGAATACCATTCATCAGGCCTGTTGCAGCCGAAGCGATAAAGGACCCGACGATCGCGATTGCGACAAAGGCCAACACGACGCCCGTGGTTTCAATGCCAAGGATTGACCCCAGACCACCCGCGACGGTGAGCAACCCGGTGCCAAGCGAGGCCGCCATACCGGCCACCAGCGCCCACAAGGCAAGTGCGTCGATGATCTGACCGCCGGTGCCTTCCGCGTGGCGCCCGAACATGACCGACAACATGCCACCCAACGAGTAGGATTTGCCTAGGTTGTAATAGGCCAGGGCAAAGGCAATCGCCGGAAGCGTGTAGATGGCATAAGGCGTGAAGGCCCAGTGCAGGTAGAGCGTGGACAGCGCAAAAAGCTTGGCCTCGGCTGAGTTCGGTTCGATCCCCGAAGACGCAGGCGGGCTATAGACGTGGAACATCGGCTCGGCAGAGGCCCAGAACAGGATGCCGATGGCAACGGTTGTGCACAGCGCAATCGCGAACCAGTTCCACCGAGACAGGATCGGTTCAGCATCTGCGCCGCCGATTTTGACAGCACCCAATTTCGAGAAATAGATGAACGCAATTGTGCAAACAAAGGCAAAGGTCGCAAGGCTGTAAAGCCATGACAGTTTATCCAGCGTCCAGCTATTGATTGCGGATGTGGTCGCCAAGAAGGCGTCCGGCGCGGCGAAACTGGAAATCACCGCCGCAAGCATCAAGAGAAATGGCCCCCAGAATACGATGGGCCTCACATTGGATAGCATTTTAGTCTCCTCCCTATCAGGTATTGTTTCTTCAACCGTCGAAGCTGTGCCAGACGGTTTTCAGGTCGGCATATTTGTCCAGCGCGTGAACAGATCTGTCGCGGCCAAAGCCCGATTGCTTGAAGCCGCCAAAGGGCGTCGACATGTTGGCGCGATCATAGGTGTTGATCCAGACAGTGCCCGCCCGCAGCCGGTTTGATATGCGGTTTGCGCGGCTCATGTCCTGCGTAAAGACCGCCGCCGCCAGCCCATAGGGCGTGTCATTGGCCATCTGCAGCGCTTCGGCTTCGGTGGCAAAAGGGATCATCGCGAGGACTGGTCCAAAGACTTCCTCTTGCGCAATCTCAGAGGCATTGTTGGTCAGGAAGATGCCGGGGGACATATAAGTGCCGCCGCTGTCTTCCATAATGCGCTGCGCGCCAAAAAGCCGTTTGTCGCCTGCCGCCTCTGCCCGTTCAACGTAGCCCAGAATGCGCTGCAACTGTTTTTCGTCGATCACGGCCCCCACTTGTGAGGCATCATCAAACGGGTGGCCTGTCGGGATGTCCTGCAAAACCTTTTCGATCTTGGCGGCAAGCGGTTCCACTTGGCTTTCATGGCACAACAGCCGGGTCGGCGCATGGCAGGTCTGGCCGGCGTGATAGGCAAAGCCCCAGGCCACAGCCTCGGCTGCTTTGTCCAGATCGGCATCCTCGAAGACGACGACCGGGGACTTTCCCCCCAACTCCAGCGCAACGCGCTTGATGTTGGAGTTGGCGGCGTTTTCCATCACCAGACGGCCCACGGGGGTCGAACCCGTGAAGGCGATCAGGTCCACATCCATATGCCGCGTCAGGGCATCACCCGCTTCGGCACCAAAGCCCGCAACCACGTTGAGAACACCGGCAGGCAGGCCCGCCTCATGGCCCAATTGGGCCAATCGGATCGCCGACAGGCTTGATTGCTCTGCGGGTTTGTGAACGACCGAATTGCCCATCGCCAAAGCAGGCCCCAACTTCCATGCGGTGACGATCAACGGATAATTCCACGGCGTGATCACCCCCACCACGCCCAAGGGCATCCGTCTGATGGTGGCCAGATCATTGGGACCCGTCGGTGCGACCTCGTCGTATTGCTTATCGGCAAGCTCTGCATACCAAGCGATGGTGTTGGCGGCGGAGGCCACATCGACTGACAGCGCCGCCTGGATCGGGCGACCCGTGTCGAGCGTTTCCAGCATCGCCAGTTCTGTTGCGTTTTCGCGGATCAGGGCGGCAAAGCGCAGCATCACGACCTTGCGTTCTGCGGGGTCCAGATCGGACCAGCTTCCCGCTGCAAAGGCGCGGCGGGCAGCCCTGACGGCGGCGTCGATGTCCTCTGCCGTGCCACGGGCAATCAGCGGCCCGGGGAGACCATCCATTGGCCTGTTGCGCTGATAAGTGGCACCGTTGACCGCGCCGCGGTGCGCGCCGTCAATAAAATGACGGCCTTCCACGACCATCTGGTCCAAACGCTCTTTGGTGGTGGGAATATCAAGCAACGGCATGGTCCTGCGGCGAATAGGCCAAGAGTGTCCCGGCGATGGTGTTCAGCACCTCGGGCGTGGTTTCAAACGTCGCGGCGTTGCGCATGGGCGCATTGGCCCCGGCTTGCATCTCGGCTGCGAGGGCATCCGCGCGTACACCTTTGAAGGCGTCGGGAAGCACGCGGACGATGCCAAGTGCGTCCATCAGGGCGGTGATGGCGCCTGGCAAGGCGGCGGGCGGCAGACCGAACGGTGCCGCCACACGGTCCAGTGCCTGGTTGGGTACTGCAACCACTTGCGGGAGCGTCGCTTCAAAGGCGAGGGCCGTGGCAAATCCGTGATGGATCGGCGCAAATCGGGCCATGGCATGGCTTGCGCAATGGGCAATGGCCGTGCCCGTATTTTCAATCGCGTGCCCGGCAAAAAACGACCCCAGCAAGAGGTCTTCGTGTGCCTTTGCGTCCCCCTCAATGGCCTTGGGCAATGCGGGCAGGATCAGTTCGATCGCGCGGATCGCCAGTGCGGTATTCACCGGATTGGCCCATTTGTTCGTGCCTGCCTCGAAAGCATGGATCAGCGCGTCCATCCCGCACCAAGCCTTGAGGGTGTTGGGCAAGGACTGCAGAAGGTTTGCGTCAAGAATGGCGAGTGCGGGCTTCAGTGCTGTACCGTAGGCCCATAGCTTTCCGCCATCTGCGCCCGCAAAGATCGCGGTGCCATTTGCCTCGGACCCTGTGCCGGCGGTTGTGGGGATCTGGATCAGGTCGCAGGTGGTGCGTGGCACCGGATTGGCACCAAGGGCATAATGCATGGGCCCGTGCCCCCCCGCGAGGCAGAGAGACGCCATCTTGGCGATATCAAGTGCCGAGCCGCCGCCCATGCCGATCACCAGTTCGGCCCCGGCAGCACGGCCCATTTGGACCGCTGCCTCAATATGTGCGGCCTTTGGCTCGCCGGCGAATTGGTCAAAGATCGTCGCCGGACCGGGCAGTGCTGCGCGCATCTGCCCAAACACCGGCTGGTCCGTCCAGAATGCGTCGGCCACAACCAAAGTGGCCTTGCCATCATTCAGCAGCCCGCATGTTGCTAGGCTGTCGATCAACTGCCCCGATCCCAAAGAGAAAGCAGGTTGTGGCGTCTGGTGAATCATGGGTGCCCCTAGGTCATTTTGAACCTGCGGCGACGCTAGACCCCATTATTTCTTATAACAATTGATAAATTCTTTGGCATTATACATACTCAAAGTTATGCAAGAGCCAGCTTTACGACATATTTCTTTGGATGCCCTGCGAGTCTTTTCGGCAGCGGCGCGGCATCGAAGCTTTACCCTTGCGGCCAAGGAGTTGTTTGTGACGCAAGTGGCCGTCAGCAAGCGGATCAAGGGGCTTGAGCAGCAGCTGGGATTTGAATTGTTCGTGCGATCTGGCCGCCGGATTGATCTGACCGAACGTGGCGCCCGGCTTGCCGCGCGGGTGGATACGGCCCTGAATTATCTGGCAACCGAGATTAATGCATTGCAGCCGGGAAGCACGACTGGAGAGGTTGCGATTTCCGCGGCTGCCTCGGTCTCTCAGTTGTGGTTGTCGCCACGCTTGCAAAAAATTTCGCACACGTTTCCGCACCTCAAAATTGTCCTGAACACCACAGACCGGATTTCAGATCTGGAAAACTCGCCCGACGCGCTGTCCATTCTTTATGCCGTTGAAGGGCATCCGGAATGGTCCACCACGCTGCTGTTTTCGGAGGAGCTGATCCCCATGGCGGCCCCGTCTTATCTGGCACAAGCAGGCATCACGGTGCCGGGCGAGGAACTGGCGGTTCAGGACCTGTCGACACTGGATTGCATTGACTACCGCAGGGCCAACGCGGCTTGGTTCACTTTGCGCATGTGGTTTCAGGCCTACTTGCCCGACCAGCCCGTCCCGGCCATCCGGATCACCGTGTCGAACTATGGCACAGCGGTTCTGGCGGCGCTGGAAGGCAACGGCGTCATTTTGGGCAGCCGACATATGCTGGCGGACTTTCTGGCGCGCGGGGATCTCGTGGAATTGACCACAACGGCGCATGTCACTGGCAACGGCTACTTTCTGGGGCGCCCCAGATCCCGTTCTATTTCCGAGGATGCGCTGACGCTTTGGAATGCGCTTGCACCCGCGTCGGTCGCCACAATCGTAGCGTAGGCTGAACGGCTGCCTCGCCCGACACGAACGCAAGGACCGTGTGATCAAGGGCCGACGGGCGATGACGGGTCTTTTGGGGCATGGACAAGGCGTGCCATCATGGTCCGCAAAGTCGCGGCTGACCTCGTCCAAGGGCATGCAGGATCTCTGATCGCCAACATCTGCTTTTCGAAAGTCAAAGATCGGCCCTACCGCCGCAACGGCCGTCGCAGGCCACACTTCCTTCGTGCAATGGGACCAATCCTTGGACTAACGTGAATCCGTAAGCGCGCAGTTGTCCTGCCGATCAGGCACAAGGACGCATATATTGCTAATCAATATGAAAGCTCTTGGCCATATGGTGATCAAGGCTGTCGCCTATACTTGAGTGTTGGTCCGGGGTTGGTTGTGCTGGAAGGAATGAACAACAAGTGACCTCTTCAGGTTTTGGATCATCGGACGAACGTTCGCTGTCGTTGGCAAAGGGTTCTGATGACCGCGATGCAAGGGTCGTGTCGCGTGCATGGTTGTTGAGGTGGCGAAACCCGACGCTGAGCCAATCCAAAGCCGAACTTGTTTATTCCCGTATCAAGACCTCGTCCGACACAGCAAATTCAGTGACGCTTGGGCATGCTGCGCGTGTGCTTGGATGGCACGATCGCTGGACTGGTAATTTTGCCAGGGCAAACACCTATTTTCTGGAAGCGGAACGTTTGCTCATCAGCGATGATGTCAGACTACAACGCATTGAGGCGATGGCCGGGCGGGCGGTGCTGCTTTATAGTCAGGGGCGCCAGGACAGTGCGTCGGACTTGATCCGGCAGGCTTTGGAAATGCTTGGATTTGATGGGTCTATCTCGACCCGGGTTGATCTGTTTCTCGTTCAGGCGACAATTCTGTCCTACTCGGGCGCGTTTGACGATGCTTTGGCACTTGTTGACGACGCGATCACTTTGGCCAGTGGCGGCAACCATTTGTCCGAACTGGCCCACGCATACCATATCCACGCGCGCATTCTGTTACGCAAGGGGGATGTCAATCCGGCTTGGGCCCCGGCCAGAAAGGCCGTGCGACTTGCCAGGAGGTCGCGCAACGCTGTGGTGTTGCCCTATACGCTGGAAGTCATGGCAGCCGTTAAATTGGAGATGGGCCGATTTGGCCGCTCTCACTGGTTGGCCAGTCAGGCGGCTGATCTGGGGCAATCGCTGAACGATCGGCGTGTGACTTGTCAGGCGTTGGTGATCATCGGAAAAGCGCTGCTATCTCAGGGTGACCAAGACGGCGCTTTGGAGGTTCAGCGGCGAGGACTGCGGATCGCAAAGGAAATCGCCTACCCGCTGTGGCAGCGTTGGTTTCAGCTTGAAATCGCGAGCATCATGGAGGCCCGCGGGGATTATCGCGCCGCCCTTCCTGCCTACAAGGCCTATGCCGAGCTTGATCAATCGCTGTTCCGCATGGAGACCGAAGCGCGCATGGCGGAGATGCGCGTGAAATTTGACGTGCAACGTGCTCAGGAATTGGCAGAGGTGGAACGCGCCCGCGGCGAAGAGCTTGAAAAAGCCCAACAGATTGCTGAAATCGCCGCGCGGTCCGATCAATTGACGGGGATCGCGAACCGCACCGGGTTGGAGGAGTACAAGAAACGTCTTGCCCAAGCGGATGCGGGTGTTCACTACGCCTATGTCGCGATTGACCTCAACAGATTTAAGCCAATCAACGACACGTTTGGCCATGCGGCCGGAGACTGCGTTTTGGCATTTGTCGCCAAACAGCTGCGTGAAGTGGTGCGCAAAGGGGATATCGTCGCCCGGACCGGGGGCGATGAATTTGCGCTTATTGTTCAAGGGATTGCGACACGGGAGCAGGCGAAGAACCTTGGGCAGCGGATTTTGACTGTCTTTGAACACCCCGCACGATTTGATGGACGCGCAATTGATATCTCAGGCAGCATCGGCATCGCGACCACGCAGGCCTTGGGCATGGATATGGACAAGCTGATGATGGCGGCTGATCAGGCGATGTTCACCGCAAAAGACGCGCGAAAATCTGCGTACCGGATTCATGACACGCTCAAGGCAGACGCGGCAACCGACCTGAACCGCATGAAAGAGATCCGTTTGGCGATCGCACATGGCGAAATTCAGCCCTGGTATCAGCCGCAGGTGGATCTGCGGTCTGGCGACTTCGTAGGCTTCGAGGCCCTCGCCCGATGGAGAAAACCAACCGGCGAGGTCATTATGCCCGGGGCGTTTCTTCCGCAACTTCAAAGCCACAGGCTGGGAAGTGAGTTTACCTATGCGATGCTGCGCCAGACCCTGCAGCAGATGGCGAGGTGGAAGGCGGCGGGGCATCAGGTGCCAAAGGTATCGGTCAATATTGTTGAAGAGGTATTGGCCTCTCGGGACGCGCGCGCAATCATTGAAGCGATCCTGGATGACTTCGCTGAATTTCGATCCATGCTGACGTTTGAGATCACCGAAGATGTTCTGTTCGACCGCGGTGCGACAGAAATCCGCGAGTCGATCCAGCGGCTGAGCCTTAGGGGCACGCGGTTCGCGATGGATGATTTCGGGACGGGCTTTGGGTCGTTCACGCGTCTGCATCAACTTCATATGGACGAGCTAAAGATTGATACGACGTTTGTCCACGGTATCGGCCACGACCGCGCCGCCGAGACCATTATCGAAGGCTTCATTTTCATCGCAAAAGGCCTGCGGCTGGAGGTGATTGCAGAAGGCATTGAGACGCCAGAGCAAGAGGCCTTCCTTCGGGCACGTGGATGCGATTTTGGACAAGGTTTCCTGTTTGGCAAAGCGATCCCACCGACAGAGGCGGTGGGATATCTGGTTTCAGAGCGCCCGACCCGAACTGGCGCGGTGTGACCCCCTCCCCCGCAAGATCATTAATGCGCGTTTTGGACTGTGTTTTGCCAGACAAGGCCCGCCTGAGGCGCGCAAGAACCGCAATGCGATTTACCGCCAATCGCCCAGCGCCAGTTGCCAAAGGGTCAGGGCCGCAACGGCGGCGGTGTCTGCGCGCAGGATGCGGGGCCCGAGGCTGATGGGGTGGGTGAAGGGCAAGTTGTGGAGTTGGGCGCGTTCGGCGGGGGAAAATCCGCCTTCGGGGCCAATCAGGATCGCCCAAGGGCCTTGCGTGCTTGGCAGGGTTGGCCTCACACCCACCTCCGCCTCATCACAGAACATGAGCTGCCGGTCGGCGGGCCAGTTGGACAATAGAGCGTCGAGTTTTTGAACCTCGGTGACGGGCGGCACAAAGGTGCCGCCTGATTGCTCTGCCGCTTCGACTGCGTGGGCGCGCAGTTTGTCCACGCGCGTCTTTTCGTTGGTGAAGTCGGTTTGCACAGGCATGATCTGCCGCGCGCCCATTTCCACCGCCTTTTCAACGATGAAATCGGTGCGGGCCTTCTTGATGGGCGCGAAAAGCAGCCACAGATCAGGCGGCAGCAAGAGCGGTTTGGTCTGGGACTGGCAGAGCAGGATGCCGCCGCGCTTGTTGCCCTCGACCACCTCTGCGTCCCATTCGCCGTCGCGGCTGTTGATGAGCGACAGAACACTGCCAACGGGTAGCCGCATCACGGCAAACAGGTAGTTCGCCTGTTCGCGCGACAACGGAACCGATTGCCCTGACCCCAACGGGTGATCTACAAAAAGCCGAACCTTGGATGCCATGGGCGCAACATATGACCGAGCCTTCACCAACGCCAGACGGGATTGTGGCCGATAGCGCGGGCAATTGGGTGGACACGCTGGCGCCGCGGCACACACGCCCGTTTCTGCGATTAAGCCGGGCGGACAGGCCGATTGGCACCTGGCTGCTTTATGTGCCCTGCCTGTGGGGGCTGGCGTTGGCGATTTTGGCCACCGGGCGGTATGGGGTGCATGATCTGTGGACCGTGGCGGGCTGCGGGATTGGTGCCTTTTTGATGCGCGGCGCGGGCTGTACATGGAACGACATCACCGATCGCAAGATTGACGCATCTGTTGCCCGCACCCGGTCGCGGCCGATTCCGGCGGGCCAAGTCACGGTCTGGGGGGCGGTGATCTGGATGGTGGCGCAGGCGGTGCTGGCGTTTTTCATCCTTCTGACATTTTACCCCACGGCGATCTGGCTGGGCATCCTGGCCCTGGCGCCGGTTGCGATTTACCCCTTTGCCAAGCGGTTCACGTGGTGGCCGCAGGTGTTTCTGGGGCTGGCGTTCAACTGGGGCGCGCTGCTGGCCTGGGCCGCGCATACCGATAAGCTGAGCTGGGCGGCGTTTGCGCTTTATGTCTCGGGCATCGCGTGGACGTTGTTTTATGACACGATCTATGCCCATCAGGACGCCGAAGATGACGCGCTGATCGGGGTGAAATCAACTGCGCGGCTTTTTGGTGATGCATCCAAAGTCTGGTTGCGCGGCTTTCTGGTCGCAACGTTGCTACTGATGGGGGTTGCCGTGGTGCTGGCGTGTCAGGACCGGTCCATCCTGAGCCTTGTGGTCGCGTTGGGCGGCCCTTGGGCGTTGGCCTGGCACCTGACATGGCAATTGGCACGGTTCAATCCCGATGACAGTGACGGGTTGCTCAAGATCTTCCGATCCAACCGGAATGCGGGCCTGTTACCCCTGCCGTTTTTTGCCATCGCCCTTTTCGTGTGATTGAACCATTGCGCGTCAGCCCCTATTGAAGGGCACGCGGTCAACCCACCTGGAGATTCATGCGGCTCTCTTCACTCTTCCTGCGCATCGGCGTCTTTATCCTTGCGGCCTTCGTCTCTGTTCTGGCGGCGCGAGCGGCAGTGGGCGTGGTCGAGGACCGGTCTGTCGTGGCCGTTCAAGAGGACTTGCTGGACAAGGGGCACGAATGGGCCTCTGTCATCGGGGACGGACTGCAAGTGATCATCGAGGGCGAAGCACCAAGCGAGGCCTCCCGGTTCCGGGCGATCTCTGCTGCCGGACGGATCGTGGACGCCAGCCGTGTCATTGACGTGATGAGCGTGGCGGACAGTGCGGGCATCGCCCCGCCAGAGTTCGCGATTGAAATCTTGCGCAACGACAGTGGAATTTCCTTGATCGGGTTGATCCCCGCGGACACCAACCGCGAAGAATTGACCAATCGGATTACAAGGCTGGCAGGCAATCAGCCGGTCACTGATCTGCTGGAGATGGCCGATTACGCGGTGCCTGACACATGGCGCCCTGCGTTAAATTACGCATTGCGGGCGCTGTCAGAATTGGAGCGTAGCAAGATCTCTGTCACGGCAACGCGGGTGTCGGTGAATGCGATTGCCGACAGCGCCGAAGAAAAGAGCCGGATGGAAACCAGTCTGGCGCGCAACCGACCCGACGGCATTGCGATGGCCGTGGCAATTACCGCGCCGCGCCCTGTCATTTCGCCCTACACCACGCGGTTCGTGATGGAAGATGGCACATCCCGTTTTGTCGCCTGCACAGTTGACAGCGCCGAGGCCGAGCGGCGCATTCTGACGGCGGCCACTGCGGCGGGGTTCACCGGCAAGGCCAATTGCGTCAACGCCCTTGGGGTGCCGTCACGCACCTGGGGCGACGCCGTGGCGCTGTCGATTGGTGCTGTGGCGACCTTGGGCGGCGGCACGGTGACCCTGTCGGACACGGACGTCACGCTCGAGGCCGCATTGGGCACCGATCAGGCGCTGTTTGATCGTACTGTGGGCGAGTTGGAAAACGCTTTGCCAGAGGTCTTTGCACTGGATGCGACCCTGCCCAAACCACAGGACGCCAGCGCCGAAGGGCCGCCCCAGTTCACCGCCACGCTGTCGCCGGAAGGGGCCGTGCAATTGCGCGGGCGAGTGCCTGATGATCTGGTCAACACCACGGCCGAGAACTTTGCCAAGGCCAAGTTCGGGCAGCGCAATGTCACAATGGGGACCCGCGTTGTTGACGGATTGCCCGCGGGCTGGACCGTGCGTGTGCTGGCGGGGATCGATGCCTTGTCAGAGCTGTCCAACGGGGCTGTCGTCGTAGAACCTGATCTGGTCAGCATTACGGGCAACACCGGAAACGCCAATGCCGATACCGAGATCACCAGCCTGCTGATCGACAAACTGGGCCAGAATGCCAAGGTTGAACTTGACGTCACCTATGTCGAAACGCTGGACCCGATTGCCGCCCTGCCCACGCCAGAGGAATGTGTGGCCCGGATCGGCGTGGTGACAGAGGCCCGCAAGATCCTGTTTGATCCCGGTTCCGCCTCGATCACCGCAGACACGCAGCCGGTTGTCGATGACATTGCCGAAATCCTGCAAAAGTGTCCTGATCTAAAGATTCAGATCGCGGGTTACACCGACAGTCAGGGCCGTGAAGAGATGAACCAGCAATTGTCCCAGCAGCGCGCAGAATCAGTGCTGGCCGCGTTGCGCGTGCGCCGCGTGCCGGTCGCCAGCTTTGAGGCCGTGGGTTTCGGAGAGGCGGACCCGATTGCGGACAATGAAACCGAAGCGGGCCGAGAGGCGAACCGGCGCATCGAATTCAGTCTGATCGTGCCAGAGCCTATCCCCGAAGAAACAACTGCATTAGAAGAGCTTGAAGCCGAAGCTGCACCGAGCGAATGACCAACAGGACGACGACGTGAATCGCACAGAATTTATCATCGCTACGGCCATCATCCTGTTTGTGGCTTTTATGCTGGGCTGGTTTGCAAGCTGGCTGGTCAACCGTTTCACCCGCGTCACCAAGGCCGAGGTCGGCGAATTGGACAAGATGGCACAGGCGCTGCACGAGGCCGAAGAGACTCGCGATCAGGCGATCACCTATTTGCAGCAGCGCGAGGCCGAGATCACCAACCAGTTGGCCCAGACCGAGGCGGAATTGCGCGCGGCGATGGACGGTCTGCGGGATGCCCGCCGCGAGGCGGAAGAATTGCGCGCCTATGTTGAGCGACAAAACGCCGGTTAGCGCTGAATTCGCCAAAAAGTTGTACGGGTCCTATAGGTGTCTTAACGGTTTGCCGCCATACAGCCGTTACCAGATTGAAAACGGGGCATTTCATGACGAACGATCCCTATGCGGAACACCCCGGACTTCGGGGTAAGATCATTGATCCGCTTAGCAGCTACTTTCGCGTCAATGACTTGCGAGAGGTCATGCTGGCAAACCCCGAAACGGCCCCGTTTTGGCATTTGCTACACACGCCAGAGGAGCGGCGCGCGTCTCGGAATGCCACGCTGGCTGGGCATGAGGGTGATTTGTGGGTCTTTGCCTATGGGTCGCTGATGTGGAACCCTGCATTGCGTTTTGACAAGGTGCTGCGCGCCCATGCCCCCGGTCACGCCCGCGCCTTTATTCTGCGCGACATCTATGGCGGGCGTGGGACACAGGACGCGCCCGGACTGATGGCGGCACTGGATGTCGGACAGGGCTGCGACGGTTTGGTGTTCCGTGTGCCAGAGGCGATCATCGCCGAAGAAACGGATGTCTTGTGGGCGCGCGAATTTGTCGGCCCCGGCTATGTGCCGCAACTGATCGAGACAGAGACGACATGGGGCACGATCCCGGCACTTACGTTTCTGGCCGACCACAGCTCTGTCATCATGGCGCCTGATGTAACGCGTGCGGAACAAATCCGTTACGTTGCAACGGGTGAAGGGTTCATGGGCAGCTCTCTCGATTATCTGCGCGGCATAAAAGAGCAGTTTGATGTGCTTGGTATCGTTGACCCCAACGTCGATGACCTGCTGAGTGAGGCGCTGCAGTATTGCGAAGAACGGGTCTCTGCCGGATAAGCCGCACGCCTTTCGTTTCGGTTTGTGGTGGCATGGCGATTTCAGGCGGCCTTGCAAAAAATCGCCACGGGATTTGCGGCGGCGCGATTTGGCAGTGCAACCGTCAGGCAAGTCGGCGATCAGCTGCTGCGGTGGTGGACACGCATGATGACGCTCAATGACACCAGTTTCACAAGGGTCGCGACGCACCAGCGCGGGCAGTCGCTGCGACTTTCACGCGATGTCGGGCGCAAGCCGAGTGTTAGGCGCGGTGGTAGAGGACGCGACCAATAATGTTGAGCAGCAGTTGCGCGGCCAGGATCGCCGTACCGCCGGTTTGGTCGTAGTCGGGGGCGACCTCGACCAGGTCGATCCCCACAATGCGCTGGCGTTTGGCGACGGCGGCGATCAGTTCCAACACCTCGTAATACAGGAACCCGCCGTGGCTGGGGGTGCCGGTACCGGGCGCGATAGAAGGGTCAAAGCCGTCGATGTCGATGGTCAGGTAGATGTCAGCCCCTGCGGGGATGCGGGCCAGCAGCGCATCGGTTCCCAGCGCGCGGCACTGGCGCACGGACAGGATGTCGGACCCCATCGCTCGGGCATCGGCGTAGCCTGACTTGGCCGTTGAGGACACGTTGCGGATACCGAATTGCGACAGACCAGTGACGTGGTCCTGTTCTGCGGCCCGGCGCATTGGGTTGCCGTGCCCAAAGCGCACGCCGTGGCGTTCATCAACAAAGTCCAGATGCGCGTCGATTTGCAGGATGTGGATCGGGCCGCGTTCAGCAAAGGCGCGCACGCATGGGATATTGACCGAGTGATCCCCGCCCAGCACCACCGGCAGCGCGCCGGCATCGAGGATCGCACGCACACCGGCTTCGATATTGGCGTGACTGCGGTTGGTGTCGGTGTGCACGATGTCGGCGTCACCTATGTCCACGATCCGGGTGCCTTCGCCCAGATAGGTCACATCGTCTTCGTGATCGTATGCGCCCGCATGGCCAAAGGCGAAAAGCGTCGATGCCTCACGGATCGCGCGCGGACCAAAGCGCGCGCCGGGTCGCCACTGGGTGCCAAAGTCGAAGGGCGCGCCAAGGACGGCCACATCGGCGTCGATTGCCGACCAATCGGCAAGGTAGTCGTATTTGCCAAAAGTCGAAATCCCCACGAATGGCAGGTTCAAACGGCCGCTGTCGTAGTCATGGGGCATGGCTGTGTCCTTTAGAGGTAAAGAAATCCGCGCATGCTTTGATCAGCATCAAAGGAAAAGTCACTGCCGTAGCTTAGCGCAGCATTGGCCGCGCCGGGCCGCCAGAGGCCGGGAATGTAAAGTTGCTGCATCCGCCGGGCAGGATTGTCGTTTTGATGCGGCATGTTGACGACACCAAGGCCGTCGCCGGTGTCGATATGCACTGAATTGCCCAATCCGCGATAGGCCAGCAACGCGCGTTTCACCGTCACCCGCACGAGGCGCGTCATATCGGACCATTCGGGCGGGATCAGCGCCAATTGCCGCATAGCCGCACCTGCGGGAATGTTGTGCTGGTTTCCAAAGGACAGCAGCTTTTGAAACTCGCGCTGGTCCACCCACCAGCACCCGGCCATCAACGCAGGCACTGCAGCACCGCCGCCGCCAAACCGAAAAAGCACGGTGCCCTTGGCCAATTCAGCACGCCTTGGGTTCAGAATGCCACCCGTTTGGGCATGGAACAGCGGCTTGCCGTCCAGATCGGTAAAGGCGCGGTCAGGGTTTGGGTCGACGCCGCGTGCGCGCATCAGGCTTTGCGGGTCGTTGAAATCGTTTTGATTAATGAAGGACATCGTGCCGCCTTTTTGAAATGTTCGGACCCAAGGCCCCCAGGGAACAGTAAGGGACCGGAGGGCGCGGGGCTCAAGCAATTTCTTTTTTACGCAGAGGGTTTCAGGCGCGCGGCGCGGCGGCGCGGCGCAGGCGGTCGTTGATCGCAGCCCCCAGCCCGTGGTCCGGGATCGGTGAGACGGCGATCAATGTGGCCTGCATCGCGTCAAGCCTGTGCAACATCTCAAAAAGGTTTGCGGCCGCCTCTGTCACGTCACCGGCGGGGGACAGGTTCAAGGCGGCATCGACCGGGCCAAAGCCCAGCAGCACCTCGTCCGGGTTCGGCGCGGTGACGTTCAGGCGGACCACCCCGCGCGGCGCGTAGTGCGAGGCGAGTTGCCCCGGAGCCGTCGGGCTGGTGGGTGTCGTGTCGACAGCAAGCGGTACACCTAGGCAAGCGGTCAGCGCCTCTGCCGGGATGCCACCAGCGCGCAAGAGCGTGGGCGGCTGGGTTGCAAGGATCGTGGATTCAAGCCCCACGCCGCAGGCCCCTCCGTCCACGACCGCAGCAACCCGGTCGCCCAAACCGGCCAGCACATGGTTGGCGCTTGTTGGGCTGACCCGGCCCGAGGGGTTGGCAGAGGGTGCTGCCACAGGTGCGCCAAAAGCCGCGAGCAGACCCTGCCCCACCGGATGGTCAGGCACACGGACTGCAAGTGTCGGCAGGCCAGCCGTGACGAGTTTGGATATCCCCGCATCCGGGCGCAGGGGCAGCACAAGTGTCAGTGCGCCGGGCCAGAAAGCCGCGGCGAGCCGTTCGGCGGCATCGTCAAACACGACATAGCGGCGCGCGGTCTTCAGATCGGGCAGGTGCACGATGAGCGGGTTAAAGCTGGGGCGACCCTTGGCGGCGTAGATCGCGGCCACGGCGGCGTCATTGCGAGCATCCGCGCCAAGGCCGTAAACCGTCTCGGTCGGGAAGGCGACGAGCTGACCGGCGGTTAGCAACTCTGCGGCTTGCGCAAGGCCTGCGGCATCCGGGGCAAGACGAAGGGCGGCGGCGGTCATGACGTGGCGTTTCGGTTGATGGGCGGCACCGGGCGGTTACCCTGCACCAAAGATTTCAATTGCATAGCCGCGGCCCGACGAATTGCCAAGCCGCGCATCAGACCAAGGACGATCCATGCCCTATCGCGCGCCTGTAGCTGATTTCCGTTTTCTGCTGGACCATGTCACCGGCTTTCCCGCTGTCGCAGAGACCGACACATTTACCGAAGCCACACCGGATATGGTGGATGCGATCCTGACCGAGGCGGGCAAGATGTGCGAAGAGGTACTGGCCCCGCTGAACCGCGCGGGCGATCTGCATCCGGCGGTGTTGGAGAACGGTGTCGTGCGAACGTCGCCGGGGTTTGGCGATGGTTATCGTGCCATTGCCGAAGGCGGCTGGATCGGGATGAGCGCCAGCCCCGAAGTTGGCGGCATGGGGCTGCCGATGACGTTGACCACGGCAGTGAACGAAATGATGTCGAGCGCGTGCCTTGCACTGCAGTTGAACCCGCTGATGACCCAGGGCCAGATCGAGGCGCTTGAGAATCACGCCGACGACGCCATCAAGGCGCTTTACATTCCCAAGCTGATTTCTGGCGAATGGCACGGCACGATGAACCTGACAGAGCCGCAAGCAGGGTCTGATGTAGGCGCGTTGCGGTCCAAGGCGGAACCGAACGGTGATGGGTCGTTCAAGATCAGTGGTCAGAAGATCTATATCAGCTGGGCCGACAATGATTTCACCGAAAACACCTGTCATCTGGTGCTGGCGCGGCTTCCCGAAGGGGGACCGGGGACCAAAGGCATCAGCCTGTTTATGGTGCCCAAGTTCATCCCCGATGCAGAGGGCAATCCGGGTGCGCGCAACAGCCTGCGGGTGGTCAGTCTGGAACACAAGTTGGGCCTGCATGGGTCACCCACGGCGGTGATGGATTATGACAACGCCACCGGCTGGCTGGTGGGGCCTGAACACGGCGGAATGGCTGCGATGTTCACCATGATGAACAACGCACGCCTGGGTGTTGGCGTGCAGGGTGTGGGTGCCGCAGAGGGCGCGTATCAACACGCGTTGAGCTATGCGCAAGAGCGCAAGCAGGGTCGCGCGAGCGGCAGTGGTGCGATCATCGAACATGCGGACGTGCGCCGGATGCTGGCCGAGATGAAGGCTGACATCTATGCCGCGCGCGCAATTGCGCTGATGAATGCGGTGGCCATTGATATGGCCGCAGCCACGGGCGATGAAGCCTGGACCGCGCGGGCGGCCTTGCTGACGCCGATCTGCAAGGCCTTTGGCACCGATACCGGGATCGCGGTCGCCAACGCGGGCGTGCAAGTACATGGCGGTATGGGTTTTGTCGAGGAAACCGGTGCCGCGCAGTTCAGCCGCGATGTACGGGTGACGGCGATTTACGAGGGCACCAACGGCATTCAGGCGATGGACCTTGTCGCGCGCAAGATGATGGATGGTGGCGAAGCTGCTTTCCGTCTGATCGAAGATATCGAACAGGGCGCAGAGATCGCCAAGGCCGCCCTGCCCGATCTGGCCGAAGCGGTCTGGGGTGCGGCGGAATCACTGCGCGAGACCACCGAATGGCTGGTTGAACAGGACATGACGGACCGCTTTGCCGGTGCGGTGCCATATCTGCGCGCCTTTGCGCGGGTGCTGGGGGCGCATGTGCATCTGACCTCTGCCATTGCGGGTGATGAGGCACGAAGGCGCCTGGCGACGTTTTATATCAATCGGCAATTGCCGGAATTCGCAGGCCTTCTGGCGCAGGTGCGCGAAGGCGCGGATGATGTCATGGCCATCACTCCCGAAGATCTTGTGGCATAAAGCAAATTTTCGACGAAGATTTGGGGGCGAAGAATTTTCGTCGAAAATTCTTGGTGCCTGAGGCAAGGTCCGACCATGATCAAAACTCCGTATCAAGACATCCCCGCAGAGGGTGCTGCAATTGAAGTGGCCCCCGGTGTACTGTGGTTGCGCCTGCCGCTGCCGATGGCACTGGATCACGTGAATATTTACGCCTTTGACGAGGGCGAAAGCTGGACCATCATCGACACTGGCTTTTCCACCAAACGCACCAAGGCGATCTGGGACAAACTGCTAGCGGGGCCTTTGCAGGGTAAGCCCATCAGCCGGGTCATTGTCACGCATTATCACCCCGATCACATCGGGTTGGCAGGCTGGTTCATGGCGCAGGGGGCGGAGCTGGTGACCACGCGCACATCTTATTTATGGGCGCGGATGCTGGTGCTGGATGAACAGGCACTGCCGTCGCCCGAGGCGCTGGCCTTTTATACCCGTGCGGGTATGGACCCGGACATGCGGGCCAAGCGCGCGACCGAGCGGCCGTTCAACTTTGCCGATTGTGTTGACCCGATCCCGCAGGGCTATACCCGCATCAAGGATGGTGATCGGATCCGTTTTGGCGGGCGGACATGGGACATACGCTGTGGCGACGGCCATGCGCCCGAGCACGCCACATTCTGGAGCCGCGATGACAATCTGGTGGTGGGCGGCGACCAGTTGCTGCTGTCGATCAGTGCCAATATCGGTGTCTATCCGACCGAGCCGGACGCCGACCCTTTGGGCGAATGGCTGGCATCCTGTGAAGCGTTCAAGGCCCATGCCACGGACGATCAACTCATCCTTGCCGGGCACAAGGCGCCCTATACCGGTTTGCCGCTGCGGTTGATCCAGATGATCGAAAACCACGAAAGCGCGTTAACCCGGCTTCTGGAGCATCTGGACAGGCCCCGCAGCGCCGGAGAGTGTTTTGTCCCGCTGTTCAAGCGCGAGATTGACGGTGGTGCCTATGGTCTGGCGCTGGTCGAGGCTGTGGCGCACCTGAACCACCTGCATCAGACCGGTCGGGTCACGCGTACAACAGGCGTAGACGGGGCGTATTTGTTTCAGGCTGTAGCGGGCAATTAACCCTTTTGGGCTAGACCGCCCGCATGACATTTCAACTCTATCTGGGTGATGGCCGCCACCGACCGTCAACGACCCTGCGGATGAGCCAGATTCTGGCCCCGCTCAGCCATGCACTGGATATGACAGAAGGCCAGCCACCCGGCCATTGTGTGCGCTGCTGCTATGTTGGTACCCGTTTGGGCCAGCAGCTGGGCATGGCGGGTGAGGCGCTTTCGGACCTCTACTACACCCTGCTGCTGAAGGATTTGGGGTGTTCGTCCAACGCGGCGCGGATTTGTGCGCTGTATCTTACCGACGACATCAGTTTCAAACGCGATTTCAAGACGATTGACGGGTCGCTGTCGTCCGCACTGCGGTTCGTCTTTTCCAAGACCGGGTTGGAATCGGGCCTGTCAGAGCGATTTCGGGCCATCGTCCACATTATGCAGAACGGCGGCGACATCAGCCGCGAACTGATCGACACGCGCTGCCAGCGCGGGGCCGAGATTGCCGCAAAGATGCGGTTTTCCAAGGCGGTACAGGCGGGGATCATGGCGCTTGATGAACATTGGGACGGTGGCGGCAAGCCAGAGGGTTTGGCGGGAACTGCGATCCCTCGGGCGGGTAACATCGCGTTGCTGGCGCAGGTGCTGGACGTCTTTCACCGCGGCGACGGGCGCGATGCGGCGATGACAGAGGTGCGGCGACGGTCGGGCACCTGGTTTGATCCCGACCTGGTCAGCGCGATGGAAAGGCTGGCGCGGGATGCGGGGTTCTGGGCCGATCTGAACGATCCACATATCGCCGACATCGTATTTCAGTTGCCACCAGCCGAAAACGAAACGCCCGTGACAGAGGGGTTTCTGGATGACGTCGCCACCGCGTTTTCAGACGTTGTTGACGCCAAGAGCCCTTATACGGCGGACCATTCGGGGCGCGTGACGCTTTATACCGATATGATCGCGGAAGAAATGGGGCTTAGCACGCGGCACCGCCGGTGGCTGCGGCGGGGGGCCTTGTTGCATGATCTGGGCAAGCTAGGGGTCAGCAATCAGGTTTTGGACAAACCCGCCAAGCTGGACGATGCGGAGTGGACGATGATCCGGCATCACCCGACCAATGGCGCGCGTGTGCTCAGCCAGATTGACGCTTATGCCGATATCGCCCCGATTGCCCATGGTCACCACGAAAAGCTGGGCGGGGGTGGCTATCCGCTGGGTCTGGGTGGCGAAGAGATCAGCCTAGAGGTGCGGATGGTCACGATCGCAGATGTGTTTGATGCGCTGTCTGCTGAACGCCCCTATCGCGGACCAATCCCGATTGCGGATGTTTTTGAAATGATGCGCAAGGAGGTGGGCAGCGCCTTTGACGGCGCATGTCTGGACGCGTTGGAATGCGGCATGGCGCGGTTCAGCCAGACCCGGCATTAGGCCGCGAGTGGCACCATCTGGCAGGCCGCACGGTCCAACCTGCACAGAGTGTCGGTTGGGATCATTGTCCAGCGATCTGCCGTGGAACACAGCGGTTCAGAGGCCATTGCGCGGCCCCCGCTATCAAGAGCGCCTGACAGATACAGTGTAGGTGCCGCCCCGGACGAGGCATGGCGAAAGCCAAAGAGTCGGTCGCCATCCGTCATGCAGCATGTCAGCTTGACCGGCGCGTCGACCTGCGGCCCGATCTGAGCCAATGTCGCGGCAAGTGCGGCCTGAGGGTCATCATCCAGCCCGTTGGCAAGCAGGGTCAGAAAGATCACCTCGCTGTCCGTGGTGCCTTGGCGCGCGGCATAGAGGTCATCAGGAAGGGCCTGTTCCATGCGACGGCGGATCTGTGCGAAATGCGGGATTTGGCCGTTGTGGCAGAATGACCAGCGCCCGTGGGTGAAAGGGTGGCAGTTCACACGGCTGGTTTCGCCGACGGTTGAGGCGCGGACATGCGCCAGAAACAGCGGGCTTTGCACCATGCGGCAGAGGTGCGCCAGGTTGCTATCGGCCCACGCAGGCAGCACATCGCGAAAGAGACCAGGTGCGGTCCCGTCGCCGTACCACGCAAGCCCAAAGCCATCACCGTTCACTGCGATCTTGGCCTCGGTCGCGTGTTGGCTTTGTTCCAGCAGCGAATGCTGCGGGGCGGTCACGATGTTTTCCAGCGGGATGGCCGGGCCGATATAGCCTGCAATGCGACACATCCTAGTGCCGGTTGCTGATACGTGCGTGCAACCGCTGCAGGATGCGGCTTGCGGTTGTTTCACAAAGCGCCGGGATAAAGGCGTGGACCAATGCAGCCCCTGCCGCTACGGCCAGCCAGAAGCTGAACCCAAAGGCAAACCGCATGTGACCAAAATAGGTCTCGTTTACCGAAGCGGGGTGATCCATAAATACACGCGCAAAAAGGCCCCTGTTGGTGGTGGTGTGAGTGGTGGCTTCGGACATCTGAACGCTCCTTGTTCCGGCATTGATGAGAAAGTATCGCATGCCGGGTGTCGGCGGGTCCCAAATAACGTTGTGCATTCGCTAACTGTTGGGATACCATCCCAAGTATGACCGATAAGATCGACGAAATTGATCGCCGTATTTTGAAATTGCTTCAGATCGACACCACATTGAGTGTGGATGAGATCAGTGAAAGGGTAGCACTTTCGCGCAATGCCTGCTGGCGGCGGATCAAGCAGATGGAAAAAGCGGGCGTTATTCGCGCGCGGGTGGCATTGGTTGATCCCGGTGCCGCGGGATGTCCCCTTACAGCGATGGTGTTGATTCGCACGAATGCCCATGAAACCGGCTGGATCGAGACGTTTCAGAACGTGTTGCGTCAAATGCCAGAAGTTGTTGGCGCGTACCGGATGACCGGTGATCTGGACTATGTGCTGCGGGTCAGGGTTGCGGATGTGCCGGCCTATGATGCGTTTTACAAACGGCTGACCTCACGGATTTCTGTATCGGATATCTCGGCCAGTTTCGTTATGGAAGAGATCAAGGAAACAACAGCGGTACCTCTATGACCAACCCGATGAACACAATCGACACCAGCGCAGAGATTGTCGAAAACGCAGCGATACCTGCCACGCAAGAGGTACATTGCGGTGGGCCGGTGCAGACACCGCTGTCGCTGCCGCCAGCGTTGAAGGAATCACCCAGCGGCAAGAGCCCCGCGCAATGGGCCTATGAGCGGCTGATCAACTATATCCGCAACTTCGAAGAGGGGCTGGATGCCGATCACGAGGTGGGCATGGGCCTTGTCGGAGGTGAAGGCGGGATGATTACCATTCAGGGCTTGGGCTATTTTGACCCAGATCTGATTACCTTTTACGGGCGCACCGATCGCGGTGCGCGCACGCAATTGGTGCAGCATGTCAGCCAGTTAAACGTCATGCTGGTGGCCGCCCCCAAGCCTGCCGATCATGCAGAGCCGAACCGGATCGGTTTCCAGTTGGCCAAAGCGCTTGAACGCGGCGGCGATGCGACCGCCTGACCCCGTGACAGGCCGCGCGTTATCGTCTAGACGATGCGCAACATCTGATTTGAGGACATGACCATGGCAGATCACAAACACGGCGAAATGGATATCAGCGTTCAGGAAAAGACGTTTGACGGGTTCATCAAGATGACCCAGCGCGCGGTTATCCTGATCATTGCTGTCCTGATCTTTATGGCGCTCGTCAACGCCTGATGCAGCGCCGGGCGTTTCTGGCCGGGGTCGCCTGCACAGGGCTGGCGGCCTGCGGCAGTGGAGAGCCCGTCTGGGCCCCTGACGATGTCGTCCGGGCCAAGGCGTTTCGCGGCACAGGCCCGAAATCGCTGACCCTCTACACGATGAAAAGCACCGATTCCGGCAGCGGTGCGCATACCGCGTTGCTGGTGGACGCCAGCCAGCGCGTGATGTTCGACCCTGCAGGCACATTCGGCCACCCCACGATCCCAGAGCGCAACGATGTGCTGTTTGGGTTCAACCCAAGGGTTGAGCAATACTACGCGTCTTATCACGCGCGCGAGACCTTCTATATCATCAGCCAAAGGGTGGTTGTGTCACCGCAGGTCGCAGAACAGGCGTTGCAACTGGTGATGAGCAATGGCCCCGTGGCCAAGGCCAATTGCACACGTGCGACCAGCGCAATTCTGCGCCGATTGCCGGGCTTTGGCGGCTTGCCGCAGACCTGGTTCCCCAACACCTTGTCCGAGGGGTTTGCGCAATTGCCGGGCGTCGAAACCGCCGAGTACCGCGAAAGCGACAGCGACGACAAAGCCCTTGCCGCGCAGCAGATCGACATGCAGATCAGAGCTGCCCAGTCGCAATAAGGCCCGCGTAGAACGCCACCGCCCCTGCCACGATCCCCCAAAGCGCATTCTTGCGCCACCAACTGACCACCAGCACGATGATGATTGCCACAAGGCGCACCGGCTCTGTCTGGCCGCCGGTTGCGTCGGGGAACAGCGCCAGCGGGGCGACCATGCCGGGCAGGACCGCCACCGGGGTAAACCGCAGCAGCTTCAACACCAGCGGCGGCATTGGGCGGTCGCCGATCAGGCCCAGAAATGAGAACCGGATCAGATAAGTACCAAGCGCCATCAGGGCGATGATAAGCCAAATCTCTGCCTGAGAATAATTCATTGGCGCTCCATCCATGTTTCGACCGCCGCACCGACGCCCATCGCACAGAACGCCGCAACGATCAGCCCCATGCCAGACGGCAGCCCCAGCAGCGCCAGCGCCACCGCGCAAGAGGTGAGCGCAGCCGCCACATGGGCCAGGGACTTGAGCATTGGTCCGACCATCGCCATGAACATGATCGGCACAACAAAATCGAGCGCCCATTCCGGCGGGATCGCCTTGCCGATCAAAGCGCCGACCACCGTTGCGATCACCCAGGCCGGCGAGATCAGAGAGGCAACGCCCAGAAAGTACCACGCCTTCAATGACGGCGAGAGGTCGGGGCGTTTTTCATATTCCATCATGCTTTGCATGTAGCTTTGATCGAAGTTGATATAGGCGACCAGCGCCCGCTGCCAAAGTGGTGCTGCCCCAAGGTGCGGCACGAGGGCGGCAGAATACATCGCCATACGCAGATTGACGGCCAGTGCGGCCAGCAGCACCAGTGCGATGGCCGCATTGTCGATCATCATTTGCAGTGCTGCGAACTGCGACGCACCGGCGATCACCAACAGCGAAAAGGCGAAGATCTGCGCCAGTTGCAATCCGGCCTCTGCCGCCGCAACACCAAAGAAGGTGGCAAAGGGCAAAGCCATCAGCAGGAACGGCGCGCCGTCGCGCAGGCCCTTTTTGTAGACGGATTTGACGGTAGCAGCGGTCACGAGATTAGCCTAGCTTGGAAGTGCTGGCACAAGCGTTACCGCGATGGGCACAGAGGTTCAATTTGGCACGTCTTGAAAACGCATCAGATTATGTGATCGCCCCCGCCCCGGGTGCTGATGGGCTGACGCGCGCGGTGCATGGTTTTGACCAGACCGGCGCGCCGGTTGATCTGCATGTGATCGAGGAACGGCCACTGACGATCTACCTCAACCGGCGCGAAATCGTCACTGCGATGACGATTGGGGATTACCCGGAATATCTTGCGCTGGGGTTTCTGCGTAATCAGGGGATGCTGCTGGACAGTGACGAAGTGACGGGCGTCGATTTTGATGCCGAGGTTGAAACAGTTGTCGTGCGCACCGCACGCGAGACGGATCACGAGGAAAAGCTGGCCAAGAAGACCCGCACAAGCGGGTGTGCGGTCGGCACGGTTTTTGGCGACATGATGGCAGGGCTGACGGGTGTCACCCTGCCTGCGACATCTGTGCGGACCTCTGATCTTTATGCGCTGGCGGCCAAGATCAACCGCACACCAAGCCTTTATCTTGAGGCGGGTGCCATCCATGGCACGGTGCTGTGTCAGGGCGCGCAACCGCTGGTCTATATGGAGGACGTGGGCCGCCACAACGCGGTCGACAAGATCGCGGGCTGGATGCACGCCGAAATGGTCAGCGCGGGTGATAAGTTGCTTTACACCACCGGGCGGCTGACGTCCGAGATGGTGATCAAGACCGCACTGATGGGCATCCCGGTGCTGGCCTCGCGATCAGGCTTTACTGCCTGGGGGGTCGAGATCGCGCGACAGGTCGGGCTGACGCTGATTGGCCGGATGAAGGGGCAACGGTTTGTGTGTCTGGCGGGCGAAGACCGGTTGATCCGCGACATCGACCCGGCAGATGTGCCCGACGAACCCCACAAATCCGCGCGAAAGGCGGCGGAATGATCGTCCTTCTTCTGGCCAAAATAATCCCGGGGGTCCGGGGGCTGGCCCCCGGTCGGTTGCCAAGATGAAACAACCCTTGGGTGTCATTCTGGCCGGTGGACAGGCCACGCGGATGGGCGGCGGCGACAAGGGGCTATTGCCACTGGGGCCGCAGCCGATCATCACCCATGTGATCGACCGGCTGGATCCACAGGTGGCGCGGCTAGCGCTGAATGCCAATGGCGATCCCGCGCGGTTTGCGCATCTGGGATTGCCTGTTGTGGCCGATAGCATCGCCGGTTTTGCCGGACCCCTGTCTGGCGTGCTGGCGGGGCTTGATTGGGCCGCGACGCAGGGCGCGGATCACATCGTCACGGCTGCGGCGGACACGCCGTTTTTGCCTGCCGATCTGGTGCCAAGGCTGTTGCTGGCGGGGGGTGACAAAGGGCTGGCGCTGGCGGCCTCGCCCTCGGGGCGGCAGCCGACCTTCGGGTTGTGGCCCGTGGCACTGCGCGATGATCTGCGCGCAGCGCTGGAGGGCGGGCTGCGCAAGGTGGTGCAATGGACCTCAGGGCACGGGGCTGGCACGGCGGAATTCCCCGACGACATCCAGTTCTTCAACGTCAACACGCCTGATGATCTAAGCAAAGCGCAGGCAATGCTATGAACGTCTTTGGCATCGTCGGGTTCAAGAATGCGGGCAAAACCGGGCTGATGGAACGCCTCGTGACAGAGATTGCCGAGCGCGGGTTCAGTGTGTCGACGTTGAAACACGCGCATCACAGCTTTGACGTCGATCAGCCAGGCAAGGACAGTCATCGGCACCGCGTGGCGGGGGCCAATCAGGTGCTCTTGGCCTCTGGTACCCGCTGGGCGCTGATGAGCGAGCTGCGTGACGCAGCTGAACCGACCTTGGCGGATCTGCTGACCCGGCTTGATCCGGTCGATCTGGTGCTGGTCGAGGGCTACAAGCGCGACGCCCACCCCAAGATCGAGGCGTATCGGCACGCGACCGGGCATCCGCTGCTTGCACCCGGTGACCCCACCGTGCGCGGCGTGGCAAGTGACGCCGCTGTCAATGTCCCCTGCCCACGATTTGATCTGGATGATACGGTGGCAATTGCGGATTTCATCCTGCAAGAGGTCGGATTGTGAGCTTTGACACCGTGATCATGGTGGATTGGTCGGCCGCTAACGGCTTTGGTCCGAAACCACGCAGCGATGCAATCTGGGCAAGTATCGCGCGAGATGGGAGCGCAGACGATCCCGTTTATCTGCGCAACAGACAGGTTGCGGAAACATGGATCAAGGATGCCATTCGTACTGAACGGGCGCAGGGACGTCGCATCCTTGTTGGTTTTGATTTGTGCTTTGCCTACCCGAGCGGTTTTGCCACGCAGATTGTCGGCTCTGAGGATGTTTTTGACCTTTGGGATTGGTTCGAGCGCGAAGTCGAAGACACTCCAAAGGCAAACAATCGGTTTGATGTCGCCGCAAAGCTGAACCGTTTCTTTGTGGGTGAAGGCCCGTTCTGGTTCAATGGGCTGAAGCGAGACATCCCTGATCTTCCAAGGAACAAGGACAACTATCAATCTCAGCCGTTCTCGGAGTTTCGGCAGGCCGACAAGGCCGCGTCTGGCGCACAGTCACCCTTCAAGCTTGGCGGGGTTGGTGCTGTTGGCGGACAGGTGATCATGGGGCTGCCGATGCTGTCGCGGTTGCGGCAGACGTTCGGCAAGGACCTGAAGGTTTGGCCGTTTGAGGCGGCGGATACACCTGTTGTACTGGCCGAAACCTATTTCTCACTGCTGGACGATCCGCTGGACGGCCATCCGATCAAGGATGCAGCACAGGTCGCGCTATATGCCGCGCGGTTTTCGGCCCTGTCGGCAGATGATTGGGCAAAAATGCTGGACCGACCCCCAGATCCAGAGGGTTGGGTCTTGGGGCTGGGGCAAGAGGCCCTGTTGGCCAGGCGTTTGACACCGCCGCCTTTGCGCAACGATTGTTTTGCGATGCCGCAGGGGGCCTATTGGACGCCGGTCGATGATGCCATGGCGCATCTGCGCAACCACCTGACACCTGTCGTTGGCACCGAAGACATTGCCGTGACGGACGCGGCTGGCCGCATTCTGGCCGCCCCTGCCAAGGCGCAGCGCAGCCATCCACCTGCGGCAAATGCAGCCGTGGATGGGTATGCTTTTGCCGGACCCGCCGCAGAGGGGCCGCAACACATGCCACTGGTCGCTGGACGGTCGGCGGCAGGCGCGCCCTATGACGGCGTGGTGCCTGCGGGGCAGGCTGTACGCATCCTGACCGGGGCAATCCTGCCCGCAGGTGTGGACAGCATTGTGCTGCAGGAAGACGTCAGCGTCACTGCACACCACATCGCCTTTCACGGGCCGCTGAAGCGCGGGGCCAACGCGCGCAAGGCGGGTGAGGATATGGCGGCGGGCGATCTGGTTTTGCCCATCGGCCGGGTGCTGACGCCTGCCGATCTGGGGACGCTGACAGCGGTGGGCATCGGCACGGTCCGCGCGCATAAGCGGCTGCGGGTCGGGGTGCTGTCAACCGGGGATGAGTTGCTGGCACCGGGCGCGCCCGCCACAGACGCGCAGGTCTACGACGCCAATGGCCCAATGCTGCGCGCGACGCTGGCCCGCTGGGGGTTCGCGGTTGTTGATCTGGGTCGTGCGCCAGATACGCGCGATGGGCTTGCCGCCCTGCTGGATGATGCAGCACAGCGCTGCGATGCGGTGCTGACCTCTGGCGGGGCGTCAGGGGGTGACGAAGACCACGTATCAGCCCTGTTGCAGGACAGCGGGTCCTTTGCGCTGTGGCGCGTCGCGGTCAAGCCGGGCCGCCCGCTGGCCATGGGGCAATGGCGGGGGATGCCGGTGCTGGGCCTGCCGGGGAACCCGGTTGCGGCACAGGTCTGCACGTTGATATTTGCGCGCCCGGCCTTGCATCGACTGGCGGGCGCGGGATGGGTGGAGCCGGTCGCCTTTGACCTGCCTGCAGGCTTTGCCAAATCCAAGAAAGCGGGCCGCCGGGAATACCTGCGCGCGCGAATCACCGAAGGGCGAGTGGAGGTTTTCCCGTCCGAAGGGTCGGGGCGAATTTCGGGGTTGAGCTGGGCCGCCGGGCTGGTTGAGCTGCCTGACGCCGCCTGCACAATCTCGCCTGGCGATCCGGTGCGTTTTCTGCCGTTCTCTGGGTTTGGCCTGTGATCCTGCAAAGCCCGGTTCCAGACGCGGATATCCCAGAGGCCGCAGCACTTTACTGGCAGGCCTTTGCAGCCAAGCTGCATATCGCCCTTGGGCCTGCGGACAAGGGACAGGCCTTTGTCACCCGCGTATTTGACCCGACCCACGGGATCAGCATCCATGCGGACGATGGCACCTTGCTGGGCGTTGCAGGGTTCAAAACTGCCAAAAGCGCGCTTGTTGGCGGTGAATTTGCCGACCTGAAGGCAATCTATGGGTTGTGGGGGGCGACGTGGCGCGCGGCGCTGTTGCACATGTTGGAACGTGACACGGAAAACAGCCGCTTTTTGATGGACGGCGTCTTTGTCGCTGAACGTGCGCGGGGCCAAGGCGTTGGCACGGCACTGCTGCGGGCGATTTGCGCTGAAGGTGCGCGGCGCGGCTATGCCGAGGTACGGCTGGACGTGATTGACAGCAACCCACGGGCGCAGGCGCTTTATGCACGCGAGGGATTTGTGGCGACCAAAACCACCGCCTTGGGCCCACTGCGCCACATCTTCGGTTTCAATGCCAGCACGACGATGGTCAAAACTCTTTAGGCGCGGCACGGCGATCCTGACAGGCCCTGACGCTTGCGAAAACTAAACTGATCGGTTTATATAGAGGCTTTCTTGGGCAGAGGTGCAAATGCCGGACGGTGGCAGCGAAATTAAGCAGGGACGCAAGTTTGATCAGGTGCTTTCAGGCGCGCGTGAGGTGTTCATGCGCGACGGGTTCGAAGGCGCATCCGTGGACGATATCGCCCGCGCGGCAGGCGTGTCCAAGGCCACGCTGTACAGCTATTTCGCCGACAAGCGCCTGTTGTTTATGGAAATTGCCCGGCGCGAGTGCAACCGACAGGCCGAACAGGCGATTGGTGCGATCGACATGGACGCGCCCTTGGCGGAAATTCTGCGCGCGGTGGGCTGGGAGTTTGTAAACATCATCACTTCTGACTTTGGACAACGCATTTTTCGGATCTGCGTGGCTGAGGCTGACCGATTCCCCGAGTTGGGCCGCGCGTTCTATGAAAGCGGGCCCAACATCATGCGCACCCGGATGATCGAGCTGCTGGAATGCGGCGTGGCGCGCGGCGAACTGGCGATCGACGATATGGAACTGGCCGCTGATCAATTCCCGGAGCTGTGCAAGGCCGATCTGTTCCCGCGCATGGTGTTCAAAGGTGTGGACAGCTTCACGGACGCGGAAAAACAGCGCGTGATCGAAGGGGCCGTTGCCACCTTCATGGCGCGGTACGGGGTCTAGTCGAGCCGTTGCACCGTCAGATGGTTGCCATTTGGGTCCTTGGTCACGGTGAAGCGCTTTGTTTCGATCAACAAGCTGCTGAGTTTGGCAGACCCAAAGGTGCGTGGGTCAAAATCCGGGTTGGACCGGGTGATGTATTGGCCGAGTTGTCCCAGCGAATAGCTGACTGCGTCAGCGTCTATGTTGTTCATCGCCTTCAACACCAGAGGAATCACATCCTTGGCTGGTTTCTTGCCTGACATCTTGGCCGAGGCCTTGGGAGCGGATTTGTCGACGTCCTTGCCTGCCTCAATCAGGTTTTCGATCAGAATGAAACGGTTGCAGACGTTGCGCAGGCTGACAGGAGCCTTGCTTTCGCCAATGCCGATCACATCGACCCCGTCTTCGCGCAAACGGTTGGCAAGGGCCGTGAAGTCGCTATCGGAGGAGACCAGCACGAAACCGTCGAACCGGCCCTTGTGCAGGATATCCATCGCATCAATCACAAGGCCGATGTCGCTGGCGTTCTTGCCCACGGTATTTGCAGTTTCCTGATTGGCGACCAGCCCCAGTTCCAGCACAACTTTGCGCCAACCGTTCAGGTTGCTGGACGACCAATCGCCATAGACCCGCCGCAGCGCGGGTTCGCCATATCGGGTGATTTCCTTGAGGATCGCACTTGCGTGTTTGGCAGGAATATTGTCCGCGTCGATCAGCACTGCCAGTAGCATCCGCTCGTTTTGGGCCATGTCATTTATCCTTTCAGCGCCGCGATTGCGGTCAAGATTTGTTTCTCGGCCGGACCGAGCGCGTCGCTTTCATCGTCCATCGCCACACCGTTCAGGGCATAGGCAAAGGCTAGGTCAGCCTCTGCATCGTACCAGACGCCGCCTTTGAAGCCGTATGCGCTGCCGAAGTGGCCGACAAGGGCGCGAGGATAGAAAGCCGGAGTGCGCAGCATTTGGACACCGGGGCCGTAACGGTCAAACAGGTGATGCGGGTCGTCCATCTGCCCCATCTCGGGCGACCAGAGCACGGGCAGTTCTGCGGTCTTGAGCGCGCGGGCCAGCCGCAGCATCCCCCTCAGGGACATGCGCAAGCCCCCCTGAGGCGAGAAAAGCGCGGGGTTGCTGCCCAGCGCGTAGCCGCCCAGATGATGGGGCTGGCCTTCGGAATCCAGAACGCCCGACGCTGCCACATGGCCGTCGATCATTGGGGCAAAGCCATCTGCGCCGCGCCGGTAGGTTGGGATGGCACGAATCCGATGCGCCGAAGAGACGCCCGACCAGTTAAACCCGCCCAGGATCGACAAAGGGGCCAATACATAGGCACGCGCGCGCAGATCAAACCGCGCCTGCCCCAGCTTTTCTACGCAGGCGGCCAGAAGGATGTACCCCAGATTGGAGTAGTCGAACCCGCTGCCGGGGCGCCCGGCATCAAAGATATC
Source organism: Yoonia sp. R2331 (assembly GCF_041103235.1). NCBI lineage: Bacteria > Pseudomonadati > Pseudomonadota > Alphaproteobacteria > Rhodobacterales > Paracoccaceae > Cognatiyoonia > Cognatiyoonia denitrificans. The sequence goes on along the minus strand of NZ_JBGCUN010000002.1, from coordinate 589,962 downwards.
CGCATCATGCGACGCGACCCATGTGCGCAAGTCGGTTTTGGCCGAAATTGCATAACCGGCTTTATCCGACAGGCTGCTGGCATGGCTGGCCAGCATCGCAAGCGTGATTGGCTGATCAGGGTGATGGGGGTTGCGCAACGGCCAGCCCAGCACGTCAGAGGCATCTGTGTCCATGCCATGCGGCAGGTCGGCGCGGCGCAGAGTTTCGACAAACGCAAGTCCCGTCACGATCTTGGACACCGAGGCCACGCGCATCAAAGAAGTGTCTTTGCCGGGGATATTGGGGGCGGTCGCGACGTGAAAGCTGTCGTCGCCCCCCTGCGAGACGGCGATCCCGCAGAATGCAAAAGGCCCGGCAAGCGACCGGGCCAATTGATCAAGTTCGGGACGCATTAATAGGTGACAACGGCCCGAATGGATTCGCCTGAATGCATCAGATCAAAGCCTTTGTTGATGTCATCAAGCGGTAGGGTGTGGGTGATCATCGGGTCGATCTCGATCTTGCCGTCCATGTACCAGTCGACGATCTTGGGTACATCCGTGCGGCCCGATGCGCCGCCAAAGGCGGTCCCGCGCCACGACCGTCCGGTGACAAGCTGGAATGGGCGTGTTGAGATTTCGGCACCCGCTGGGGCCACACCGATGATAATCGATTCGCCCCACCCCTTGTGCGCCGCCTCAAGCGCTGTGCGCATGACCTGCACATTGCCTGTGGCGTCAAAGGTGTAGTCAGCGCCGCCGCCGGTCAGTTCGACCAGATGCGCGACCATGTCGCCGGACACATCTGATGGGTTCACGAAATCGGTCATGCCGAATTTCGTCGCCATCTCGACCTTGCCGGGGTTGAGGTCAACACCCACGATCTGATCCGCGCCCGCAAGCCGCAGACCTTGAATGACATTGAGGCCAATGCCGCCAAGACCAAAGACAACTGCGCGGCTGCCAATTTCGACCTTGGCGGTGTTGATGACTGCGCCAATACCCGTGGTCACGCCGCAACCGATGTAGCAAATCTTGTCAAATGGCGCGTCCTTGCGCACCTTGGCAAGTGCGATTTCAGGCAGAACCGTGTGGTTGGCGAAGGTCGAACAGCCCATGTAGTGCAGGATCGGTGTGCCATCGAGCATCGAGAAACGGCTGGTGCCGTCAGGCATCACGCCAGCCCCTTGGGTGGTGCGAATTTTCTGGCAAAGGTTCGTCTTGGGGTTCAGGCAGTAGTCGCATTCACGGCATTCCGGCGTGTAAAGCGGGATTACGTGATCGCCGACTTCAAGGCTGGTCACGCCCTCACCCACCTCGATCACGACGCCAGCACCTTCGTGCCCCAGGATCGCGGGGAACATGCCTTCGGGGTCCGCACCTGAAAGCGTGAATTCATCGGTATGGCAAATTCCGGTGGCTTTTATCTCGACCAGAACCTCGCCTGCTTTGGGGCCATCGAGGTTGACCTCCATCACTTCGAGGGGTTTGCCCGCTTCGAGGGCGACGGCTGCACGGGTACGCATGTCTTGGACCTTTCAAATTGTATTGCACAAAGCGTCTGCGAAATGCGCTGCAATTACAAGTATTCCGATTTGGTTGCTTGCAATGACAGCCCGACGCGCGGCAATGTGCGGACATGAAGTATGCCTTGATGATTGCCTGTGTTGCCCTTGCGGGCTGTGCCACCGCCCCCACCACACCGACACCCGGCGGGCCACCGCCCGGCGGATCATTTCCCACTGGTCTGGACAATACCTGCGACGGCGAGCGTTATGGAACGCTCGTCGGACAAGATGCCACGGTGCTGGAACGTGTCATGATCCTGGGTCAGGTGCGGGTCGTGCGCCCCGGTTCGGTCGTCACACAGGATTACCGGCCAGAGCGGATGAATTTCAACATTGGAAACGACGGACGGATTGCGTCGATTACCTGCGGTTAATTCTGTGTGGAAAAGTCCCCCGGCGCTGCACACTGGGTGGGGGCAATAAACATGCAACGCCGGGGTAGCACTTTTGCTATGGGCCCAATCTGGGCGCCCACTGTGTCCAAGTCGCGGATGACAAGCGGCAGTGCAGAGGTCATTTTGAGGCAAATCAAAGGCGGCGCTTGATTTGGCAGGCGAATGGGGCAAATCTGGGGTTATGAACATGCTGAATGGCCCCGACATGCTGACCCCCGCGCAGGGGCAGGTGTCTTTTCACCGCACAGAGCTGGCCCCTATTCTGACGCTCTACGGACGTATGGTGGCGGCAGGCGAATGGCGCGATTACGGGATATCGTCATTGCGCGATCTGGCGGTCTTTTCGGTGTTTCGGCGCACCGCAGAACATCCGCTTTATCGGATCGAAAAGCGCCCCAAACTGCGGTTGCGGCAGGGGCAATATGCGGTTGTGGGCATGGACGGGCAAATCCTGAAGCGCGGCAATGACCTGCGCGTGGTATTGCGCGTGTTGGAACGCAAGCTGATCCGGGCGGTCGATTGATCTGGGGCGCAATTTTTTTGAAAAAATTGGGGGCCAGCCCCCGTCAGCAAGCTGACTCCCCCGGCATATTTTCATTCAAAAGAAAGAGGCACGCGCTTATGGGCCAGCAGGGGGCCATCGCCCTGTGCGGCAATCCGGGTTGTTGCTGCCTGAATGGGTTCATAGGCCACGGCCATGTGGTGAGCATTGGCGTGGATCATCACGTCAGGGTCGACCATCATGCCCACGTGGCCTTTCCAGAAAAGCAAATCACCTCGCTTGTATGGGCCGGATGCATCTGCGCCCAAACTTTCACGCTGCAGATCGCTGTCGCCCGGGCAGCTTTGACCGCAGGCCAGAAGGGCCGCCTGAATCAGGCCAGAGCAGTCAATGCCACGGGTTGAATTGCCGCCCCAGAGGTAGGGCACCTGGAAGTGCAGCTGCGCGATGGTCACCGGATCGGCAAAGGGTCGATCCAGCGGGCGCAGGTGTTTCTTGGGAACAAAGCCAAGTGGCGTTTCAAAGAATGTGCGGCGTTCATCCGTCACAGTAACTTGCGCGCCAAAGGGCAGTGCTGTGGCCTCTGGCGATTTGAAGTCCTCAGCCACATAGGCGTGTGTCGCAAAGCTGGCGACGCGGTGGGTGGGTACTGGATCATCGGCGAGCGGATCAATCCCGGCGTCAACATAGCCGCAGTAGCCATCGGCCTGCGCCTGGACAAAGTGCCAGCCTGCGTGGGTTTCGAAAACGGTAACACCGGCGCCCAGCAGCAATTGCCTGTCGCGCGGACCATCGGGTGTGTGGCAAAGATCGACAACGGCCTGACTGACGCGCCCGGCCCGCCCGACGGCCCCGGGCCCCACACGGTCATTGACCGGTGTCAGCCGCCGGTCGGTCAAAGGTTCAACATCTGCGGCAGCGCATCCAGAATTGCGCGCGCGCCCATCCCCACGCCGCCTTTGGGACGGGCGGGTTTGGCACTGGGACACCAACCGTAGATGTCAAAATGCATGTAGGGGCTTTCAACAAAGCGGCGCAGGAAAAGGGCCGCGGTAATACTGCCCGCCATGCCACCCGCAGGCGCATTGTCCAGATCCGCGATACCCGGTTCGATCACCGCCTCGTAGGGCGCGTGAAACGGCATCCGCCAGACCGGGTCAGCGACCCGGGCCGCACTGGCGGTCAACGCCGCGGCGTGGGTGTCGTTGTCAGTATAAAAGGGTGCCAGGTCGGGGCCAACAGCCACGCGAGCCGCACCGGTCAACGTCGCCATCGAGATCACGAGGTCTGGGTCATCCTCGTCCGCCAACGTGAGAGCATCGGCCAGCACCAGACGCCCTTCTGCATCGGTATTGTTAATCTCGACGGTCAGACCCTTGCGGCTGGTCAGGATGTCTTGCGGGCGAAAGGCGTTGCCGTCGATGCTGTTCTCCACCGCCGGGATCAGCAGACGCAGGCGGAGCGGCAAGTTCAGCGCCATGATCATCTGCGCAAGTCCCAGCGTTGTCGCGGCCCCGCCCATGTCCTTTTTCATCAGGCCCATCGACCCGCCCGGTTTGATATTCAGCCCGCCCGTGTCAAAGCAGACCCCTTTGCCCACTAGCGTCAATTGCGGCCCTGCCTTGCCCCAGCGCAGGTCCAAAAGCCGCGGTTGCCGGGTCGAAGCGCGGCCTACCGTGTGGATCATCGGAAAGTTTGACGTGATCAGATCGTCACCGGTGATCACGTTAATGTCTGCGTCAAACTGGCGGGCAAGGGCGCGTGTCTCTTCTTCCAGCTCGAGCGGACCCATGTCAGAGGCCGGCGTGTTGATCAGATCGCGGGTCAGAGCCTCGCCGGCTGCAATGGCGGCAACCCGGTCCGCGTCGATGCCAGCGGGCGCCACCAGGCGCGCCGCATCGCGTTTGGGTTTGCGGTAGCGGTCAAAGTCGTAGGATTCCAAGAGCCAGCCCAGTGCTGCCTCTTCCAGTTCAATCTGATCCAGATCGGTAGCGATGGCATAGGTGCCGGCAGGCAGTTTGCGCGCGGCAGGTGCTGTCAGGAAACGCCCGCGCGCGCGGCTGGATGCCCCGCCCCGCCCGACGAGAGCCATCGCAATGGTGCCGTCAGCACCTGGCACCGTCAGGACAGTACCAGCGGCCCCTTTGAACCCATTTTGTTCAGCCCAGTCGCGGGCGTTGTGAGGGATCGTCGCAAGGTCATCGGCATTAATAATATGAAGCGGGGTCGCATCACCGTCAGCGGAAGCAAATGTCAGTGTCATCGGGGGCCTTTGGTCAATCAATTTGACCTTACCCTAGTCCCGCGGCCTCAAACAACAAGGCCACGCAGGTTATGACACGTGGTCAACATCCCAGATCTGGCAGATGGCAGCATCAAAGCCCCGTTCTAACCGCCGGATCGTCGCTTCAAGCGCGATCGGGTCGGATTGACCGGCGGCTGTCGCCACATGATCTGCCGCTTGCGACACCTCTGTCAGGCCGATCTGGCGGGCCACGGCCCCGATACGCATGGCAGGGCGCACCAGCTCCTTGAATTGGCAGGCGCGGCGTTGGTCCTGCAACCCATTCATCCGGCGCGCAATATCTTCGAGTACCCGGCAGATCGTATCTTCGGCCACCTCTGCCCCCATCTCTGCGTAGATGGTGCTAAGGGGGGCCGGATCGATCCGAGGCGGTGACCCGCATTCCAGCACGGTAACCTGTGATGGCGTCACGGGAGTGGACGGGGGTAATGGCATGACATGTTTCATGCCGGTGGTCTACGCGACCGATGGTTCCCAGAAGGTTAGGACCGAGGGCAGAAATCTCTCGAAATTCGTGCAAATGCGACCTATTGAGCGATGCAAAGACCAAAAGGAACACCATGAAACACGCTCGTCCTTTGCCCGCATACCTTGTCACCCGCTATCAAGGTTGGAAAGCCACCACATTTGCCGAAAATGCGACATGGTTTCACAAACTGGCCAGCGAAGGGCAGCACCCGCGCGCGATGATCATTTCGTGCTGCGACAGCCGTGTGCACGTCACGTCGCTGTTCGGTGCGGATCAGGGGGAATTCTTTATTCACCGCAATATCGCAAACCTGGTGCCGGTCTATGGTCCCGATGGGGGCAATCACGGCACCTCGGCGGCGGTGGAATACGCGGTTACTGCGCTGAAGGTGCCGCACTTGGTTGTCATGGGGCACTCAAGTTGCGGTGGGGTGAAGGGGTGTTACGACATGTGCAGCGGGCAAGCGCCCGAACTGGAAGAGGACAGCAGCTTTGTCGGGCGGTGGATGGATATTCTGCGCCCGGGCTATGAACGCCTGCCAGAAGGTGATGAGGCAACGCGCCGCGCGGCCCTGGAAAAAGAGGCGGTGCTTGTGTCGCTGGAAAACCTGATGACCTTCCCCTTTGTCAAAGCTGCCGTCGAAGAAGGCGCTCTGTCGTTGCATGGTGTCTGGAATGATATCGGGTGTGGCGCGCTAGAGGTTTACGATTCCGACAGTGGCACGTTCAACGCGCTGTGACAGGAATGACGTCGATCTTTCGCGGGCTGTCTGCTTTTCCAATCACCCCAACCGACCCCGCCGGTCGGGTGGATGTCGCCGCATTGACGGCGCTGGTGAAACGGTTGCGGGTTTCCGGAGTGTCATCGGTTGGGTTGTTAGGCAGCACAGGTGGTTACGCCTACCTAACGCAGTCAGAGCGGCAGCGCGCTGTCGTCGCTGCCCGCGACGCCATAACGGATGATCGCGCGTTGATCATCAGCGTGGGCGCATTGCGCACCGATGATGCCATTGCCCTTGCACAGGACGCTGCAGAGGCCGGGGCTGATGGGCTGTTGCTGGCACCGATGTCTTATACGCCACTAACAGGAGATGAGGTTTTTGCCCATTTCGCAGCGGTCAGTGCGGCCACATCGCTGCCTCTGTGCATCTACAACAACCCTGGCACCACACATTTCAATTTTGACGCAGCCCTGCTAGAGCGGGTCGCGGCACTGCCGACGGTCGCTGCGGTCAAGATGCCATTACCTGCGAAAAGCGATGCCGCCGCAGAGATGGCTGACTTGCGGCCCCGTCTGCCCCCTGACTTTGTCATTGGGTATAGCGGTGATTGGGGCTGTGGCGTGACCTTGCAGCAGGGTGCGGATGCCTGGTTCAGCGTGTTGGGAGGGATCTTGCCAGCGGAGGCTGTGACCTTGTTGAACGCCGCGCGAGATAGCGATGGAACCGAGTTTGCGCAAGCGCAAGCGCGGCTTGCGCCGCTGTGGGAGATGTTTCAGGCATTTGGCAGCATTCGTGTGGTCTATGCGATTGTGCAGGCTCTTGGACTGACCAGCGCGCTGCCTCCCTTGCCTATCAAGTCTTTGGATGATGCTGCGAAGACGCGCGTTGCGGCGATTTTGTCGGCATTGGGTGCGGATAATTGAACGTTTGTTCATTTATTTCCCCAAATTCCCTTGCAGCCGCCAGTGGTGACGCTAAGTAAGCGCCAAGCAGAGGGGCAATCATGACCGAAATCTTTGATCTTGCGGCCAGTAACCTTGTGTCACCGATCATCCTGAGCTTTGCGCTGGGGTTGGTTGCTGCATTGGCCCGATCCGACCTGACAATCCCGGAAGCCGTGGCAAAGGGGATGTCGATCTATCTTTTGTTCGCAATCGGCTTCAAAGGCGGGGCGGCTGTGGCCGCAAATGGTATAGATTCGACCCTGTTGATGGCGGTGGCCGCGGGGCTGGTGCTGTCGTTTGGTCTGCCGTTCATCGCTTTTGCGTTGCTCAAAATCATGACCGGCATGGACCGTGTGGATGCCGCAGCCGTAGCCGCACATTACGGGTCGATCAGCATTGTGACCTTCGTCGCAGCCACATCCGTGCTGGAAGGCAGCATGATCAGTTCCGAAGGCTATATGGTCGCCGTCGCCGCCGCGATGGAAGCGCCTGCAATCCTGTCGGCCCTGTGGCTGGTGGCGCGTGGTGGTACGGGAACCAAGATGGACGGTGATCTGATGCGCGAGATCCTGTTGAACGGTTCTATCGTTTTGCTTGTGGGTGCCTTCATCATTGGTGCGGTCACCGGACAAAAAGGGCTGGATGAAATCGCGCCCTTTATCGTGACCCCATTCAAGGGTGTGCTGTGCCTGTTCCTGCTGGATATGGGCCTGATCGCGGGGCGTGGTTTGCGCAACGTGCGGGGCACGCTGGGCATTGGCGCCATCGGCTTTGCCATTCTGATGCCGCTGATCAGCAGTGTCGCAGGGCTGATGCTGGGGATGTTGATCGGGCTTTCACTGGGCGGTGTTGTGCTGATGATGGTGCTCAGCGCCTCGGCCAGCTATATCGCGGTGCCTGCTGCGATGCGTGTGGCCCTGCCGCAGGCGAACCCGTCAATCTACCTGACCTTGTCGCTGGGCGTGACCTTCCCGTTTAACCTGACCCTTGGCATCCCGCTATATCTGGCGGTGGCCCAAATGATGAGTGGAGGCTGATATGGAAATGCATGACGCAAAGCGCGTATCCATCGTGATCGAGGCACCGTTAGAGAGCCGGCTGAGTGACGCCCTGCTTGAGGCCGGGGTGACCGGGTTTACCATCATGCCAGTCCTTGGCGGGTCTGGCCGGTCCGGACGGTGGAGCCGCGAAGGCCAGTTGGGCCGGTCGGGCATGGTCAATTTCATCTGCCTGATCCGCCCCGAACGGCTTGATGGCCTGCTGGAGGCCGCCTTTGCCGTGGTCGAACCGCAGATCGGTGTGGTCAGCGTGACCGACGCCAAAGTGCTGCGGGCCGAGCGGTTCTAAGACAAAGAGGAAAGCGCGAGCAGCAACAGAAAAGGCCCGCCGCAAACGCGACGGGCCTTTGGTATTCTTCGGACCTCAGAGGGTGTGTTCAGGCTTTCTTGCGGCGACGCTTTGCCGCTGCCAGACCACCCAGACCCGCAATCAGCATCCAGCCTGCAGCGGGCAGAGGGACATCTGTCAAGTTGCCGCCATTGGGCACCAGGTTCACGTTCACATCGCCCTGTTTGTTGTTGAACGCACTGGTGAAGTCATACTGCGCGTTCGAACACACATCACATATTGTGTAGAACCAGTTCGACATACCGAAATTGCCATTCTTGTCGTTCGCACCCGTGCCGATCTGAGCCGCCATGATGCCGTTTGAAGGCTTGCGAGTCACATCAAGCTTGATGCCGCCAAGTTTGTCACCAAACCCGGTCAGTGTCCCACCGGTCATGTTCAAGAAGAAAATGTCCGGGTTCAACGTCCCGCCCCAGACACCGTTGGTGCCGGGGACCGCGGAACCACCGGTCATGCCGCCTCCGCCATTCTTGAACGCGCCAAGGCCGGTTGTGTCGCCATCATAGTTGAAGGACACCTGAAAGCCATTCGTGCTGTCATTGGCCGAAGTCACCGTGCCAAGAAGTTGGCCCCAGCTTGTCATATCGGTGTTGAACAGACCGCTTGGATCGAAGTGGAAGTGCTTTCCCAGTGGAGCGCCCAAGCCGCTGAACCAAAGCGAGTGACCGCCCGGTGCATAGGACGTCGCATCATACGAAACGTTTCCGGCTGAAGCGGTAGATGCGGCGATTGCCAACGCCACAGCAGATGCAATTGTCTTGAGATTTTTCATAACATTATCCTCGTAAACACAAAACTTAACCGTTCTTTTACCTTAAATCGGCCGAAAACGGAACACTTTTGTGCCGCATTCAAATTGGCCACAAAAAAGGGGCATGCCGCAGCACGCCCCTTTTTGAAATCAATGGCTTAGGTTGGGTCAGCCCTTTTTCAGGCACTCGCGTCCCAGCACTTCTGCGATTTGCACGGCGTTCAGGGCCGCACCCTTGCGCAGGTTGTCCGAGACGCACCACAGGTTCAGGCCATTTTCGATAGTGCTGTCCTGACGGATGCGGCTGATAAAGGTGGCATAGTCGCCAACGCATTCGACCGGTGTGACGTAACCGCCGTCTTCGCGCTTGTCGATAACCATGATGCCGGGTGCCGTGCGTAGGATGTCGCGGGCTTCATCTTCGTCAAGGAACTCTTCGAATTCGATGTTTACGGATTCAGAGTGGCCGACCATCACAGGCACGCGTACGCAGGTGGCAGTCACCTTGATTGCCTTGTCGACGATCTTTTTGGTCTCGGCCACCATCTTCCATTCTTCCTTGGTCGAGCCATCGTCCAGGAAGACGTCGATATGCGGGATCACGTTAAAGGCGATCTGCTTGGTGAATGTCTCTGGGTCTTTTTCCTGACCGGGGACATACATGCCCTTGGTCTGGTCCCACAGCTCGTCCATGCCCGCTTTGCCGGATCCCGACACAGATTGATAGGTGCTGACCACTACGCGCTTGATCGTGGCGCGGTCGTGCAGGGGCTTGAGTGCCACAACCATCTGCGCGGTCGAGCAGTTGGGATTGGCGATGATGTTCTTCTTGGCATAGCCGTGAATCGCGTCGGCGTTCACCTCTGGCACGATCAGCGGCACGTCGGGGTCATAGCGATAAAGCGAAGAGTTATCGATGACCACGCAGCCCGCCTTGGCCGCAACCGGCGCGTATTTCTTTGTGGCTTCCGAGCCCACGGCAAACAGCGCCATGTCCCAGCCGGTAAAGTCAAAGGTATCAAGGTCTTTGGTTTTCAGGGTTTTGTCGCCAAATGTCACCTCGGTCCCCAGCGAACGGCGGCTGGCGAGCACGGCAATTTCATCCACCGGGAACGAACGTTCCGCGAGGATATTCAGCATTTCGTGGCCCACGTTGCCCGTGGCGCCGACGACGACGACTTTATAACCCATTTTGATACTCCTTGGTGAGTCCGCGCCTCTTACAATGCAGGTGCGGCATTGGGAAGGGCAGCGGGCCGTAATCCTTGTGATATGCGGCTTTGCGGTTGGTGATGGGTGCGCGGGTGCGGGTGGCCTTACGTTGTGGCGGCCATTCTGCCACAGTGTGGGGATGACAGTGACGATCCCCGAGGTCCGCGACGCGGCCCCCCGCAAGTTGTGCACCGATTGTGGCGTGTCGCGCATGGCAGACCCAAGCGCCTGCGGCACAGCCTGCCAATTCATCAAACCCGACTACCCCGCGCTGGAAAAGCAGGTGCATGGCCGCGCGGCGGCAGATGGGGTCGAGGCGTTTTTCGGCGTCAATTTGGTGATGCACCGTGCCGCGATGCGCAGACCAGCCGAAGGGGCACAGTGGACCGGGATCACCACCGCGTTGGCCGCTGATCTGCTGACGCGGGGCAAGGTGGACGCTGTGCTGTGCATGGTGCCTGACACAGCTGACCGCTGGGCACCGCGTCCGGCAATCATCACGCAGGCCAGCGACATGGCACAGGCACGCGGGATGCGCATGGGTTATGCCCCGCTGCTGGCCCTACTGGAACCGGCGGTGGCAGCGGGCCATCGGCGCATCGCATTGATCGGCATCCCCTGTCAGGTCTATGCCCTGCGCGCGCTTGAGGCCAAGCTGGGACTGGACCGGCTTTACGTGATTGGCACGCCCTGTTCGGACAACACCACGACCGAGAATTTCCACGGCTTTCTTGCGCGGTTGACCGACACACCCGATGACGTGACCTATCTGGAGTTTCGCGCGGATTACCGTGTGGAACTGCGGTTCAAGGACGGACGCAAACGGTTCATTCCATTTTTGAAGCTGCCCCTGTCGGACCTGCCACGCGATTTCTTTCCGCTGACCTGCCGCACCTGTGTCGATTACACCAACCGGCTGGCTGACATCACGGTGGGCTATATGGCGGGCGAAGGGGATCAATGGCTGATCGTGCGCAATGCGCGCGGGGCCGAGATGTTGGACGGTCTGGGGGATCAGTTGCATCTGTCCGCGCCGGGCAGCGCAGGCAATCGCACCAATGCCGTGAAAGGATTTATCGAAAACACCCGGCTGGCGGCGGGCGGTCTGCCGCTGCGGCGGATGCCGAACTGGTTGCGCCCGCTTATGGCGTGGTTGCAGCCTCGGATCGGGCCGCGCGGCACCGAATTCGCCAAGGCCCGGCTTGAGATGAAGGCCGCTGAAACCGTCCTGCATCTGCGGCGCGAAGAGCCGGCCAAGATCAAGAATATGGTTCCTGCCCATGTCTGGGCGTTAACCAAGCGCTATGGGTTGGCACCGACACCGGACGAGACAAACGACGGCTGATCGTCTCTCAACGCGCGACAATGGGCGCCAAAGGGGCTATTGTAGGAATAATTTCGGTTAATGCGAAAACGCAGCCGTTGACAACACCTTGTGCCAACCCGCTATCTTTTGACGACCGGTGGGGCTGAGAAGGTTATTTTTGACGATGGAATTTTTTGCAGTACCCCTTTTGATTATGGCAGCAATCGGGCTGCTGTTTGTAGACGATGGCAGCGCACAGGATGGCGATGACGCGGGCGGTGATGATCCAGCGCCTGATCCGCAGGAACGGCAGGGACCGCTGAAGATGCAGGCCTTTGGTGTCGGCAGCGATAACGTCATCGGCACTGACGGGCGCGACCAGCTGGAACTGGGTGATGGTGACGACATCGCAGACGGCGGCGCTGCCGACGACCGGTTGTTCGGCGAAGAGGGCAATGACCAGATCTGGGGTGGCACCGGTGATGACCGCATTTTCCTAGGCGAAGGCAACGACTTTAACTATTCGGTCGAGAACCCCCAAGCTGAACAGGTTGCGGGCAACGATTTTATTCGTGGTGGCGATGGCGAGGATTGGATCGTCGATTTTCTAGGGTCCAACACGATCTATGGCGATCTGGGCGCGGACATCGTTGACGGCGTGGATGGCAATGGCGAAGCGGAAAGCCCCGATGCGCTGTATGGCGGGTTCGGCAAGGACATTATCGCCGGTGACAACGGTGACCTGATGTCTGGCGGTGCCGACATGGACGCCTTTTTTGTGGTTTTGAATGCGGGCCCCGTCGAGCCTGCCGTGATCACTGATTATGAAAAGGGCGAAGGTCTGTTTGTGACCGTCCCGCTGGCGTTTCAGAATCAGGACGCCGAACTGGTGCAAAGTGGTGGCGGTCTTGATCTGTTACTGGGGGGCGAGGTGATCCTGCGGGTCGAAGGCGTCAGCGACCCCGACGATGTAGACCTGTTCTTCAGCGCGATGGATGTCGCGGATCAGACCATAACGCCGGGCCAGCTGGTGCTTGGCACGCAAGGCGATGACCAGGTGAGCACCGGCAATGGTGATGATGCTGTTTTTGCCGGGCGTGGCGACGACGATATCAGTACCGGCAACGGCGAGGATTACATTTCTTTGCGAACATCCTTTCCTTTTGCGCCAGAGGGTGCGTTGGGCTGGGGTGACAACACGGTCAATGCGGGCAGCGGCGATGACCGCGTGCTGGGCGGTCTGGGCGATGATCATGTGCAGGGTGGCAAAGGGAACGACCTGATCGAAGGCGGCGGCGGTGCCGATGTACTGGCGGGCGGCGACGGCAATGACTTTATCGATGCCTTTGACGTCGACAACCCGGCGGCAGACCGGCTGTTTGGCGGTCAGGGCGACGACCGGATGTTCGTCAACGACGGTGATGTAGTGACGGGCGGGTCAGGGCGCGACGTGATCGACATCGAGGAATTCCAACCCGGCGATGCGGCCGTGCGCGTGACCGACTTCAACCCTGCGCAAGACACGTTGCGGGTCGCTGTTGACGGCGGCGACACGGCTATCACCGCAGAGGCATCCGGCCAAGACACCCGCATCTTTGTCGGCAACCGAGAGGTTGCCATTCTTGAAGGATTGCGCCCCAGCCAGATTCCGGCCCGGGCGATACAAGTCAGCCGCTACGCTTAAACTGCGGCTTTGCGGCTTTCGTCCAGATAGATCTCGCGCAGGCGCGCCGCAACCGGTCCGGGTGTGCCGTTGCCAATTTCTGCGCCGTCGATTTCGACGACGGGCATCACAAAGGTGCTGGCCGAGGTAATGAATGCCTCGTCCGCCTCTTGCGCCTCTGCGATGGTGAAGGGCCGTTCTTCGACCTTCATCTGCGCCTCTTGTGCGAACCGCAGCACCGCGGCACGGGTAATGCCGTGCAGGATGTCGTGCGACAATTGCCGGGTTATGATGGTATTGCCTTTGACGATATAAGCGTTGTTAGAGGTGCCTTCGGTCACGGCGCCGTCCTCGACCATCCAGGCATCATCACAGCCTGCCGCCTTGGCCATCATCTTGCCCATCGACGGGTAAAGCAGTTGCACGGTCTTGATGTCGCGGCGGCCCCAGCGTTGATCGGCGATGCTGATCACTTTCATGCCTTTTTGCGCCGCAGGGCTGTTGGCCAGCCCCGGCTTGTTCTGGGTGAACAGCACGATGGTTGGTTCTGTGTCTTCAGGCGGGTAGGCAAAGTCGCGGTCACCCGGCGCGCCGCGGGTGATCTGGAGGTAGACCATGCCTTCGTCAATCTCATTCACGCGCACCAATTCGCGGTGCACCTCCAGCAGGTCGTCCTTGTTGATCGGGCTGCGCATGTCCAACTCATCCAGCGACCGCTGCAGGCGCACGGCATGACCGTCAAAGTCAATCAGCTTGCCGCCCAGCACGCTTGTGACCTCATAAACGCCATCGGCCATCAGAAAACCGCGATCAAAGATCGACACTTTGGCTTCGGTTTCGGGCAGGTAGTCGCCGTTCAGGTATACAGTGCGCATGGTCATCCCCATAGTGCGGCGGACGGGGCGTGCACCCCGGCGGCGTCAAAGATCAAAGGTTCCGCGCGGTCTTCGGCCAACAAGAGCGGGCCGTCAAGGTCTGTAAAGGCCGCGCCTTGCGCAAGGATGGTCGCGGGCGCCATCGCAAGCGATGATCCCACCATGCAGCCGACCATCACGGCGTAACCTGCGGCGAGCGCCTCGGCCTTGAGCGCGAGCGCCTCTGTCAGGCCGCCAGCCTTGTCCAGCTTGATATTGATCATGTCGTACTTGCCACGTAGCGCCGGCAGGCTGGCGCGGTCATGGCATGCCTCGTCCGCGCAAACCGGCAATGGGCGCGCAATCTCGCCCAACATGTCGTCGGCATCGGCTGGTAAGGGCTGTTCAACCATCTTGACACCAAGGCCAATCAGATGTGGCGCCAATTCGGCATAGATATCGGCGGTCCAGCCTTCGTTGGCATCAATGATGATCGGTGTGTCGGGCGCGCCGCGCCGTACGGCTTCCAGACGGGGCATGTCGTCTGGCGTGCCAAGCTTGATCTTGAGCAGGGGCCGATGTGCGTTCTGAGCCGCCTGCCGCTGCATCGCCTCGGCGGAAGCCAGCGACAAGGTATAGGCCGTGATTTCAGGCAGCGGTGTGGGCAAATCCAGCAAGTCCCAGACACGCTTGCCTGCCATCTTGGCCGCGTGATCCCACAGCGCACAGTCCAGTGCATTGCGCGCAGCACCAGCGGGCAGCTCGTCTTGCAAGTCGCACCACCGACCCGAAAAACCGTTGATCTGCTCCGTCACACTGTCCAGCGTTTCGCCATAACGCGCATAAGGCACACATTCGCCCTGCCCTAGATGCCCGTTGTGCTGCGCCGTCACGGTCAGCACTTCGGCCTGTGTGCGCGACCCTCGGCTGATCGTGAAAACCTGCGCCAGCTGGAACACATCGCGGGTCACATCAATTTTCATGCCCGGCCTTTCTTTTGAACTCAAATATGCCCGCCGGAGGCACGATTATTCGTCGAATAATCGCCACCCCGCTCAAGACGCGCGCAAACGTCCCTAGATCGCGTCCAGCGCATCCACCAGACGTGCCGCACCTTGACGATAAGGATCAACGGCTGGCAATCCCATACGATCTTCCACCTCTTTGAGGTAGCCCTCAAACGTCGCGTCATCCAGATGTTGCGTATTCACGGAAATGCCCGCAACAACGCAATCCGGGTTGGCAATCTTTGCAATCGGCAAGGCCGTGTCGCGCAAAGCCTCAAGCGACGGCAACCCATAGCCTGGCAGACCGCGCATATGCGTCCGCGTCGGTTCATGTGCCAGGATCAGCGCGTCGGGTTGACCGCCGTGGATAAGCGCCATCGTCACCCCGGAATAACTCACATGGAACAGACTGCCCTGCCCTTCGATGTGGTCCCAGTGATCGGCGTCATTGTCGGGCGTCAAATACTCGACTGCGCCAGCCATAAAGTCCGCAATCACGGCATCCAATGGGACGCCGCCACCCGTGATCAGAATGCCGGTCTGCCCGGTCGGGCGGAACGTCGATTTCATCCCGCGTTTCTTCATCTCGGCGTCCATGGCCAGCCCGGTATACATCTTGCCCACCGAACAATCGGTGCCGACGGCCAGACAACGCTTGCCCGTGCGCTTGATGCCATTGGCAATTGGGTATGCGACGGATGGGATGCGCACGTCAAAAAGGCTCATCCCGTTGACACGCGCGGCAGCGACCAGCGCATCTTCATCCCGCAACAGGTTGTGCAGGCCGCTGGCGATGTCAAAACCCATGTTGAGCGCCTGAACCAGCACCTCTTTCCAGGCGGCAGAGATCATGCCGCCACGGTTGGCGACACCAATCACCAACGTCTTGGCGCCCGCGTTCTTGGCCTCTTCCAATGTCAGATCAGTTAGACCCACATCAGCCCCGCAGCCGGGCATCCGGAATTGGCCGACGGCGGCCTCGGGGTTCCAGTCCTTGATCCCCTGCGCCACCTTTGCGGCCAGCTGGTCAGGCGCGTCGCCCAAGAAAAGAAGATAAGGTTTCTGGATCATGTCGCGGTCTCCGGCAAAGAATCAGGTGTCGCGCCATATTCCATCGCCATGCCGCGAATGTCCTCGCGTTTCATTCGGACTATCCCGCATCTGACGCACGAAACGTGCATCACTTCGGCGATTTCCGGGAGATTCCACGCGCTTCCCATCTGGAAACGAAAAGACCCGGGCGCGTGGTGCGCCCGGGTCTGGGAGTTGGCTAAGGGGAGGAGCTTAGCCTTTTGTGAACTCCGGATAGGCTTCCATGCCCAGCTCTGCGTTATCGAGGCCGGAGATTTCAGCCTCTTCGCTGACGCGGATGCCCATCGTCGCCTTGAGGATGAACCAGACCACGGCACTGGTGACCACCACAAAGACACCCACGATGATGATCGGCAGAAGCTGACCCATAAAGGTCGCATCAGGGTTCGTCAGCAGAACGGCCATCGTGCCCCAGATACCCGCAAAGAGGTGAACCGGGATCGCACCAACCACGTCGTCGATCTTGAGCTTGTCAAGGAACGGCACGGCGAAGACCACGATCACACCACCCACGGCACCGATCAGCGTAGCAGCGCCAAGCGACGGTGTCAGCGGTTCGGCGGTGATCGACACCAGACCGGCAAGCGCGCCGTTCAGGATCATCGTCAGGTCGGGCTTCTTGTAGAGGATCTGCGTCAGGATCAGTGCGGCAATCGCACCACCGGCTGCAGCAGCATTGGTGTTCGAGAAGATGCGGCTGATGTCAGCCACGTCGCCCACCGACCCCATAGCAAGCTGAGAGCCGCCGTTGAAGCCGAACCAGCCCATCCACAGGATGAATGTACCCAATGTCGCCATTTGCAAGTTGGAACCCATGATCGGGATCGTGCGGCCGTCCTTGTACTTGCCGATACGCGGCCCAAGGATGATGGCACCCACCAGAGCGGCCCAGCCACCCACAGAGTGGACAACAGTCGACCCAGCGAAATCAAGGAAGCCGTACTGGCTGTCAAGGAAACCGCCGCCCCACTTCCAGGAGGCCTGGATCGGGTAGATGATGCCGGTCAGAACGATCGTGAAGATCAGGAACGGCCACAGCTTGATCCGTTCGGCCAGCGCACCTGACACGATAGATGCGGTCGCCGCGCAGAACATCAACTGAAAGAAGAAGTCCGACCCGGTCGAGGCATAGCTGTAATCATCAGCGCCCTCGGCAGTCACGCCAACGGCCTCTAGAACACCGGGGCCCCAAAGTGCCGACAGATACCCGCCAGTTTCGTCCGACCCGATCATCCAGTCGCCCAACGGGTACATCAGGTTGTAACCGATCAGGTAGTAGAATATCGCGGCCAGCGAAAAGAGGCCCATGTTCTTGGTCATCTGCATGGTCACGTTCTTGGAGCGGACCAAACCCCCTTCGAGCATGGCAAAGCCTGCTGCCATCCAGAAGACCAGGAAGCCACCGATCAGGAACAGCAGCGAGTTGAGAATAAAGACCGAGTCGGTCGGCACAGCCACTGTCGCATCCTGCGCCGCGGCCAGCGTCGGTAGCAGCGCAAGCGTGGCCCCGAACATGATTGATTTTGTAAGTTTCATCGTTTTTCCCTTGTCCCGGTCACTGGTTACAGTGCGTCGTCGTTCAGCTCGCCGGTGCGAACCCGCAGGGCGCTTTCAACGTCGAGCACAAAGATTTTGCCGTCGCCGATCTTGTCGGTCTTGGCCGTCGTCGCGATTGTCGTGACAACCTGTTCGGCCACGGCATCGGGCACCACGATCTCAAGCTTGACCTTCGGCACAAAGTTCACGGCGTATTCGGCACCGCGATAGATTTCGGTATGTCCCGACTGAGAGCCAAAGCCCTTGATCTCGGACACCATCATCCCGCGCACACCTGCGGCGGTCAGCGCCTCGCGAACCTCCTCCAGCTTGAACGGTTTGATTGTTGCAATGATGAGTTTCACGTGCTGTTCCCTCGTCTTTCTTCACTTGCGACCCGCAGCCCGTTGCCGCGCGGTTGAACAGAGAAAGCGCAGCGCAGGCGCGGGTCACAAGCAATGAGAGGTGGAAAACAGGGTGTGAATCCTGATGAATTGCACAATTTTTGCACAAATTGCACCGTCTGCTTAATTATTCATCAGATCAAAAAGGGTGGCAGATGCGCATCTCGACACGGGACAAGCTGTGCGACAGCGGCTAGTATGCGACAAAACGACAAGAACGATTGAGAAGCAGATGACCGGACAAGGCGGGAAACGCGGGCCACTTGTGGCCGACAAACGTTATTCCAAAAGCACGTCTAAACCCACGCGCAAGGCAGCACCCGCACGTAAGGCCAAGCGCCGCGCGGCCCCGCGCAAGAAGACGGCCAAGCGGGGCTTGATCGGCTGGTTGTTGTTTCCGTTTGTCTGGCTGTTGCGCCTGATCTGGCGGTTGACCTGGCGGCTTGGGCTGGTTGTCAGCGTGCTCGCTGGTCTTGGCGTCTTCTATTACACCACGCAGTTACCCCCCATCGAAGAACTCGTGGACGCTCGGACGCGCGGATCAGTGATTTTGCAAGACCGTGAAGGCGCGCGCTTTGCGTCGCGGGGTGAGTTGTTTGGCGGGATGATCACGGCAAGCACAGTCAGCCCACATTTGCGCAACGCCGTCGTCGCGACCGAGGACAAGCGGTTCTACCAGTTTTGGCACATAGGTGTGGACCCTTACGCAACGGCGGCGGCGATGTACCGCAACTACAGCCAGGGACGGAACCCGCTGTCAGGCGCAGGTGGTTCTTCGATTTCCCAGCAGACCGCGAAGCTTTTATGCAATGGTGTCCCGTTTGATCCAGACAGATGGGAAACCGAGCGCGCTTATGAAACAGATTGTCGCCGCACGACCCTGTGGCGGAAGATCAAGGAAGCGGCCTTTGCAATGGCGCTGGAAGCCAAATTCTCAAAGGACGAGGTGCTGACGATCTATCTGAACCGCGTCTACATGGGCGGCGGCGCGCGCGGCGCCGAAGCAGCAGCGCAGCGGTTTTTCGGCATCTCAGCGCGCGAGGTGAACCCGGCGCAAGGCGCGATGCTGGCAGGTGTAATCCGGTCGCCGTCACGGGATAACCCCCTGTCGAACCTTGAACGCGCTCAAAGACGTGCGGCGACGGTGGTCGGCCTGATGCGCGATCAAGGTTATCTGTCCAACAGTGCCGCTGATGAGGCGCTGGCGAACCCCGCCGTACTGGGCCGCGCAGCTGCGGCCAACGCTGGTGGCTATTTTGCCGATTGGGCCTTGGGCGGAGTTCCGGATTTTCTGACCGATGGCACGACCGAAGACATCATCGTCAAGACAACATTGGATCAGGACATCCAGACCGCCGCAGAAGAGGCGTTGCTGTGGGTCTTTGAAAACAAGGTCAAGGAAGGGTCAGAGGCGCAGGCGGCGATTGTCGTGATGTCGCCCGACGGCGCGGTGCGCGCGATGGTCGGCGGGCGCGATGTGCGTGCCTCTGGCGCGTTCAACCGCGCGACGCAAGCCAACCGGCAAACCGGGTCGGCGTTCAAGCCCTTCATCTATGCCACGGCGCTGGAGCTTGGGTTTTCACCCAACGACACGATCAACGATGAACCGCTGACTATCACAGTGCCGGGGTCTGGCCCGTGGGAGCCGCAGAATTATGACCGCCAGTTCAAGGGGCCTGTAACCCTGACCCAGGCACTGGCCGAAAGCCGCAATATCCCGGCTGTTGTTCTGTCCGAAGAGGTGGGCCGAGAGCTTGTGCGGCAGGTCGCGCAGGGCTTTGGCATCGACAGCGACCTTGCGGCGGGCCCGGCGCTGGCGCTGGGTGTCTCGGAAAGCACGCTGATCGAGATGACGGGCGCTTATGCGGGGTTCCTCAATGGCGGGTCTTCGGTCACGCCTTATGGGCTGACCGATCTGCGGCTTTTGGGCGATGCAGAGCCGCTGATGACCAATGCGGGTGCTGGGATCGGCGAGCGGGTGATCAACGAAAGTGCGGCGCGGCAGTTGAACTGGATGCTGACCCAGGTGGTCGAATACGGCACCGGCACACGGGCGCAGATAGAGGGCTGGCAAATCGCAGGCAAATCCGGCACCACCAATTCGCAGCGCGACGCTTGGTTCATTGGCTATACCGGCGACTACGTGACCGGTGTCTGGATGGGTTACGACGACAACCGCCCGATGTCAGGCGTCACAGGCGGCGGTCTACCCGCTGACATCTGGCGCGAGGCAATGACCCGGATCACAGCGGGCTGGCAGCCCACGGGCCTTCCGATTGAAGCGCCCGCCAGACAATCCGGCGCGGGCATTATCTCGGGCGGGGAAATCGTGGCCGATCAGGAGATCCTGAACGTGCTGGACAATATTCTGGGCGGACTGGGGGAATAGGCGCTATTCGGGCGCTGAACAGGCCTCGTAGGCAAAGGCATATCCGTCCCACAGCATGATAATGCCGTCACCCTCTGCCGGTTTCATCATCATGGCGCGTTCGGTCCAAGCCTGATCCTCGCCAGAGCATTGCATGGTATAAAGCGTCGCGTCCATGTCGATCACGTTCACCGGTCGGGTCATGCGGCACTCGACCTCGACCCCGTAAAAGATGCCTTCACGAATCTCGAGTGCGCCACCATCAACGCCCACCAGACTGCATTCGGCATTGGCCGTTTGTTTGTAAATACCATCGTAAGGTCCAGCGGCGAGAGCACCGGGAACACACGTGGCAATGAAAATGGCCCGAACGGCAGGCAGCAACGACATAACAAACCCCAATCAACTTGCGTTAATCATGTGACCCTACAGGCTAGATTCTCAAATAACATGGATTTGCGCGTGATTGATCCCGCGATTGTCGCTAAACCGGGCACAATAACAGTCAGATAGACCCATCAGGGCAAACGGACGAACAAAGATGGCAGACCACCAGACCAACGAGGGCCGCGCAGAGCTGGCCGCCGCACGCCGCGAAAGCCGCCACCTGTATTGGATGGTCGCCGTTTTCAGCCTTGTGGTGAACCTGCTGATGCTGACCGGGCCGCTTTATATGCTCAACGTCTATGACCGGGTGCTGGGCAGCGGCAGCCTTGAGACGTTGATCGCGCTCTCGGTGCTGGTGGCGTTTCTATATGCAATGATGGGCATTCTGGATTTCGTGCGCAGCCGGGTGATGGCGCGTGTCGGCGCGCGGTTTCAGGCGCGGCTTGATCGGCGGGTCTTTTCGGCGGTTCTGAAGGCCACAACACTCAACCGCGCCCCGCAAGAAGCCGCGACTGGCCTGCGCGATCTTGAGGCGGTGCAGCGGCTGATTACCTCGCCCGCGCTGATGGCGGTGTTTGACCTGCCCTTTGCGCCCTTGTTCTTTCTGGGCATTTTCATTTTCCACCCCCTGATGGGCATTCTGGGATTGGTGGGCGGTGTGATCCTGATCATCATCGCCGTGGCCAACCAGTTGACCACGCGCAAACCGCTGGAGCGGGCCAATGCCGCATCGTTCCAATCGGAATCGCTGGGTGCGCAAATCCGCAACGAAAGCGAGATGGTGCATTCTCTGGGGATGCGCACGGCCGCCTTTGATCGCTGGCAGGTTGCGCGCGGATCGTCACTGGACGCGACCATCGGGGCGGCGGATTCCGCAGGCACGTTCACGTCTCTGACCAAGGCGTTCCGGCTGTTTTTGCAATCTGCGATGCTGGGCTTGGGCGCGTATCTGGTTTTGCAGGGCGAATTGACGCCGGGTGCGATGATCGCGGGTTCGATCCTTCTGGGCCGCGCGCTGGCCCCGATTGAACTGATCGTGGGCCAATGGGCGAATTTTCAGAAGGGCCGCGAAGGCTGGTCCCGGTTGTCCGTGCTGCTGGGCGCAGTCCCAGAGGATACGCCACGCACGGCCTTGCCTCAGCCTGCCGCTCGGCTGGTTGCTGATCAGGTGACGGTTATCCCACCCGGTGAACAGCAGGCCGCACTGCGCATGATATCTTTCGAGGTGCTGCCCGGTCAGGCCGTGGGTGTGATTGGCACATCGGGCGCGGGCAAATCCACATTGGCACGGGCGCTGACGGGGGTGTGGAAGCCTGCTGGCGGCAAGATCAGGTTGGATGGCGCGGCGCTGGATCAATACGACCCCGATGTGCTGGGGCAGCACATCGGCTATTTGCCGCAGCGGGTGCAGTTGTTTGACGGCACGATCAAGGACAACATCGCGCGGATGTCCAAGACCCCCGATGATGCTGCCGTGGTTGAAGCCGCCAAAAAGGCTGCAGCACACGAGATGATCCTGAAGCTGCCGGAAGGCTATGACACCCGTGTCTCGGCCACCGGCGGGCGGTTGTCGGGCGGGCAGATTCAGCGCGTCGGGCTGGCGCGGGCCATGTATGGTAATCCGGTCATTCTGGTGTTGGATGAACCCAATTCGAACCTTGATAACGATGGCTCTGTCGCGCTGAACAATGCCATCAGGATCGCCAAGTCCGAGGGCAAGGCCGTCTTTATCATGGCGCACCGGCCCGCGGCCATTCAGGAATGCGACATGCTGCTGGTTATCGAAAACGGCGCAAAGCGCGCGTTTGGTCCCAAGGACGAGGTGATGCGCGAGGTCGTCAAGAATGCGCAGGCCATCACCGAAAGCGCAGGCAAGGCCGGAGGTGTGTCATGACCGAAGATCACAAGAAACGCTGGTCGGCGACGCGGCCGATGACGCTGGGGCTAATTGCGCTGTTGATCCTTGTGGGCGGCTTTGGCACGTGGTCGGTGATGGCCCAGATCACCGGCGCGGTCATCACATCCGGCCAGATCGAGGTGGACCGCAACAGACAAGTGGTGCAGCACCCGGACGGTGGAGTGGTGTCCGAAATTCTAGTCGATGAAGGCGACACCGTGGCCGAAGGGGCCATGATGATCCGGCTCGATAGTTCGATCCTGACGTCCGAACTGGCGGTGATCGAGGGGCAATTGTACGAAATTCTGGCCCGCACTGCGCGGCTAAAGGCCGAACGCGACGGCGAAGGCACGCTTGATTTCGATGCCATCCTGCAAGAAGGCGGTGAAGACGCGGCGGAATTGATGGATGGGCAGTCGCGGCTGTTTGAGGCGCGCAAGGATTCCATCGCACGCGCCACTGAACAACTGACGCAACAACGCGCCCAGATCGCCAGCCAACTGTCGGGCATTGAGGCGCAGCAGGTCGCCCTGCGGACCCAACGTGACCTGATTGCCGAGGAATTGGCCGATCAGCAGTCCTTGCTGGATCGCGGTCTCGCGCAGGCCAGCCGCGTGCTGGCGTTGCAACGCGAAGAAGCAAGCCTGCTAGGCCGTGTAGGTGAATTGACCGCTGCTGCGGCACAAGCCAGCGAGCGCATGACAGAGATCGAAATTCAGGTTCTTGGCCTGACCACCACACGCCGCGAAGAAGCGATTACCGAATTGCGCGACCTGCAGTACACACAGTTGGAACTGTCGGAACGCCGCCGCACCCTGCGGACACAGCTTGAGCGGCTGGACATTCGCGCGCCGGTGGCGGGCATCGTCTATGGCATGACCGTCTTTGCCCCCAGGTCAGTGATCCGGCCTGCCGATCCAGTGCTTTATATTGTCCCTCAGGATCGCCCGCTGGTGATCGCGACGCAGGTGCAACCCAATGACATCGACCAGATCAATGTAGGTCAGGACGTGACCCTGCGGTTTTCCGCGCTCGATCAACGCCGCACACCGGAACTGAAAGGCACGGTCACGCTGGTGTCGGCAGACGCCTTTCAAGATCAGAACGCGGGCCTGTCCTATTACCGGGCGGAAGTGCAGATGAACGAAGGTGAGATCGAGAAGCTGCCAGAGGGGGCCACGCTCATCCCCGGCATGCCGGTTGAGGCCTTCGTGCGCACCGCGGATCGCAGTCCGAT
Source organism: Yoonia sp. R2331 (assembly GCF_041103235.1). Taxonomy (NCBI): domain Bacteria; kingdom Pseudomonadati; phylum Pseudomonadota; class Alphaproteobacteria; order Rhodobacterales; family Paracoccaceae; genus Cognatiyoonia; species Cognatiyoonia denitrificans. Next base: position 565,958 of record NZ_JBGCUN010000002.1, on the reverse strand, counting down.
GAATTATCTGCTGAAACCCCTGTCAGACTATTTTGCCAAAGCGTTCCGCGAGTCCTGATTGCACCGCCAGCCCGGGCGGTCTAGCGTCTGCGCACCACAGCAAGGAGAGCGCCATGTCCGCCATCGAATCCCGCCTTTCGGAACTGGGTGTCACCCTGCCGGACGCACCTGCCCCCGCCGCAAACTACGTGCCCTTTGTCGTGACCGGTAACACGGTCTATGTCTCGGGCCAAATCTCGGCCAATGCCGATGGACTGCTAACCGGAAAGCTGGGCGACGGTGTCAGCGTAGAAGACGGGGCAGCGGCGGCCAAGACCTGTGCGATCAGCCTGTTGGCGCAGCTCAAGGCGGCCTGCGGGGGAGATATCGACCGGCTGGTGCGGGTCGTCAAATTGGTGGGCTTTGTCAATTCGACTGCCGACTTCACCGAACAACCCAAGGTCATCAACGGCGCGTCTGATTTTCTGGTCGCAGCCTTGGGCGACAAGGGGCGCCACGCGCGGTCAGCCGTCAGCGCCGCGTCGCTGCCGCTGGGTGTGACGGTCGAAATCGAAGGCATCTTTGAAATCGCATGACCCTTCCCCCTGCCTTTCTGGAACGCCCGATCGCCCATCGCGGCCTGCACGACCGCGCCGCGGGGCGCGTCGAAAACAGTCTGGCCTCGATCAAGGCTGCGGTCGACGCGGGCTATGGCATCGAAATTGATATTCAGGCGTCCCGCGATCTGGTGCCGATGGTGTTTCATGACTACGACCTGTCCCGCCTGACGGCTTTCAAAGGAGCCATCGCACAGCACAAAGCCGAAGAGCTGTGCAAGATTGGCCTGACCGACGATGCCGGGACAATCCCGACATTGAAAGAGGTCATGGAACTTGTTGCCGGGGCCGTGCCGCTGCTGATCGAGGTCAAGGACCAGGATGGCAGCCTTGGCCCGCAAATCGGCGGGTTAAAGCGCGCGATTGCCAAACTGTTGAAAGGCTATGAGGGCGATGTCGCTGTGATGTCGTTCAACCCGCATCACATCGCAGAAATGGCCGGGCTGTTGCCCGATGTACCTCGCGGTCTAGTGACCGATCCCTTCAATGCGCGCGATTGGCCGACCATCCCCGAAGGCACCCGCCGTCGGCTGGCCAGTATTCCCGATTATGACGCCGTGGATGCCTGCTTTGTCAGCCACAATGTGAATGATCTTGCGTCGCCCCGGATTGCCGAACTCAAGGCGCAGGGCGCGCAGGTGTTGTGCTGGACGGTCCGCTCAGCCGAAGTTGAGGCCGCAGCCCGAAAAGTGGCCGACAATATCACGTTTGAGGGATATGCGGCTTGACCGCCGGCGCATCGCGCACAGGTTAGGCGCATGACGGACGCACCCATCGAAGTGTCAGCCCATCCCACGCTGGACGGCATAGCTGCCCGCGACTGGGATGCCTGCGCCTGTCCCGAGGCAGGTGAGGGTCGCGCTATTGATCCGTTCACAACGTATCGCTTTCTCAAGGCGCTTGAGGACAGCGGATCGGTTGGCCCCGGCAGCGGCTGGCAGCCGCGCTATCTGGAAGCAAAGGTTGACGGGCAGGTCATCGCCGTGGCCCCGCTTTATGCCAAGGGGCACAGTCAGGGCGAATATATCTTTGATCACAACTGGGCCCATGCCTATGAAAACGCAGGCGGGCGCTATTACCCGAAATTGCAGATCGCAGTGCCGTTCACGCCCGCCACAGGCCGCAGGTTTCTGACACGTCCGGGGTTCGAAGCAGTGGGCATGGGCGCGCTGGTGCAAGGAGCAGTGCAGATCGCCAGCGACAATGAACTGTCGTCGGTCCACGCGACATTCTGCACCGAGGCAGAGGCGCTGGCGGCGTCAGAGATGGGTCTGTTGCACCGCACAGGGCAGCAGTTTCATTGGGAAAACAACGGCTATGCCGATTTCGAGGGCTTTCTGGCCGATCTGTCCAGCCGCAAGCGCAAGAACCTCCGCAAAGAACGCAGCCAGGCGCAGGGGTTTGGGGGCGAGATCGTGCAACTGACTGGCGACGCCATCCAACCGCAGCACTGGGATGACTTTTGGCAATTTTATCAGGACACCGGCAATCGGAAGTGGGGCACGCCCTATCTGACCCGCGCGTTCTTTGAAGAAGCGCATGCCCATTTGCGCGAAGACATCCTGCTGGTTCTGGCACTGGAAGACGGCGTGCCCGTCGCAGGGGCGCTGAACATGATCGGGCGCGACACGCTTTACGGGCGCTATTGGGGCTGCACCGCGCATCACCCGGCGCTGCATTTTGAGCTGTGTTATTATCAAGCCATCGACTTTGCCATCGCGCAGGGCATGCAGCGGGTCGAGGCGGGCGCGCAAGGCGAACACAAGCTGGCGCGCGGCTATTTGCCCGTGACCACGCATTCGGTGCATTGGTTCGCCGACCCCGGTTTCCGCGATGCCGTCGCGCGCTATCTTGAAGCCGAGCGCGACGCGATTGACCACGAAATCGAGGTGCTCACCAGCTACGGCCCATTTCGCAAGGACAACAGAGAGGAACAACAATGACCGACGCATTGGATGACGCGGGCCGCACGGCCCTGATGGATGCTGGCTGGACCATGGTCGAGGGGCGCGATGCGATCCAAAAAACCTTTGTCTTCAAGAACTTTGTCGAGGCGTTCGGCTTTATGACCCAATCCGCGATCTGGGCGGAAAAGCTGAACCATCACCCCGAATGGTCAAATGTTTACAAGACGGTTGAGGTGGTCTTGACCACACACGACACCGGTGGTTTGAGCGCGCTGGACGCCAAATTGGCAACGAAAATGGACGCGCTGGCCGGATAGATGAACACGTTACTGAATACAGAGATCATCGACGGCAAGTCGATCATGGACCTACTGACGCTCGAATTTCTGGTATCGTTGCTGGGCAATGTGCTGGCCGCGATTGCGATCCTGTTCGTGGGCTTTGTCATTGGTGGATGGCTGAGCCGCAGGGTGCGGGGTTTGGGTGAAAAGCACGATCACCTTGATCCGACGCTCTTTAACTTTCTGGGCAATATCATCCGCTATGTGGTGATCGGCTTTGCATTTTTGTTTGTGCTGAACACCTTTGGCATTCAGACGACATCCATCGTTGCAGTCATCGGTGCGGCAGGTCTTGCGATTGGTCTGGCCTTGCAAGGAACGCTGTCGAATGTGGCAGCGGGTGTGATGATCATCTTCTTCCGCCCGATCAAGCTGGGCGACTTTGTTGCTGTCAACGGCGAGATGGGGACGATCAAGGATATCACACTGAATTTCACCGAACTGGCCAGCATCGACAACGTGCAGATCATCATCCCCAACGCACAGGTCTGGGGCAATACGATCACCAATTATTCGATCTATGACACGCGCCGCGCGGAATGGACATTTGGTGTCGGATACGGCGCAAACCTTGCCACTGCCGAACAGGTTATCCGCGATACGATTATGGCCGATCCGCGCAGTAAAACCGACCCAGAGCCGTTCATTCAGGTCAACAACCTCAATGCCAGCTCTGTCGATTTTCTGGTGCGGGTCTGGTGTGCGCGCAGCGACTATTTTGCCTATCAAGCGGATATGAAACGGCAGGTGAAAGAGGCGCTGGATCAGGCCGGGGTCGACATTCCGTTCCCGACGCGCACCATCGTCAACGTGAACGCCGAATGATCAAAAGGCCGGGATTTACCCCGGCCTTTTCAGTTTCAGATTTGGGCCAGCAGGGTTTCGCCTGCAGAGATCTCGCATTCGCCGGGGTTGCTTTCAGCGTTCAGCACCTTGACCACCCCGTCTTCGGCATAAAGCGCAAAGCGCTTGGACCGATCCACAAAGCCGACGGGTCCGGCTGAAAAGTTCATGCCGATGGCTTTGGTGAAGGCGCTTTCAGCGTCCCCTAGCATGGTGATACCCGCCGCCGCTGCACCCGTGGCATCGGCCCAGGCTTTCATCACGAAGGGGTCGTTGACGGCGATACAGATCACCTCGTCCACGCCTTTGGCGGCAAATTGGTCGCGCGTGCGCATGAAGCTGGGGACATGCGCGGTTGTGCAGGTGCCGGTAAAGGCACCGGGCAAGCCAAAGATCACAACTTTGCGGCCCTTGAGTTTCTCGGCCATTTGCACGGCTTCTGGCCCCTCTGCACCCATGTGCAAGACGGTGGCATCGGGCAGTGTGTCGCCAATGGTGATTGTCATGTCGTGGTTCCTTTTAGACATTTGCATCCATTCCCCGCGAGAATATAGGGTCCGCCAAGACAAGGGAAAGACACCATGCAACATGTCGTCGTCATTGGGGCCGGTCAGGCCGGTGCATCGCTGACAGCCAAGCTGCGCAGCGAAGGGTTTGCGGGCAAGATTACGCTGATCGGTGGCGAGGCTGTACCACCCTACCAGCGCCCGCCACTGTCCAAGGCCTATCTGCTGGGCGAGATGGCCGAAGAGCGTCTGTATTTGCGGCCTGAAAGTTATTATGCCGAGCAAGACATTGATCTGCGGCTCGCGACGCGCGCAGTGGCCATTGATACCGCCAACCGGCAAATCACGCTGAGCGACGACAGCGTTGTGGCTTATGATGCGCTGGCCCTGACCACAGGCGCCCATCCACGCACACTGCCCGCCAGCATTGGTGGGATGCTGGACAATGTGTTCACTGTGCGTGATTTGAAAGATGCCGACGCGATGGCCCCGGCGTTCCGCGATGGCGCGCGGGCGCTGATCATCGGCGGTGGCTATATCGGGCTTGAGGCCGCTGCCGTGGCCGCCAAGCGTGGCGTTCAAGTGACGCTGGTCGAAATGGCGGACCGCATTCTGCAACGTGTCGCAGCGCCTCAAACCTCGGCCTATTTCCGCGCCTTGCATCAAGCACATGGCGTGGACGTCCGCGAAGGCGTTGGCCTGACCCGCCTGATTGGGACTGATGCACTGACCGGGGCAGAACTGTCAGACGGCACGATACTGGACCTCGACTTTGCCATCGTCGGCGTCGGCATTAACCCTGCGGTCACACTGGCAGAGGCGGCTGGTCTGACCATTGACAACGGAATTTCTTGCGATGCGCATAGCCGCACCAGCGATCCGCATATCTGGGCTGCGGGCGATTGTGCGTCCTGCTTGTTTGACGGCACGCGCGTGCGCGTTGAAAGCGTCGGCAACGCGATTGATCAGGCCGAGAATGCTGCGCTGAATATCCTTGGGCGCGCTATCCCTTATCAGCCCAAACCGTGGTTCTGGTCGGATCAATACGACTGCAAACTGCAGATCGCCGGGCTGAACATTGGCTATACCGACGTCGTGGTGCGCAAGGGTGAGGCGGCGGGCAGTCAGAGCCATTGGTATTACAAGGGGGATCAGCTGATCGCCGTGGATGCCATGAACGATCCGCGCAATTACATGGTCGGCAAGCGCCTGATCGAAGGCGGTAGGTCGCCCGCGGCGTCGGTCATTGCCGACCCCGCCACCGATATGAAGGCGCTGTTGCGCGCGTGAGGATCATCGCAGGCACACATCGCGGCACGGCGCTGACGCCTGTGGGCAAAGGCGACGCGGCGGCCCATTTGCGGCCCACAACGGACCGTGTCCGCGAGAGCCTGTTCAACGTTTTGCAGGGTGGACGGTTTCGCGACCCGATCAGCGGCGCGCGTGTGCTTGATCTGTTTGCAGGCACTGGCGCGCTGGGGCTTGAAGCGCTGTCCCGCGGGGCGGCGCATGTGACATTTGTCGACAACGGGCGCGCGGCGCAAAAGCTGATCCACGCCAATATCGCCAAGTTGCGCCGGGCGGATGCGTGCACGGTGTTAAGCGTCATCGCCGATGGCCTGCCACCCGCAGATGCGCCTTGTGATCTGATCTTTCTTGATCCGCCATATGGGCAAGACCTGGGGGCCAAGGCGCTGCTGGCTGCGCGTGGTTGGATCGCCTCGGGCGCGTTGATTGTCTGGGAAGAGGCTTCGCCGCAGTTGGCCCCGAGCGGGTTCGAGATGCTGGATCAGCGCCGCTATGGCGATACCCATATGACTTTCTTAAGGGCAGAAACATGACCCCGAAACTGGTGATTTTTGACTGCGACGGTGTGCTTGTGGACACAGAGCCGGTGACGGATCGCATCCTGTCGGATGAGTTGCAGCAACGCGGATTGGATGTGGCCGCATCGGATGTTCACAAGCTGTTTGCGGGCGGCACGATGCAGGGTGTGATGGACACCGCCATTCAGATGGGTGCCGATTTACCGGGCGACTGGCTGGATCACGTCTATGACCGGGTCTTTGCTGCGCTTCGGGCGGGCGTGCCGGTGATCCCCGGTGTGATCGACCTGCTGGACCTGCTAGAGGCGCGCGGGATCGCTGTTGCTGTCGCCTCGAACGGACCAATGGCCAAGATGGAGATCTCTTTGGGGCCATCGGGCCTGTGGGACCGGCTGCATGGCCGCATCTACAGCCGCGAGCAGCACGAGGCGAAGCCAAAGCCGGGCATGTTGCTGCATGCAATGCGGATTGTCGGCGCGGACCCGGCGCAGACCGTGATGATCGACGACATGCCCGCCGGGTGGTTAGCTGCGCAGGCCGCAAAGGTGCGCGCGCTGGCCTATGTGGCGGATGGCGGGCTGGCGCGGGCCAAGGGCGAAGTCACCGGGTTCACGGACATGGCACAGGTGCCGGGGTTGATCGGGTTGGACTGACAGCGCTAGGCTGATCCCATGACCGATGCCAGCCTGCAGGGCCCCTGGGCCAAACCCAAAGCAGAAACAGAAGCGCTACATCTGCCCGCGCCGGTTGCCTTTGATGCGCCGGTGTTGATTGGCGATTGCACCACGCCTTTGGCGGGCGAGACGCTGTTGTCACTGCTGTGGAAACGTCTGGATGACACAAACGAAGAGGGCCGCGATGAACGCGGCCCCTCCGACAGGTCACTGGTTACGCGGCAAAACAAGCCTACTCGTTAACAAACGTTCCTGCCGTATTCAGATGGGCGGCCACGGCGGTCTGCGCACGTTCAACCAATGCGGCACCGTCAAAGCCCTTGGCGTCCATCTCGGCAATCCATTCGGCAGTGACCTCTGCCCCCAGCGCCTTCATGGCGTCCGTTTGGTCTGCGCTGATTTCGGCAATGGCATTGCCATCCGCGGCCATCGCCTCGCGGCCGACCACGTCGCCCAGATCATGGGCACGCCCAGCCCAGCGGCTGGCCATCATGCCGGAATTGGCATCAATCACCGCCTTGAGGTTATCAGGCAGCGCGGCATAGCTGTCCTTGTTCATCGCCCAGATGAAATAGAGGTTATACAGCGCGCGATCGCCTGCCACATCCGTGTGACTATCCGTCAATTCGTTCAGCTTCAGCGAGGGCGACATTTCCCATGTGATGACACCACCGTCCACGACACCTTTTGACAGCGCCTCTGGAAAGGCGGGCACGGGCATGCCCACGGGGTTGGCACCAAGTTTGTCCAGCAGCAAAGTCGCCGGGCGCGATGGGCCGCGCAGGTTCAGACCGGCGAAATCTGCAACCTCTGCAATCGGATCGCCCTTTTTGTGCACGATGCCGGGGCCGTGCATGTGGGCGGCGATCAAGTGGATGTCAGCAAAATCATCCATCAGATAGTCTTGCGTAAATTCCCACGCGGCAGCGGATGCTTCTTCGCCGGATTTGGTCGTCAGGAACGGCAGTTCCATCGCCTCGGCCTCGGGGAAGCGGTTGGGCTGATAGGCCGGGATTACCCAGCCGCCGTCAATCACGCCGTCAGCGATCAGGTCGTATTGGCTGGGCGCGGCACCGCCCAATTGCATGAAGGGATAAAGTTCAACCTTGATGCGGCCATTTGATTGTTCTTCGATCGCATCGGCCCAGGGCTGCATGAAATATGTCGGGTTGGCGCTGGCAGGCGAGACGAAGTGCTGAAAGCGCAACGTAACCTCTTGCGCGGCAAGCGGCGCTGCGGACAAAGCGAGGGTGGCCGCAAGGACGGCCGAAAAACGGGTCTGCATAGGGTGCATCCTTTGATGTCGTGGTATTGGGAGTGGCGTCACCGCTAGCGACAAGGCTCATATAGGCCCCAAACCCGCCAGTTGCAAGTCATTCGCAAGAGGGGAAAAGGCCAGACCCTTTCCCATGCAAATCAGAAATCAATAAGTGGGGTGAAACTTGTCAGCGGGGGAAAGTGTAAAGATTTCAGCACCTTGCGCCGTCACGCCAACAGAATGTTCGAACTGCGCAGACAGCGATTTATCCCGTGTCACCGCGGTCCAATCATCGGCCAGAACCTTAGTTTCAGGGCGACCAAGGTTAATCATCGGCTCGATGGTAAAGAACATGCCCTCTTCCAACACCGCACCGGTACCGGGGCGGCCATAGTGCAGCACATTGGGTGGGGCGTGAAACACACGGCCCAGCCCGTGGCCGCAGAAATCACGTACAACGGACATGCGGTGGCCTTCGGCGTATTGCTGGATGGCATAGCCGATGTCGCCAAAGGTATTGCCGGGTTTGACTGCTTCGATCCCCTTCATCAGGGCATCATGGGTGACCTGGATCAAACGTTCTGCCTTGCGGCTGAGGTTGCCTGCAACATACATGCGGCTGGTGTCGCCAAACCAGCCATCCACGATCACGGTAACGTCGATATTCAGGATATCGCCGTCTTTGAGAACCTTGTCGCCGGGGATGCCATGGCAGACCACATGATTGACGCTGATGCAGCTGGCGTGCTGATACCCCTTGTAGCCAATAGTGGCCGATGTCGCACCCGCCGCATTGACCCAATCTGTAATCAGCTGGTCAAGAACACCGGTTGTCTGGCCGGGAAAGACGTGTTCCGCGATGTCATCCAGAATCTGCGCCGCCAGACGGCCTGCCTTGTTCATGCCCGCGAAATCGCCCGGCTCGTAAAGACGGATGCCATCCTTGGTCAGTCGGCTGGTATTGGTGGTCACGGTGTCTACCCTTTTTGCGTGAACACCACATAGGCGATCTATGCGCCCCTTGCCAGAGGGTCAGGCGGGCGGTGTGAAAGGAATGGGGGATCCCAGTGAAATCCCCAGAGGCGAGATCGCGCAGGACAGCGCGATCACCTCGACCCCTTTTGCCGCCTGAAACGCCGACGCATAGGCCGGATCAAGGTCAGCGGCGAGTTGCATCAGTTCGCAATCGGTGCGTTGCACCAGATACAGCATCACCGCACGATGCCCATTTGCAGCTACGTGGGCCAGTTCGTTCAGATGTTTGGCCCCGCGCGCTGTCACGCTATCGGGAAACTCTGCCAGCCCCGGCGTGCGGCACAGCGTAACGCTCTTAACCTCGACATAGGTGTCGGGCCCAGCCCCGGTCAGCAGAAAGTCGATGCGGCTGTTGGTGCCGTATTTTACCTCTGGCCGGACAAGATCATAGCCGGAAAGGCCCGGCACCTGACCCGCCATCAGCGCGGCCTTGAGCACCCGGTTGGGCAGGCTGGTATCAACGCCGGTAAAGTGGCCGTTTTCATGATCGACCAGCCGCCAGCCGAATTTCAGCTTTTTCTTGGGATCATCATTAGGTTCCAGCCAGACCTTGGTACCCGGTTCAGCCAGCCCCATCATGCTGCCGGGGTTGGCGCAATGGGCGGTCACCTCTCGCCCGTCAGGCAAGGTGACATCGGCCAGAAAGCGCTTGTAGCGGCGGATCAGACGGGCGGGGATCAGGGGCGTGGCAAAGTCCATATCCCGCGCTATACCCAACATGAACCGACAGGAGAACCCAGATGCCCAACCCCACCGCCGCAATGTGCGTGATCGGCGACGAAATCCTGTCAGGCCGCACCCGCGACGCCAATATGCACCATCTGGCGGGCGTTCTGTCGGCGGCGGGCGTTGATCTCAAAGAGGTCCGCGTGGTCAGCGATGACGCGCCTGCGATCATTGCCGCCGTCAAGGCACTGTCAACGGCCTATGATCACGTCTTTACCTCAGGCGGGATCGGGCCGACCCATGACGATATCACCGCCGATTGCATCGCGGCGGTGTTTGACGCGCCCATCGACGTGCGCGATGACGCCCGCGCGCTGTTGCAGGCACATTACGACCGGTCCGGGCAAGAGCTGAACGCAGCCCGCTTGCGCATGGCGCGCATTCCCGACGGGGCCACGCTGATCGACAACCCGGTCAGCACGGCACCGGGGTTCACATTGGGCAATGTGCATGTGATGGCCGGTGTTCCTTCGGTCTTTCGCGCAATGGTGGACAGTGTGATGGCGACCATTGGCGGTGGCGTGCCGTTGCAATCGGTGTCTGTGCGGGTAATGCGCGGCGAAGGCGATATCGCCGGACCCTTGGGCGAAATTGACGCGCGCTTTGCCGCTGTTTCCGTAGGTTCCTATCCGTTTCAAAAGGACGGCATCTATGGGTCCAACATCGTGCTGCGCGGGCAGGACCCTGACCACTTGCAGGCGGCAGAGGCCGCGGTGCGGGCCGCCTTTGACGCATGACGCTGCCGGATATTCACAGGCTTTATGACGTGGTGGCGGCCACCTGGCCCGCCGCCAATGTCGCGCCGCACGGCCCCTGGCAGATTCGCACCGGCAAGGGCGGCGGCCGCCGGGTCAGCGCCGCCACGGCCAGCGGTCCGATCACCCGCGCGAACCTCGCCCAAGCCGAAGCGGCCATGCACGCGCTTTCGCAGACCCCGCTGTTCATGATCCGTGAAGGCGAGGATGCGCTGGACGCATTGCTGGCCGATGCGGGATACGTGGTCAAAGACCCCTCCGTGCTTTACGCAGCCCCCGCCGCCGCCATCGCGACCGAGCGCCCGCCGCCGGTGACCGCCTTCACCGTCTGGCCACCGCTTGCGGTGCAGCGGGATATCTGGGCCGCCGGGGGCATCGGTGACGGACGATTGGCAGTCATGTCCCGCGCGCCACAGCCCAAGACCTCGTTTCTGGGACGCATCAATGACCGCCCGGCCGCCACCGTGTTTGTCGGCGTGGATGGTGATTGCGCGATGATCCACGCGCTTGAGGTGGCCGTGGCCCATCGCAAACAAGGGCTGGCCCGGCATCTGACCCGTGCCGCCGCCTTTTGGGCGCTGGAACAGGGCTGCACCTTCCTGACTTTGGTCACGACAGAGGCGAACGCAGCAGCCAACCACCTGTATTCTTCGCTTGGGATGACGCTTGTGGGGCGCTATCACTACCGCACGTTGCCAAAGGACGATGCCAAGTGACCGACAAACCCACCGCCCTTGACCTGCCAATGGTCGACCCGCTGCCGCCGGAGACGCAGAAGTATTTTGACGTTTGTCAGGACAAGCTGGGCATGGTGCCCAATGTGTTGCAGGCCTATGCCTTTGACATCGACAAGCTGAATACCTTCACGGCGATGTATAACGATCTGATGCTGGCCGACAGCGGGCTGAGCAAGCTGGAACGCGAGATGATTGCGGTTGTCGTGTCGTCCATCAACAAGTGCTATTATTGCCTGACAGCCCACGGTGCCGCCGTGCGTGCGCTGTCAGATGACCCGATGCTGGGCGAGGCGCTGGTGATGAACTGGCGCGCCGCAAGACTGGATGCCCGGCAATCCGCCATGTGTTTGTTCGCAGAAAAGATGACCCGCGCCAGCGCCGAAATTGTCGAGGCTGATCGTCAGGCCCTGCGCGACGCAGGCTTTAGCGACCGGGACATCTGGGACATCGCGGGGGTTGCGGGGTTTTTCAACATGACGAACCGGGTCGCCTCTGCCACCGATATGCGACCCAACGACGGCTATCACGCTCAGGCGCGATGATCCTGCGTCTGGCCATCCTTTCTGCGTTCGCCGCAGGGCCACTCGTGGCGCAGGATTTGTCGTTTCCGGCGAATGCCACCCTGACGGCAGAGGTGGTCAGCACCGACAGCAGCTACGATTTGCCGAATGGTGCCTGGGCCGATGACGTCCTGCCCACCACGCGCATCGAAGGCGATATGACCCAGCAGGCCTGGCGCATCGACGCCACCGGTTTGAGCAGCCTGCAATTGCTGCGCCCCCTGCGAGAGCAGCTGTCAAACGCAGGGTATCGCGTCAGCTTCGAATGCGAGACGAACGCCTGCGGCGGTTTCGACTTTCGATTTGCCACACCGGTGCTTCTGCCGCCTGCGATGACTGTCAATCTGGGGGACTTCCGGTTCCTGTCAGCGACGGGCCCGGACGGTGCAGTCAGCCTTTTGTCCAGCGTGACGGCGGATGCGGGGTTTGTGCAGGTTACGCTGGTCGGCCCGCGCGAAACCACGCCTCAGGTGCAGGCCGATGCGCCCCGCCTCAGTACCCGCACGGTACAGGCGCAATCGGCCAATCTGGAAACCGCGCTTGAAGAGGCCGGGCGCTTTGTGCTGCCCGGATTGGCCTTTGCCACCGGTTCCGCCCAGCTTGAGGCGGGTGACGTGCCGGTGCTGGATACGCTGGCGGCCTATCTGACCGATAATCCCGACCGCACGGTCGCACTTGTCGGCCACACGGACAGCGCGGGGTCACTCGATGGAAACATCGCCCTGTCTCGCCGTCGCGCAGGCGCTGTGCTGGAACGGTTGGTTGCGGACTACGGCGTGCCGCGCCGCCAACTTGAGGCGCAGGGCATGGGATACCTCGCCCCGTTGGCCAGCAACCTGACCGAGGATGGCCGCGGGCTGAACCGCCGTGTTGAGGTCATCATCACCTCGACCAGCGAATAAAAAAGCGGCCCCCGAAGGGACCGCATAAAGTCGGGTGTCTTCACACCTCGGGAAACTGGATTACCAAGCGTCCGGGCCTTTTTCGGCAAAGGCATGGACCAGAAAATCAATGAAGGCGCGGACCTTGGGCTGGGTAAAGCGGCCCGGCGGATAGACCGCATAGATGCCTTGGGTTTCGACCGGTAGATCGGGGATCGCCTCTTCAACAAGGCCCTGTTTCAGCGCGTCGGCATAAAGGAAGCTGGGCAGATAGGCGATGCCAAGACCGCCGATGCAGGCATTCAGCAGCGATTGACCATCATTCACAGTCAGCCAGCCTGCGGTACGGACCTGACGACGCTCGCCCGAAGGTGCGGTCAGCTTCCAGACGGCGGAATTGGCCTGGTTGGAATAGTGCAGCAGCTTGTGTTCGTTCAGATCGTCGATCTTTTCGGGACGGCCATATTGCTTGAAGTAGTCCGGGCTGGCGATCATGCGACGGGTGGTGTCGGTTAGTTTGCGGGCGCGCAGGGTGCTGTCTTCCAGCTCTCCGATCCGAACGGCCATGTCGAAGCCTTCGGAAATCAGTTCCACATAGCGGTTGTTCAGCACCATGTTCACAGTGATGTCGGGAAATTCTGCAAGGAAATCGCCCAGCACAGGCGACAGGTGGTTCACACCAAAGTCGGTCGCCACCGAGATACGCAGCAAACCGGAGGGTGCAGATTGCATGGACGTGACAAGCGCATCTGCCTCTCCTGCGTCGTTCAGCACCCGGCGTGCGCGGTCGTAATAGGCCAAGCCAATCTCGGTCGGGGACACCCGGCGCGTAGTGCGGTTCAGCAGTCTTGCGCCCAACCGCGCCTCAAGCGAGGAGACGTGCTTGGAGACGGCGGATTTTGAAATCCCCATCTTTTTTGCTGCATCGGTAAAGCCGCCCTGATCCACCACGGTGGCAAAGGCTTCCATTTCAGTCAGGCGATCCATACCGTTTCCTTGCACTTCATTCGTTGGAGTGCAGTTTTGTCGCTCAATCCCGGCAGGAATGGGGCATATGCCTGACAATATCGGGGTTATGTCGGGACTGGTGCGGGAAAAGAAACAGAAAAGCCCGGATTTTGGGCCATCCCGTTAACCTTTATTAACAAATTGCGAACAGAATGGCCGCTGTTCTTACAGCGTCGCGGCCAAGCGAGTGCCCTGATCAATGGCGCGTTTTGCGTCCAGTTCGGCGGCCACATCGGCGCCGCCGATGATATGACAGGGCTTACCCGCTGCGGCCAACGCATCTGCAAGGCTGCGTTCGGGCAATTGCCCCGCACACAAGACAATCGTGTCGGCGGCAATCACGCGTGGGTTCTCGCGCGCTTCACCGTCGCTAACGTGCAGGCCCTCTGCGTCGATCCGGTCATAGTTCACGCCGCCGACCATTTGCACATTCTTCATCTGTAGTGCTGCGCGATGAATCCAGCCCGTCGTCTTGCCCAGGTTCTTGCCCAACTTTTGCGCCTTGCGTTGCAGCAGCGTGACCTGACGGGTCGGCGCATCAGGTTGCGGCCCTTCCGGCCGCAACCCACCGCGCGTCACGGCAGGATCGCCCACGCCCCATTCGCGCAACCATTCATCCAGATCCTCAGTCGGGCTATCATCTGTCACCAGATATTCAGCCACATCAAAGCCAATGCCCCCGGCCCCGATGATTGCGACACGGTCACCCACCGGCTTTTTGCCGCGCAACACGTCGATATAGGACAGCACATTGGGGCCGTCCTGCCCCGGGATCTGCGGATCGCGCGGGGTCACACCCGTGGCGATAATCACCTCGTCAAAATCCGACAGCGCCGCGACATCCGCTACTGTATCCAGCCGCAGCGTGATCCCCGCCTGCGTCACCATCGTGCGGTAGTGGTCAACGAGGCCCCAGAATTCCTCTTTCCCCGGCACCTGTTTGGCCATGTTCAGCTGGCCGCCAATCTCTGCCGCTTTGTCAAAGATGGTGACCGCATGGCCGCGCTCTGCCGCTGTCAGCGCGGCAGAAAGACCCGCAGGCCCGGCACCGACGACCGCAATGGTCTTTGCCGCAGCCGCCCGTTCCACGACAAGTTCGGTTTCATAACAGGCGCGCGGGTTCACCAAACAGGACGACAGTTTGCCGCCGAATGTGTGGTCCAGACAGGCCTGATTACAAGCGATACAGGGCGCGATGGTCGCCGCTGCGTCTGCTTGCGCCTTGGCCACAAAATCAGGGTCGGCAAGGAACGGCCGCGCCATGCTGACCATGTCCGCGCAGCCATCCGCCAGCACGTTTTCCACCACATCGGGCATATTGATCCGGTTCGAGGTGATGACAGGGATCGACACCTCGCCCATCAACTTTTTGGTGACCCAGGTGAAGGCCCGGCGCGGGACAGAGGTGGCAATCGTCGGTATCCGTGCTTCGTGCCAGCCGATCCCGGTGTTCAGGATCGTGGCACCTGCCGCCTCAATCGCCTTGGCGAGGGTCACAACCTCGTCCCAGGTGGAGCCATTGGGCACCAGATCAATCATCGACAGCCGGTAGATGACGATGAAATCTGGGCCGACAGCCTCGCGCACCCGGCGCACAACCTCGACCGGCAGGCGCATCCGGTTTTCATAAGACCCGCCCCATTCGTCGGTGCGTTTGTTGGTGTGGGTGACAAGGAATTGGTTCAGGAAATACCCTTCCGACCCCATCACCTCGACCCCGTCATATCCCGCCTCTTGCGCGCGGGTCGCTGCCGTCACGATATCGCTGATCTGCTTTTCGATGCCCGCCGCGTCCAGCTCTTTAGGTGGAAAGGGCGATATCGGGGATTTGACGGGCGAAGGTGCGACGCAATCAGGGCTATAGGCATAGCGGCCCGCGTGCAGAATCTGCATCGCAATCTTGCCACCTGCGTCATGCACCCGGTCGGTCACCACTTTGTGGTTCGCGATATCCTCGGGTGTGAAAAGCCCGGCAGCTCCGGGAAAAACGCCGCCCTCTTTATTGGGGGACATCCCACCGGTGACCATCAGCGCCACGCCACCCCGCGCCCGCGCGGCATAAAACTCTGCCACCCGGTTCCAGTCGCGGGTTTCTTCCAGACCCGTGTGCATCGACCCCATCAGCACCCGGTTTTTCAAAGTGGTGAAACCCAGATCAAGGGGCGCGAGCATGTTGGGGTATGTCGTCGTCATGGTATCCTCCGGTTGCGGTGACCATGCCGCAGGGTGACGCGCGCGTCATCCGGAACGTCAGGTCATTCCGAAAAGATGTGCGCAAATCGTTGGCTAATCTACGACGACAAAACGCGACTTCAGCAAGGCCTCGGCGTATTCATCGGTGGCCGTGCTGTCGTACACCACGCCACCCCCCACATTCAGCCGCGCGGTCTGGTCGCCCGTTATGGTCAGCGTGCGGATAGCCACGTTGAATTCCATTGCGCCATCAGGGGCAATCCACCCGATTGCGCCGCAATAGGCCCCGCGCGGCTGCGCTTCGACTTCTTGAATGATCTGCATCGCGCGCACCTTGGGCGCACCCGTCACGGACCCACAGGGGAAGAGCGCGTGAAACAGTTCTGACAGGGTTGTGCCTGCACAAAGCTGCGATGTGATGGTCGATGTCATTTGGTGCACGGTTGCGAAGCGTTCGACCGCAAAAAGGTCCGGGACTTTGACACTGCCGACCTCTGACACCCGGCTCATATCGTTGCGCAGAAGATCCACGATCATCAGGTTTTCGGCGCGGTTCTTTTCGGATGTCTGCAATGCTGCGCGCAGGGCGTCATCCTCGGCCGGTGTCGCCCCGCGCGGCGCGGTGCCTTTCATTGGACGGGTGGTCAACTTGCCATCAGCGGTCAGGGAAAAGAACAACTCGGGCGAGCGCGACAAAAGCACAGCATCCCCCAGATCAACATAGGCGCCATAAGGCACAGGCTGGCGCGCGCGCAGGTGCGCATAGAGTGCCGCGGCGCTACCGTCGAAGGTGGTCAAGAGCGGAAAGGTCAGGTTCGCCTGATAGATGTCACCGGCGGCAATGTAGTCGTGGACCACCGCAAAGGCCTGAGCATAGCGGTCCTGGTCCCATTGGGGCACAGGTTCCGTGCATGGTGCAGGTTCGGTCAAATCTTCTGGTGTCGACAACGGCGCGTCAAACACGCCAAACTGCAGCAACGGGCCATCGCGGTCGTCGGGCATCAGGTCGCGCAGCTTGGACGAGGCCAGATACCCGAATTCATAGGCCACATGCCCCGCCAGCCAAAACCCATCTGCCTGCGCCTGCTGCATCTGTGCAAAGGCGGGGCCGACATCGTCGGGTGTTGTCGCTGTGATGATCCTGCGCGGCGCACGAAAGGTCGTCCCGCCTGCCAGCGGTCCGCCGTCAAAGACGACGCAGGGCTTGTCCGCTGGGGTCAAAAGTCCGCAGCGATCCGCATGTCGCGCAGCGGGCGCACGATTTCAATCGCGCGCTGATAAAGCGGATGGGCCTTATAAGCCTGCAACGCGGCATCATCTGCAAACTCTGCATAAACCACCACATCAATTTCGTCTGAGAGCTGGTCAACCCGGCTATTCGGGACAACCTCGAAGAGGGATGCATGCGGGATCGACTTGAGCAGCGTTAACCCTTCGACAATCCGTGCGACATCGGTCTTGTTGCGGGCGCTGAACAGCACAACGTGGCGGATAAAGGTTCTGTCGGTCAAAGCAGGTCCTGCGATTCTGTGCGAGGTGTCACGGCAAATTCCATGTGCCGCACCCGGTGAGGACTTGCAATGGTGCGATGGGTCGCAGCGTTTTTCAGGTCTTGGCCACATCCAGACACACAGACTCGAGTGGAGCAAAAAATTCAGGTGTCCGTGTCGCTGAAAGTTTTGCGGAAAAGCACATGCCGGACAAAACCGGCAAAGAAGTGCGGGTCGGCCATATTCAGACTGACAGCCGTTGGATGACTGCATCACTGGTGTCCAACAAGATGCGTTCGCGGGCTACTGGGTCTCGACGCAGTGGCGGCGGAACGCCTTTTTCAGCATATCAAGCTCGGCGCGCATCAGGTCAATCTCGGCGCGGATATCCTCGCCCAGCGCCTCGCCCGCCATGACGGCAAAGCTGCTGAGCACCTCACCGGTGGCCCGATCGGCGATCACGAAGGTCTGCACACCGTCGGCGATCCGGTCTGCCGGAAGGGCAAAGCGCACTTGCCAAACCTCACCATCCTCGGTCACGTCAGGGCCCGGCACCTCTTCACCCATATGGGTCGCCACAAGGTCCGGGGTACCGTCGACCAAACCATGCAGCTCTCCCTGCCAGACACCCGCGGTCAGCGACGTCTTGGTCAGTATCACTTGACCGGACTGTTGCGTGTCTTTGGCCATCAAAGTTCTGCCCTTGGATACCGACAAAATGTCAGGTCGCGCATGGTGATCTGGTTCATCTCGGGGCCTTCAAAGATCAGGTCAAGCCACATCTTGTCGATCCGTTTCTCGTTCAATTCCGAATAGGCCAGGTCGAACTCCACCACGGATTCAGGCAGATTGATCGGTATTTCCAGCGTCACCTGTTCGGTATTCGGGCCGTGCTTGACGTTCAGGCGGCCAAACACCTCGACCTCTTTTTCGGCCTCGATAATCGTCGAGACACGGATCAGATGCCGGCGTCGCATGCCGTCAACCGCGTCCTTTGGAAAATTCAGCACCAGCGACAGAAAGCTGCCGTCAAAGCCAAAGACATCCATGCGCAGGGCGAATGGGGCCAGGTCTTCTTCGCGTGTATTGCGCAGCTGGCGCATCGTCAGTTCCGAGACAGAGCAATCGTGGAACAGGTGCATTTCGTCGCCAAAGGGCGTCTTGCTAGGGACGGCAGCGATACCTTTGGGCGTGACCGGGCCGCGCCAGACCTGCGGGCGCCAGGACCACAGCGTACCACCGGGCCGGTTGAACGCATTGGACCCAATCCGTGGCAGGGCAAGGCGGCCATCTGCGACATGCACCAATTGGTCAAGACGGCCTTTCAACTGACGCGCTTGCTGGCGCTGGTCTTTCAATTGCGACAATTCAGCTGTTTCGGCAGCGCGTGCAGCAGCCGTCCAGCGACGCAAGCTGCGACGATGGGAAATGCGGTCAAGCAAGGACTGTGTGTTGCGTGCCATTGCGTTCTTTGCTGTTTGCAGCGGCGGCACCGCCCCAGTGCGCACCGTTGTCCTTTTCCTATACCTGCCAAATTGTTGCCAAAAAGGAAACAGTTGTCAGCTATCTGCTGGGATTTCCGTGGCGTTCGCGGATTGCAGCGCGAGGATTGATTGCCGCAGCAGCGCATCCCCCACCGACACGCTCAGCGGGGCATCGGCCAACCCACGCAAGCTGACCGTCACCAATCGACCCGAAAGGTCCAGAAATCCGCGCCATTCGGTGGGCTGGGTGCCTGCAATGGGCGGCGGATTGGTATCGTCAAAGAAGACAGTAACCACCCCACCTGATGCGCGCGTGCGGCGCACGGTGATTGCGCCTGCATCGCCCGTGGCACTGAGCAAGGCAGCGCCTGCATCACCTTTCAGGAAGGCCTCGAACACCGGCTCGGATCCAGCCACGGATGCAGTGCCCGCATCACCAACCTGCACGGTGATCAGTGCCAGCCCCGGGACACCCGGCCCCTCGCCTGTCAACAAGACGCAGGGCGCCAGAATGGCAAATCCATCGCGCGTGCGGCTGGCACGGGGATCGACGCAGAAATTGTCCGGCCCAGTGGCTGTGACTGCACCGCCTGCAAGGGCGATGGAGGTGGTGCCGCCATCGCCTGCCAGGTTCCCGATACCACCACAGCCCGCCATCGTTAGCGCAATGGCAATGGCCCCTCCCAGTCGCGAGAACACGGGGTCAGAGGTCCATATAGATGTGCTTTTCACCCTTGGCGCCCGGATGCGTCACCGCGCCCTGGCGGGTGTTGCCGACCAGTTGGGCATATTTCCACAGCGCACCGCTGGCATAGATCGTCTCACGCGGACCTGTCCAATCGGCTTTGCGGCTTTCCAGCTCTTCTGCAGTCAGATCAACCGACAGCTCTCCGGTTGTCGCATCGAGCGTAATGACATCACCATTGCGCAACAGGGCAATCGGCCCGCCATGTGCGGCCTCTGGTCCAACGTGACCGACGCAGAACCCGCGGGTCGCGCCCGAGAAACGGCCGTCAGTGATCAGCGCCACCTTCTTGCCCATGCCCTGACCGGACAGGGCTGCGGTGGTCGCCAGCATCTCGCGCATGCCCGGGCCACCTGCAGGGCCTTCGTTGCGGATGACGATGACTTCGCCTTCCTCATACTCGCGCGCCTTCACAGCCTCAAATGCGTCTTCTTCACATTCAAAGATGCGGGCCGGGCCGACAAAGCGCTGCTCCTGCGTGGACATGCCCGCGACCTTCACGATGGCACCTTCGGGGGCAAGGTTGCCCTTAAGCCCCACAACACCACCGGTTTTAGTGATCGGCTCTTCGACGGGATAGATCACGCGGCCATCAGCCTCGCCTTTGATCATGTCCAGCTCTTCGCCCATTGTCCGACCGCTGGCGGTCATGCAATCCTCGTGGATCAGACCGGCCTTGCGCAGTTCCTTCATCACCACAGGCACACCGCCTGCCTCGTAAAGGTCTTTGGCCACATACTGACCGCCGGGCTTGAGGTCGACGAAATAGGGCGTGTCGCGGAAAATTTCGCAGACATCAAAGAGGTCAAAGTCGATCCCCGCCTCTGCCGCGATGGCGGGCAGGTGCAGACCGGCATTGGTGGACCCCCCGGTGCAGGCCACCACACGGGCGGCATTTTCCAGCGATTTGCGCGTCACGATATCGCGGGCGCGGATATTCTTTTCGATCAGGTGCATCACTGCCTCGCCAGAGGCGATGCCGTATTGGTCACGCGACTCGTAAGGGGCTGGCGCGCCAGAGGAATTCAGAAGCGCAAGGCCCACGGCCTCGGACACGCAGGCCATTGTGTTGGCGGTAAACTGACCGCCACAGGCCCCGGCAGAGGGGCAGGCCACCCGTTCTAGCACCTCAAGCTCTGCATCCGACATATTGCCTGCCTGATGCTTGCCGACAGCTTCGAATACGTCCTGCACGGTGACGTCCTTGCCATCCAGACGGCCCGGAAGGATCGACCCACCGTAGATAAAGACCGACGGCGTGTTCAGACGCACCATTGCCATCATCATGCCCGGCAGCGACTTGTCACAGCCCGCAAGGCCGACGATCGCGTCATAGCAATGGCCGCGCATTGTCAGTTCGACGGTGTCCGCAATCGCCTCACGCGAGGCGAGCGAGGACCGCATCCCTTCATGGCCCATCGCGATCCCGTCGGTGACGGTGATGGTGGTGAATTCGCGCGGCGTGCCGCTGCCCTTCTTGACGCCCAGCTTGACGGCCTGTGCCTGACGGTTCAGCGCAATGTTACAAGGTGCCGCTTCGTTCCAGCAGGTCGCCACGCCAACCCATGGCTGTTTGATCGCCTCTTCATCCAGTCCCATCGCGTAGAAATAGGACCGGTGCGGCGCGCGCGCGGGCCCTTCGGTGACGTGACGGCTTGGCAGGTTGGACTTGTTGACTGGGCCCTTGAGCATGGCTGATCCTCCGGAAAACTGTTGCAGAACGGTCTAATTGGCGGGCAGTGCTGACACAAGCCGAAACGCGGCCCGTTGCAGAGCGGTAGGATCGCTGCCTAGGGTGCCCCATGCGCCGTCCCGATCCTTATCCGCTGCACCGGCATTTCGTGGCCCCCGCAGCCGCCCGGCGCAACCTGTGGCTGGTACTGCTGGTCGTGGTCGGGTTCGAGCTGGTGTTCGAGGCGACGCCCTATATCTTTACCCCCTATTCAGGGCCTGGCCGGATCACGGTAACGCCACTTGATACGCTAGTCGAATTTGCCGCCTTCATCATCCCCTGCATTGCGTTGCTGGTACTGGTCCGGCTGATCCACAAACGCGGGTTCTTTAGCCTGACCGGGCCGCACCAGCAGGCATGGCGCGATCTGCGGCGCGTTACCATTGCGGTGGGGTTGGTGCTGTTGATCCAGGAACCGCTGCGCCTGTCGGGCGAGTGGGACTATTTCGCGCGGATGCGCCCGCTGGACCAATGGGCCGTGATGCTACCCTTTGCCTTTGTCGCCCTGCTAATTCAGGTCGGCACTGAAGAGCTCTATTTTCGCGGCTACCTGCAACAGCAGATGGGTGCATTGTCAGACAGCCGCTGGGTCTGGATGGTGCTGCCATCGGCGTTCTTTGGGCTGGCCCATTATGTCAATGGCGTCACACCTGTCGAAGGTACGGTCTGGGCGATCTGGGCCATGGCGCTTGGGCTGGCCTGTGCCGATCTGACCGCGCGCACCGGCACTATCGGGGCCGCTGTGGGACTGCATCTGGCCAACAACGCCTTTGCCCTGCTGGTAACTGCAGTTGAAGACTGGCCCGCCTCTGGTCTGGCGCTGTGGCTTTACCCTTACCAAAACCCCTGGTCTTATACCGATCCCTCTGCCGCGGCTGCGATAATCGACCTGACCTTGTCAGTTACGGGCATCTGGGTGATGTGGCTCGCCGCGCGCGTGGCGGTGCGGCGCTAAGCACCGTCGTAGAACTGAAAGTGCCATTCCGAAATATCATCCAGAGTCAATCGCCGCGCGCTAGCCAACACCAGAATTTCGTCCTGAATGAAGACGTTCAGCTTTCCGTCAGGCCGCTGCCGCACCTCAATATCATCAAAGCTTTCGATCTTTTTGAAACGTTCCAGATTGATTCTATCGGAACCGTCCCATTTGCGTATCGTATCGACGCGGTGATCTCGTGACAGATGGAAAATATCCCTCCCTGTGCCACCGAAAAGCATGTCGCTGCCCTTGCCGTCATAAATGTTGTCGTGTCCAGGTCCGCCGTAAAGGTGGTCGTTTTCCCGGCCGCCGAAAAGTTCGTCATCGTGATAGCCGCCATACAGCTTGTCCCGCCCTTGGCCGCCGTACAGATCGTCGTCCGAGTTCCCGCCCCAAAGCTGATCGGCACCGGCATATCCCCTGATGACATCGCCGCCTTTGTCCCCGCTAATTCGGTTGCTACGGCCGTCCCCAAGCAAGGTCTCATTTTCTTCTGTGCCATACTGGTTCTGCGGCACACCGGGTGTGAACACGAACGAATCCACACCTGCGTCAGATGACACGACGATCACTGCATTTCCCTGCCGGACCGTGACTTCAATATCTGTGACATCCACATCGCCCAGACCTTTGCGGCTCATCCCCCAAAGCGTGCCTTCGCGCGAAATCTCGAAGACCGTCAGTTTCTCGCCCGCTGACACGACATAGCCGCGATCGTCAATCGTAAAGGTCGCAATTGTGTCCGAGGCCCAGTTGGCGTCGCCATTGCGCGAATCCAGCGTTGCCTTTAGCTGGCTGCGGTTCAGCACTTCGTCGCGCAGTCGCGAACTTGATGCTTCCAAATGGTAGCTATTGATCCCACCTTTCTCGCTTGCAGTGATCAAAAACTCGATGTTGGGCATCGACACAACGGCAATATCGTTCGGGGCCTTGGCATCTGATACGCCGGAACCCGGAATGACATCTGTGTATTGCGCAGTGCCGCCAAGCGAGAACGTGACCCAGTGGATTCCGTTTGTCTCGTCATCAAGAAAGAACATCGCTGGATGTTCGTAGACATCCGCAATCAGAAAGACATCTTCGACAGCTCTGGACGGCAATTGATAAGACTTCTGCCGGATATCATCCAAGTTTACGACCCAGTTGACGACGACAATATCGGACGCGTCGCCGCCCTGGTCGATAACCTCGTAGATGTGCGGAATGCGTTGCGTGAAATTCCGCAAATCAATGGTCTGAACCAGACTGGTGATCGTGTCCCCGCGATCAAAAAAGCGGATCGGCGCAAGGGTCCCGTCGCTTGACGTCTGAAAAACATGAACGCCCCGGTTGTCGGCCACGCCGCCCGAAACATCATATTGCCCCCCAGCAACGACATATCTGGTTCCATCCACATTAATAGATGCAAGACCGGGTCCCGGGCCATCATCAAACAAAGTGAAGTAGGACCCATCGACGGCTTCACCCTGCTCAAGCACCGCAACCGGAGGCCTAATGTCCCCGGTCTTAGTCAGGCGCATCACCTGGATCCCGGCTAGGGGATCACTGGATTGCGCATAGACAAAGAAGTTGCCGCCGACCTGTGCAATATGGATATCCTTGATTGGATCCGTGAACGCGACGCTATCTGTCTTGATAAGTGTCATGCCAATCCCTTGCCAAATTTCATTTCAAAGCAGCAGGCGTCATTCACGCAAAACTAAAGTCATCTTGCTGCAAACTGCCCACCGTCAACCTGTTGTTGGCGTCCAGCACCAGGATTTCGCCTTCGATGAAGATATTCAGGTTGCCGTCTGGGCGCTGCCGGATGTCAAGGTCCTGGAAATCGAGGTCTTTTCCAAAGGCACGCAGATCAATCCGGTCGCGCGTTTCCCATGTGCGGATCGTATCCACCTGACCATCTTGCGCCATCACGAAAACGTCCGACCCGGCACCGCCAACCAGAACGTCAACGCCCTTGCCGTCGAACAATCGGTCATTGCCATTGCCGCCTGCAACCAGATCGTTGTCGCTGCCGCCATAGATGATGTCGCCGGTATTGCCACCGAACAGCCGATCGTTCCCACTGCCGCCATTGATCTTGTCAAAGCCATCACCGCCAGACACAAAATCGTTGCCGCTACCGCCAGAAACGAAATCATTGCCGTCGCCACCAAAGATTTCGTCGTTGCCGTCCGCACCGTAAAGACTGTCGAAACCGGCATCGCCTGACAGGCTATCGTTACCCCGCCCACCGCGCAGGATGTCGTTGCCGCCGTTGCCGTCAAAGTCATTGTTGCGGGAGTCGCCAGAAATGACATCGCGGCTGTTGGTCCCGTTTACATCGCGCGCCTGCTCTGGCGTGAAGACAAATGTCTCGACCCCGTCATCTGTTGCGACCGTGATGACGCCGTTGCCTTTGCGCACGACCACGTCGATATCATTTATAGAACCGTCAAAGTTGCCTTTACGGTTCATGTTGAAAAAGCGCCCATCATCGTCCAGTTCAAAAACCGTCAGCTTGTCGCCACCCGCAACAACAAACCCCCGATCACCAATCGAAAAGGTCTCGATAATGTCGGTCGACCAGTTCTTGGTGCCATTCTGAGAGCTGAGCTTGCCAAACAAGCCATCCAGCCCCACCGAACTTACGAAATTGGTGTATTCAAACGCCCGCAGCCCGTCTTTCTCGCTGACCGAGATCACGAAGTCGTCGCCGCCCATGCGCAGCACTTCCAGATCAGCGGCCACCTTGTCTGCGGATAACCCCCCGGAACCATCCAAGACACCAGTTTGACCGCTTCCGGTAAACGGGCTGACATTGACCCAGCGAATTTGGCCGCCGTCATCATCGACATAAAACATCAGTGAACGGGAATCGTCGTCAACGGCAAAGGCCGTGTCGGCGATGCTAGATTGTAGCGTATATGAATAGGTGTCCAGTGAAGTGGCACTGTCGATCACCGAGAAGATCAGCTGATCGTTGGTGTTGCCGCCCATGTCTACAATCTGAAAGAAAATGCCGTCGTCAAAGGCATCGGGCACATACCCTTCCAGCGTGACGTCCAAACCCGGATCACGCGGGACCACGCCGCTTAGCGACAAGGTACCGTCAGAGGCAATAGCGAAGAATTGCAGCCCGTCATCGACGGTGTCTTCGGTCAGGCTATCAAAGCGCCCATAGGTCACCAGCGTCAGCTGACCGAAAAAGTCCGTGTAGCTGCCAAACCCGGAAGGCCGCGCCAAATCCTCGGGCCGGAAGTAGTAGAAATCCGGCAAATCGCCAATCGCCAGCTCTTGCCCGATATATTGCAGGTCGCCGCTGTTACGAAGCCGGTAAAGTCCGATCCCGTCAATTTCGCTGTTCGTTTC
Source organism: Yoonia sp. R2331 (assembly GCF_041103235.1). Taxonomy (NCBI): domain Bacteria; kingdom Pseudomonadati; phylum Pseudomonadota; class Alphaproteobacteria; order Rhodobacterales; family Paracoccaceae; genus Cognatiyoonia; species Cognatiyoonia denitrificans. The sequence continues at coordinate 540,331 of NZ_JBGCUN010000002.1, read as the reverse complement.
AGTATAGACGTAAGTCCGTCCACCGACCTGAACGCTTTCAACCAGCAACACCTGACCGGCCACCCCACCGATCTGGTCAATCCTCGAAATTGCCACGTTCGTTAACCCTACACTCAACCACACGTAGAGTATCGGCTAACAAGTCCTAAACGCTTTGACAATTGCATTCCTTGTCGCGGCTGATTATCTCCGAAACGGTCGGCAGAAAGGCACGTTATGAACTGGATCACCAACTATGTGCGTCCCACCATCAATTCGCTGTTTTCGCGGCGTGAGGTACCGGACAACCTGTGGACCAAGTGTGACGAATGCGGAACCATGCTGTTCCACCGGGAACTTGCCGACAATCTGAACGTCTGCACCAACTGCGATCACCACATGCCCATCTCGGCCGTGGATCGCCTGAAATCGCTCTTCGACAACGGTGTTTTTGTCGAAGTTGCGGTGCCGGACCCGGTCGCTGACCCGCTGCACTTCCGCGATCAGAAACGCTATACCGACCGGATCAAGGACGCCCGTAAAAAGACCGGCCAGAAAGACGCGATGCTTGTGGCCGAGGGCGAGATTGGCCGCACGCCCATTGTGGCGGCCGTTCAGGATTTTTCCTTTATGGGCGGCTCGATGTCGATGTACGTGGGCAACGCCATCATCGCGGCGGCCGAACGCGCTATCGCCATGCATCGCCCGCTGGTGCTGTTTTCCGCCGCAGGTGGCGCCCGCATGCAAGAAGGCATTTTGGGCCTGATGCAGATGCCGCGCACCACGATTGCGGTGCAGATGCTGAAAGAGGCAGGCCTGCCCTATGTTGTCGTGCTGACCCATCCGACCACCGGTGGTGTGACCGCGTCTTATGCGATGCTGGGCGATGTGCAGATCGCTGAGCCCAATGCGCTTATTGGCTTTGCCGGGGCGCGGGTGATCGAACAGACCATTGGTGAGAAATTGCCCGAGGGGTTCCAGCGCGCAGAGTACCTGCTGGACCACGGGATGCTGGACCGAGTGACCAAGCGCACCGACCTCAAGGAAGAGCTGGTCACGATCCTGCGCATGATGATGAAGCAGGACCCCGCCGTCAAAGGCGACTTGCCTGCGCCCGAGGGCCCGGCGGAAGAGCCCGCAGCAGACCTGCCGCCTGATGCGATCCCCGAACAGGGCAGGCAATAGTGATCCTGCTGGCGGCGCTGGTGGGGGCGCTTGCCGGGGGTGGCAGCATTTGGACCATGCAACGCAACGGCATGTTGTCTGAACGCTCTGGCGCTGCTGTGCTTTTGATGGCTGTCGCCGTGTTCTACCCCGTCTTTGCCGCCGCCGAGGCCGACGCCGCAGGGTTGGTGCTACATCTTCTGATCTTTGCGGGTTTCACGTTTCTTGCACTACGGGCCTATCACCGGGGCCTGTTCTTGTTGGCAGGCGGCCTGATCGCCCACGGCATCTTTGACATTATCGCGGGGTTCATCGCTACGCCGGGGCCCAGCTGGTGGCCCGCGTTCTGCGCCAGTTTCGACATTGTGGCAGGCGTCATGATCCTGCAGTTGATCCAGACCGGAAAGGTACCGCGGTGACGCAATCCTCTGACGCCATCCTGACCCGGATGATGACCTTGCATCCGAAGATTATTGACCTGACGCTTGACCGGGTCTGGCGGTTGCTTGCGCTGATGGACAACCCGCAGGAAAAGCTGCCACCGGTCATCCATATCGCCGGCACCAACGGCAAGGGGTCGACCCAAGCCATGATCCGCGCGGGGCTTGAGTCGTCGGGCGCAGCGGTGCACGCCTATACATCGCCCCATTTGGCGCGGTTCCATGAACGCATCCGTCTTGCAGGCAATCTGATTTCCGAACCGGCGCTGATCGACGTGCTGGACCGATGCTACCTCGCCAATGGCACAGACGATCCGATCACGTATTTTGAGATCACGACCGTCGCGGCTCTTGTGGCATTTGCTGAAACACCCGCGGACTTTGTGCTTCTTGAGGTTGGCCTTGGCGGACGGCTGGACGCAACGAACGTCATTGACCGGCCCGCTGTGACAGTCATCACCCCGGTCGATCTGGATCATCAGGCGTTTCTGGGGGACACACTGGCGCAGATCGCGGGCGAAAAGGCAGGGATCATCAAACGCGGCGTGCCCTGCGTCGTCGGCCCGCAGAAGGATGAAGCCCTTGATGTGATCGAACGGGTCGCGGCCCGTGCAGGTGCCCCGCTTTTCGTGCACGGTCAGGACTGGCACGTCAGCGTTGAGGCGGGGCGGCTCGTCTATCAGGACGACCGTGGCCTGCGGGACCTGCCTCTGCCGGTGCTGTCCGGGCCGCATCAGATCATGAATGCAGGTGCGGCCATCGCGGCGCTTCGCGTGCTGGACAGGGACGAGGACGCCTGCGCCGCCGCCATGACCCACGCCACTTGGCCCGCCCGGATGCAACGGCTGACAGACGGGGCTCTGGTCAAGGCCGCCCACCCGTCAGAGCTTTGGCTGGATGGCGGGCATAACCCTGCCGCGGGGATTGCATTGGCCACGACACTTGCCGGGTTACCCGCCCGCCCGACACATCTAATCTGCGGGATGCTGAACACCAAGGACATCACGGGCTACCTGCGCCCGCTGGCAGGGCAGGCCGCCAGCCTAACCGCGATTTCGATCCCCGATGAACCCGCCACGATCCCAGCGGATGAGACCGCAGACTTTGCGCGCAAAGCCGGGTTTGAACAGGTCGACACCGCGCCCTCGTTGCAAGCAGCATTGGCCGCCGTGACGGCGGACGATCCAGCCGCGCGTATTCTGATCTGCGGCTCGCTCTACCTTGCAGGCCACGTCCTGCGCGAAAACCACCCGGATGGCACCTAGCGGTCCTTTCTTGCGGTCAATGACCTGCGCCAGCCATCATGCGCGTCCATCCATTTGATCGCGACCCAATACCAAGCCGCCGCCAGTAGAAAGAGAAGCCCCCAAGGCTTCGCAAGAAAAAGAGTCAGCCCGACGGCCAGGGCAAGACTGGCCAACAGATAAAGTTGGGCGGCTATTCGGGAACCAACCCCGAACAGACCAACTTTGACGTACATGGGGGTTTCGCGAGGTTCCATTCATGCTCCAATCGTTTGCGAAAAAATGACCCACTTTTTCGGTAATGGGAACCGCAAGTTTGGACAGGCCGCACGCGCCATTGAGGCCCCTGACAGCCGACTTTTCGGTGATCGTTCACCCTCAACCTCGCGCCGATCCTCACCACCGCGCAGGCTGGTCCCCTGTCTGGGCTGGCCATTGCGCTTGGGCCTGCCCGACCAACCCGCCGTGCGCAACATCGCTGCGACACTCTGCAATTGGTTGAAAATTACCCTTTGACGCGCGATTCCGGCAGTGTCTATATCTGGGGCAGTTGACTGAAAATCCTCAGCGTATTGGAGGGTGGTCAATATATAGATTGTCCGACGTGGGGGTTTGACATGATGTTGCGTAGATATTTGCCTGTTGCTGCGGTTGCCTTGCTGGCATCGACTGCCCTTGCCCAGGATTCATCCGCACAAAACGTAGCTTTTGATGCAAACGCCGCTGCGATTACGCAAGCGCCCAGCGCCGACCTGGCGCGCTTGGGGCCATTGACGGCGCGGCCCGCGGGATGTGGCACAGTGTGTTTGTCACCTACGCTGGCGGGTGCTGGTGTCGCAACAGTGGGCGAACCTGAAGTGATCCGCTTTCTGAGCCAGACAGTTGCCAATGGTGGCGGCCTTTTGATCGACGCGCGCAACCGTGGTGCCCGTGACGGGGGTGCCATTGCCGGGTCGACCAATATCCCCGTCGCCGTGTTGCAGCCGGACAACCCTTACCGCGTCGACATTCTGATGGCACTGGGTGCGCAACGTGTGGCCGATAGGCTGACCTTCGACACCGCAGCGCCGGTGATGATCTATGACAGCGGCCCCGCAGACGACCAAGCCACCGCCCTTGTCGCAGCCCTGCTTGACGCTGGTTACCCCGCCGACCGGATCACCTATTACCGGGGCGGAATGCTTGTTTGGGTCGCGCTGGGGCTAAGTGTCGCTGAAACCGCGTCCTAAGCCCCCCTGCGTTGTGCATGGAATGTGCACGGTTTGTGTATCCTTCACGGATTGATCATCAGCGCGCCGGAATGCCGGGCAATTATTCCCAATTGCGCGGTGTCTGTGCTATGATCTCGCCACATTTCACAGGTTTTCGTATGTCGCATCGTTTCGCATTTACCGCCGCCCTCGTGGCCGCATTTTCCGCCCCATCCGCCCTTGTTGCGCAGGATTTTTCGTTCTGCTGGATCGGGGCCAATGGCTATTCCATGACCGGCAAGATGCAAATCGCCGACGGGGCTACCGGCGTCGCGACAGAGGCGGACGTGACCGCATTCAAGATCGCTGGCTACCACAACGGCAATCTGCTTGGCACGTGGGACATGCGTGATCTGCGTGACGGGGCCACGTGGCACCTGCGCTTTGATCTCGACACGCAAAGCTTTCCGACCGGCGGCAGCTTTCCGGCCAGCTACAGCCAGGGCTGGAACGCCAATGGTGCGGTCACCGATTGTGGCAACCCGGGCTTTGGCTTCAATTCCGGCAACCACGCGCAGGACGTTTGCGTAAACGGCAGTTGGGCGCGCGATAGCAGCATCGCACCCGACACGCCGCTTGTTGCCGTGGCGGGTGCGAATGCGCCAACCTGCAGACAGGTGCCGTTGATGAGCAAATCAACGAAACCGAATCATTCCGATTGACGGCGAATCATCTGTCAGACTAGATTCGGCACAACGGGACATGCGCCCAAACATTGTGCGTGGTCCGACGATCTTGGCAGGGCGAGGGGGCAGGCTTTGGCCTGTCTTCTTGTTTCAGTGTCCCGGCTGACACTTTTGTCGCAAAACCTGTCATTCCCCCTTTGACATGCCCCAACCACACCCACTACATCTTAGTGCCAACGGGGCTGCCACCACCGTATTATGCGGATTGATCTATATGTATTGGCAGTGCGGATGGGGGTTGTCATGATTAGAGCTGTCTTGGGTCTTTTTGCGTTTGCTGTCGTCCTGTGCGCCTACATTGTGGTGTCGCCAAGTGACCGACCCACAGCCAGCGAACCGCTGGCAGCGGCCACTGACGTGACCCGCGCAGCTACCCAATCCTTGTTGCCCGGCGTGCCTATGCCCGGTTCTGCCCCGACCAATGATTTGGCCGCAGCGCCTGAACCCGCACCGCGGGTAATGACCGACGACAGCTCAATCTCTGCCACAACGGCCAATGTGCTGGCCGGGCTGGGCCTTACAATTGATGTGCCGGTGGCTGATGCCGAGATTGCCAATCTGTCCAGCGACGTCCTTGCCGACATTGGTGCAACAACGGGCAGCCCGACGGCACTATCACCGCCCAAACCCATCTCTGCGCTTGAGACATTGGTCGTCGCCGCGCTGAAAGAAGGCCGACCTGACGCGGAGATTGACAGCCTGCTGAACGAGGCGGCCGTGGCAGGTCAGTTGACCGTGCCGGAAATCCTTGTCACCGCTGACGGGCGTGTGGATACCGCGATCCTGCTGCAGTCCATCTTGAGTGAGGCGCAGATTGCCGCAGGTGGGGATGCGCCTGCTGTACCAGAAGTGCCAACAGGCGACGGAACCGGGGTTGAGGTTCGCGTGGTCCAGCGCGCCACAGAAACAGAACAGTACCGCTTTTACACGGTCAGCCCCGGCGACAGCCTTGGTGCGATTGCTGTCAAATTCTACGGCAACGTCAACAAGTTCCCGCTGATCTATGATGCCAACCGTAGCATCCTGTCCAGCCCTGACCAGATCCGCGTCGGACAGAGGCTGGCGATCCCGAACCTGCCTCAGGCCTGATCTTCGCCCCAATCGGCGGCCTGCATTTCGCGCAACCGGCTGGCAGTGCGTTCAAATTCGAACGTGCCTTCGCCTTCGAGGTAAAGCATCTCGGGCGTGGCCGCCGCCGAGCAGATCAGTTTGACCCGTGCTTCGTAAAGCGTGTCGATCAATGTGACAAAGCGCTTGGCTTCGTTGAAATTCTGGCGACCCAATTGCGGGACATCGTCGATCAGCAGAACCCGCACCGTTTCGGCCAGCGTCAGATAGTCGGCCGCGCCCAACGGCCTGCCGCATAGTTCAAAAAACGGCACACGGGCCACGCCGTTGTGAAAGCGCGGCAACACAACCTCGCGGCCTTTCACGTGTAGTGTCAGCGCTTCGGACTGACCTTGGGTCAGATCGGCCCAGACCTCATCCATGCCCGCGCGGGTATCGGCATTCAGCGGGGTAAAGTAACGCGCGGCCCCCGCCAGCCGGCCCTGCCGGTGGTCAGTGACACTTGTCAGTTCGTGCACGACCAATCGTTCCTTGATCAGCTCAATAAAGGGCAGGAACAACTGCCGGTTCAGTCCGTTCTTATACAGGTCATCCGGCGGACGGTTCGAAGTGGTGACCACCGTGACGCCCGCCGCAAACAACGCTTCGAACAAGCGGCCTACGATCATCGCATCGGTAATGTCGGTGATCTGCATTTCGTCAAAAGCCAAAAAGCGGATTCTCTCGGTCAGCTTTGCGGCGACGGGCTTGATTGCATCATCCACGCCCGCTTTGCGCGCCTCGGCCATCTCAGCGTGAACCCACTGCATAAACGCATGAAAATGCTGCCGGTCCTTGGGTGCATCGACATGGTCATAAAGCAGGTCCATCAGCATGGATTTGCCACGCCCGACCCCGCCCCACATATAAAGCCCCGGCACTGCCTCTGCCGTTTTGCGAAAGAACCCGGTGCGTTTGACAGGCGCACCCATGGCGCGGCGAATGCGTTCCAGTTCCGGCAAGACCGCAAGTTGGGCGGCATCTTCTTTCAACGTGCCGGCGGCAACTGCGGCGGCGTATGCATCTTTGATCGTCATGTCACATGGATACGTCTGACCTGCATGGTTGAAAAGCGCTCATCGCGCGGTCACCTTTCGGATCATGATGATCCGCGACGCAACACCTGATGACGCCCAAATGCTGGCCCATGTCCATGTGCGGGCCTGGCAAGAGGCTTACGTGGGTCTTTTGCCCGATGTCGAGATTGCAAAGCGCGATCTGACCTACCGTTTCAAGCTGTGGTCCCGACTGATCGCGGAGGGCCAATCCCGCATTGCCGTATCCCCCGATGTGGGATTTGCGCAAGTGGGACCGCAGCGGGATCAAGTCCTGCTGGATGCAGGCTATCGCGATGAGCTTTACAGCTTTTACGTCCTGCGTCCGGCCTATGGCACGGGCACGGCACAGGCCCTGTTGCGTCACGCGCTTGGGCGCGGCGGCCAGCCATTTTCTGCATTGGTCGTTGAAGGGAATGCGCGCGCCTGCGGCTTCTATGAGAAGATCGGGATGCGGCATCTTGAGACCCGCACCGAAGCGATGGGTCAATTCAGGTTCAGCGAACGCGCCTATGTTTGTGATGACCCGCATCACATTTTGCATAATTGACATTCCCGCGACCCGGCGGACAACTGAACCCATGGAACATAAAGCGCCCTTGATCACACCGGTGCTGGTTGCTGGCTGTCTGATCATCATGACGGGCTTTGCAATCCGCGCTTCCTTTGGTGTTTTCCAGATTCCCATCGCAGAAGAGTTCGGCTGGCCGCGGGCAGAGTTCAGCCTTGCGATTGCAATCCAGAGCCTGGCCTGGGGGATTGGGCAGCCGATCTTCGGCGCATTGGCTGAAAAGATCGGTGACCGCCGTGCGATCATCCTTGGGGCCCTTTTCTACGCAGCAGGGCTCTTGTTATCTGCCGGAGCCACCACTCCGCTCGCACATCAGTTCTACGAAGTGCTGGTGGGCTTTGGTGTCGCGGGTACAGGTTTTGGCGTCATCCTTGCAGTGGTCGGCCGCGCGGCATCGGTTGACAACCGGTCGATGGCCTTGGCGATTGCCACCGCTGCGGGCTCTGCCGGGCAGGTCTTTGGGGCGCCACTGGCCGAGTATCTGCTGACCCTGATGACATGGCAGATGGTCTTTGTCTGCTTTGCGGGGGCCATTCTGGCAGTGTTGGCGGTGTTGCCAATGATGCGCAACCCGGCCCCCGCCAGCAAGGCAGAGCTGACCGAAACCATGGGCGCCACGTTGACCCGGGCCTTCCGCGACCCGTCATACACGCTGATCTTTCTGGGCTTCTTCTCCTGCGGCTATCAGCTTGCTTTTGTGACGGCCCACTTTCCGGCCTTCGTGGCCGAGGCTTGCGGCCCAATCCAGACAGGCGGCGTTTTGGCGGGGCTTGGGATCACGACGACGAGCGCGCTGGGGGCCATTGCGATTTCACTGATTGGCCTTGCGAACATCGCAGGCACGTTGTTCGCGGGTTATCTTGGCAAGCGATACCCAAAGAAATACTTGCTGGCCGGCATCTACGCTGGCCGCACCGTGATCGCCGCGTGGTTCATCATGACCCCGATGACGCCCACCACGGTGATCATCTTTTCGGTCGTCATGGGCAGCTTGTGGCTGGCCACGGTGCCGCTGACCTCTGGCCTTGTGGCGCACCTTTATGGGCTGCGGTATATGGGCACCCTTTACGGGATCGTGTTCTTCAGCCACCAGTTGGGGTCGTTTCTTGGTGTCTGGCTCGGCGGGCGGCTCTACGACATCTACGGCAGCTATACGACCGTGTGGTGGGTCGGCGTAGGTGTCGGCGCATTCAGCGCGCTGGTTCACCTACCAATTCGCGAACGCACCGTTCCGGCACCTGCTTAGCTCTATGTTCCAGATAATTTGAACTAATTTTGCTGCGCGTTTTCCGTCAGACCAGCAACATTTCGCCGTGGCTTAAGGGATTCTACAAGTTCCCGCGACAGATTGCAGCCAATTGCAAAACGCAATCGGAGAACGCACATGGCGAACCTTCTTTCCACACTGACGATATTCCTACAACCGATCGCGCTGACAGTGTCGCTGGTCTATGCTTACGGGGCCATCGGACGATGGCGCCGCACCGAACGGGTCCGAAACCTGTCGCTGGGTGTCTTGTTCGGGATTGGCACTGTCATTTCAATGCATGCGCCGCTTACCCTAGCAGAAGGGATGATCTTTGATCTGCGCAACCTGATGGTGGGGGTGGCTTTTGCCTTTCTGGGCCCGCTCGCCGGGGCCATCACACTGGTCTTTGGTGTCGCCACGCGACTTTTGATCGGTGGTCCGGGGGCGATGATCGGTATTATCGCGATGTCCGTCAGTGCCGGGATGGCGCTGATCTGGTTCCTAAACCAGCGAAACAAAACAAACTATAGCCATACAGCGCTTGGGCTTTTGGGGGTTATGATCTCTGCACATATTTTGGTGGGGTTGTTCCTGCCGCCGCCCTTCCGGGATGTCTTTTTGCGTGATTTGGCCCCCATTATTCTGGTGGCAAACATTGTTTGCACCTGGGGCCTGGGCAAGATGATCATGCGTGAACACCTGCTGCGGACAGAGCTTTCTGATCTACGCACTGCCGCTGAAACAGATCCGCTGACCAATCTTCTGAACCGCCGTAGCCTCGTCAAAATGGTCGACCGCTTACACCTGTCCGTCGCGGAACGCGATGGCAGCGTGTTGCTCTATTTCGACATTGATAGATTCAAGGCCATCAATGATCAGTTTGGTCACCTGATCGGCGACAAGGTTCTGCAATTCATCAGCCAGCGGGTAAAGTCATGCCTGCGCCCCGAAGACATCTTTGCGCGGCTTGGAGGGGACGAATTTGTCGTGGTTCTGCCAAACGTCACACCCGGCATCGCCGAGATCGTGGCAGAACGGTGCCGTCATGCAGTCTGTCGGGAACCTATCGTGATCGACGGGGTCTTGATCGATGCATCCATCAGCATGGGTGCCACATACTGCGACCGACCGACCAATTTTGACACGCTGCTACGTGCCGCTGACGACGCACTTTATGCGGCCAAGGACGATGGTCGCAATCGGATTTCACTCGACGCCAGCTTTGCCAACGTCAAGGCGCAGGCGGCCTAGTCCCGCTCTCGCAACACATCGCGCAGGCGGTCCACGACGGCCTGCGCATGACTATAAGGCAAGGCATGATCTGCACCCTCGATCACTTCTTGCATCGTGGCCCGGTTCCACTGGGTCAACTGCCCCAAAGCGGAAAGCGGGATGACCGGATCAGCATCCCCCCAAACACCCACAACCGGCACACCCGCACGCCCCAGCGCGCGATGCGCCTCTTCTGTCTGGTCGCTCAGCATGCCGCGACGGCTGGACAGAACGCTGGGCAGATAGCCTTGACGCGCCAGCTCGGCCCGTTGCGCGACCGCAACCTGGGGCCACTGGCTGCCGCTGTGTTCGGTGTCAAATGCAGCTGCGAGCCGCCTGCCACCTAAAGCCAGAAACAGCCAATCCCCAAGGAACGGCGTTGTCCTGCAAAACCTGTCAAACCCGGTTTCATTGGCCTGAATCCCCGCACTTGCCAGCAGGATGACGCGGGATATCCGCTCTGGTTGGGCGGCGGCGAATGTTGCCGCGATCGACCCCCCCATGGAATAGCCTATCAGGGTCAGGTCGTCTGTAACCTCTTGATCCGTCAACAAATCATTCAGTTGTTGGTGGAAGAACGCCTCGGTCTGCGCGCCCTTGGGCGCATCTGACAGGCCGCGCCCAAAAAGATCATAGGTCAGAACCCGATAGCCTAGCGCACCCAACCCTTCGGCCATTTCTGCAAACGCGACGGATGGCGTGGTCAGCCCGTGGATCGCGACAATGACAGGCCCGCGTGTCGGGCCGAACCACCGGTGATAGGTGACCCCCTGCGGCAGCCTTGCGAACCCGCCCGGTGCGCCTTCCCGTTCGGCGCGCCCGATCCGCACCTTGCGGCTTTCCATCATGAAGGGCCAGGCCACGACAACGGCCAATACAACAAAAGTGACCCACATCATGCGTCTGATCCGTGGATGATTGGAAACCAATCAGCGCGCAGCCGCGCGCCCGGTGTCATGTCATGCCCCGGAAATGGCGGCGAGGTGCGACCGGGCCGCTCTACATAGCGCGCGTCATCCCCGACCCAGCGCAGCGACACCGCCCGCCTGCGCGTGGTTGTGGTGTTCCCCCGCGCGCCGTGTGCTGTGCGAAAGTCGAACAAGACGACATCGCCCGGCTCCATCGCCCACTCGACGACTTGCGTCTCGTTAGGGTCGGCATCCGGGTCTGGCACAGGTGTCCACTCATGCGACCCTTCGTAGAAGTCGCTGTCGTCCGCCCAACTGACCGGGCGCACCAACCTGTCCCACCTGTGCGAGCCCGCGATAAACCGCAGCGACGCCTCTTTCACCGGATCAAGCGGGATCCAAAGGCTGACCGTTTGCTGGCCGCTGACAAAGTAATAAGGCGCGTCTTGGTGCCACGGTGTCGGCTTGGGCGTGCCGGGTTCTTTGACCAGAACGTGGTCATGAAAGAACTGCGCCGTGCGGCTTTTCATGGCCGCTGCGGCGAGTGCCGCTGCAGGACTGTTGTTCACGACATCCACGAAGGCCGGGATACGGGTCCAGTTGCAGTAGTCATCAAAAAACCGCCCCTCACTTACTGCGTTTTCAGAGGCATATGGCCCCGGATCAGCCATGTTCTGCGCGACCCCTTCGGCCAAACGATCCACCCAATCGGCAAAGACACCGCGCACCACGACTGCGCCATCACGCTGAAAATCAGCAATCTCTTGGGTGGTGATCATGGTCCAAAGCTTTCCAGGATGTAGCGGCTGGTCATCAGGTCCAAATGCGCGCCGCCGCCGTTCTTGAACAAGGTGATGTCATCGGGATCACGGGTAAAGGCATCCAGAGCATAGAAATCCGCCACCACATCGCCGCGGGCAATGACGCCACTGGCCAGCGGGATCTTTAGCTCACCAATATGGTCCAGCGTGGTGTCATAACTGTCCACAAAAAGCCGCGACTTTTGCAGAGCGGTGTCGTCAACCTCGCGCATGTCAGGCCGGTAGGCTCCGATCAGGTCGATATGCTGGCCGGGTTGCAGCCAATCCCCCTTGATCACCGGTTCGGTTGACATCGTGGCCGAGGTTACGATGTCAGCCGCGCGCACTGCGGCCTCTAAATCCGTGGCAACATTCACGCTGGGGCAGTCGCGCACGAACTTGTCGGCCCCGGCAGGTGACCGGTTCCAGACTGTGAACTGCGCGTCGGGAAAAGCCGCACTATAGGCCTGCCACAATGACCGACCTACTGTGCCAGCGCCTACGATCAGGATATTGCGGCTGTCGGGGCGGGCCAACCGGCGCGCGGCCAACAGGCTGTCGCCCGCCGTTTTCCACTTCGTCACCAGCTTGAAATCCAGGATCGCTTCGAGCGTGCCATCGGTGTCCGAAAACAGATTGACCGCACCTGCGATCATCGGTTTGCCCGCAGCGGGATTGCCAGGAAAAACAGTGGCGCATTTGACGGCCAGCCCCATCCCCTTGATCCACGCGGACCGGTTCAAAAGCGTGTTGTCGTCCCGATAAAGAAACACATCCTCGACCGAGCCCTTGGGCATGATGTGCCCGGCGGCCAGCGTGTCGGTCAGGGCCAGCCAATCCAAGGCGGCCTCCGCCTCGAACGGGATCAACACCGTCACGGCAGCAACCCTTCGGCTTGTAGCCGGTCCGCGAATCCGGATGGCCCATCAAAAAGGTGGGTCTGCCAGTTTCGCGCGGCCGCGGCGTCAATATTGTCCTGTCGGTCGTCTGCAAACAGCAACGTGTCGGGCGGCAGGCCACAATCGTCCTCGACCATTTGATAGATCGCCGGGTCAGGCTTGGTCACTCGCATATGTCCCGAGATATAGCGCCGGTCGAATTCGGTCAGAAATGGATAAACCGGCTCGGCAATCTCAAAGGTCTGCACCCCAAAATTCGAGAGCGCAAAGACCGGTACACCTGCGGCGCGGAGCTTGCGCAAAATATCAACCGACCCGTCGATGGCAGGGGCTGCCATTTCAAGCCAATTGTCGTGCCACATCATGATCTCGCCGTGCCAATCGGGATTGGCGGCGGCAAACTGCGTCACGGTCGTGCGGAAATCAGCGCCTTTGTCGACGTCATCGTTCATGCCATGCAAATCAAGGGCAGCAAACATGTCACGGCGGCGCGCCTTACCGATAACGCGATCATAAAACCGTTCTGGTTGCCACTCGATCAGTACATTGCCGATATCAAAGATCACTGCATTGATGGTCATACCTGCACCTTAGCCAATGGCGCGCGCAGTTCAACGGCGGGTGCGCGGGGCGGCGGCCACATCAGCCACACGCGCCTCGCGCCACAACGTAAAGAGCCCGCCACCGATGATCAGCCCGGCCCCAACAAAGGTCAAACGATCCGGCACCTCGCTAAAGACCACGTAGCCCCAGAGGATCGCCAACGGCATTGCAAGGTATTCAAAAGGCGCGACAAAGGCCGCTTCGGCCACGCGGTAAGCCTGACTGATTAAAAAACCCGCGATGCCAACGCCGAACCCCAGAAGGGCAAAGACCCAGTAGTCGCCTGCATCCGGCCAGCTCCAGGCACGCAGCAGGAATTGCAGCGATGGGTCTGACTGGTCACCAAAGCGGCCATCGCCTACGGCAAGGCCGATCACCGCGCAGACAGTGATGAACACCAGTTGGATGTAAACGGCCATTGTCGCCGCACTTTCCGTGCCGCCAATCTTGCGCGTGATCATGTGGATCCCGGCATAGGCCACCGCGGCGATCAGCGGCAGAAGAGAGGCGAACTGGAAGGCATCCGTGCCGGGCCGTAGGATGATCAGAACGCCAACAAAACCCACCACAATCGCGATCCAGCGCCGTGGGCCCACGGTTTCACCCAGAAAGACGACCGAAAAGACCGTAATCACCAGCGGGCTGACAAAGAAGATTGCAACTGCTGTGGCAAGCTCCATCGCGGCGAGGCCAAGAAAGAAAGTCATATTTGCGGTCACGACGCAAAGGCCACGAAAAATATGCATCCCCAGCCGTTTGGTGCGCAGCGCCGTCAGACCGCCAGAAAATGGCAGGATTAGCACCGCAATCACCAAAAGCCCGATGAGTGACCGCAACAGCACCACCTGATGCAGCGCATAACCGCCCGACAGGAACTTGATCAGCACATCATTGATCGAAAAAAAGATGACCGAGGCAGAGGCGCAGGCCGCACCAATAAACTGCGGCGAACGCGTCACCTAGAGGCCGCGCGCAAAGCGCGCTCCAATGCATCCAGAAACCGCGATCTGTCATTCTTGCCAAAGGTTTTGCCGCCGCCTTGCCGGAACGGATCAGCCGCGCGCATGTCGGCCATCAGGTCGCGCGTTGCCAGCACGTTGCCGATGTTTTTGTCCGTGAGCGCCTCGCCATTGTGCTTGAGCACTTGCGCGCCGTTCTCGATGCACCGCGCGGCCAGCGGGATGTCACCTGTTATGACCACATCGCCTGGCCCCGCGCGGTCCGCGATCCACATATCAGCCACATCGGGGCCATCTGGTACCACGACGGTTTCCACGAAGGGGTTTTGCGACGGCCTGATGCCGCCGTTCGAGACGATGAACATTTTCACCTTGTGGCGCGTGCCGACCCGTTCCACTTCGGCCTTGACCGGGCAGGCATCGGCATCGACGTAGATCACGAATAAAGCGCCTCGGCGTGAAAGGCGACATGGTCTTCCATGAAAGTCGAGATGAAGAAATAGCTGTGGTCATAGCCCTCTTGCAGGCGCAGCTGCCCGCGCTGGCGTTTGGCCGCGAAAGCAGCAGCAAAGGCTTCGGTGCCCAAAAGCTCCCAGAATTGGTCTTTTGTGCCGGTATCAACCAGCATCGGCCCGTCAAAGCCTTCGCTTTCGATCAGCGTGGTCGCATCATGCGGGCCCCAGTTCGCTTCGTCACCCCAATAGGCGCCGAACTGCTTGCGACCCCAGTCGCTTTTGGTTGGGTTGCAAATCGGCGCAAAGGCCGACACGGACCGGAACCGACCTTTGAGCGCCATCGCTAGCGTCAGAGCCCCGTGACCGCCCATCGAATGGCCAGTGATCGATTGGCGATCCATGTCCAAGGGGAATTCCTGCCCCAGCAGCGCTGGCAATTCTTCGGCCACATAGGTCCACATCTTGAAGTTTTTGGACCACGGTTCTTCGATGGCATCGATGTAAAAGCCGGCCCCCTGACCCAGATCATAAGCGTCATCATCAGGCACCCCTTCGCCACGAGGCGACGTGTCGGGAAACACAAGCGCGATCCCCTGTTCTGCGGCCCAAGCCTGCGCGCCCGCTTTGGTCATCGCGTTTTCATGGGTGCACGTCAGGCCCGAGAGGAACCACAAGACTGGCACCGGTGCGTGCTGTGCCTCTTCGGGTAGAAACAGGCCAAAGGTCATGTCTGTTCCAGTTGCGGTTGAGGCATGCGAATAAACACCCTGCGTTCCGCCGTAGCACATGTTTTCCGAGATCGTTTTCATTGTGTAACCCCTGTCATTTCTCCAAGGGCTACCGCAGGGTCAGAAGCTTGTCACCCATGCAATGACACCCGACACCGTCAAGACGCTGATCGCGGTCGAAATCAGGATTGATGCAGAGACCCGCGTCGGCGCCACGCCATAGTGCTGGGCCAGGATATAGACGTTGCCCGCCACCGGCAGCGCGGCTGCGGCAATCATTACGCCTGCGGCATAGGGGTCGATGGCAAAAACGAACAGGGCGGCAAAGGCCACCGCCGCCGGATGCAGCACCAGCTTGCAGAACGACAGCCACCCCGCGATGCTGACCCGCTCTGCCGATTTCGTGGCCAGTGACGCCCCAATCGCAAAAAGCGCGGCAGGCGTGGCTGCACCGCCCAATAGTTCCAGAAATGCATTGACCGGACCGGGGATCTGCAACGCCAGCGACGAGACGATCAACCCCAATGAGATCGAGACGATCATCGGGTTCTTCAACAGCCCCAGCCCCACCGTGATCAGAATTGCCGGGCTAAACCGCCCATCGCGGCTGCCGGTGATCAGGATCACGATCAGGCTGCCAAAAACGATCAGATCAACCGCCAGTACCATCATGATAAAGCCCACCGATGCCTCGCCCAGCAACAGCGCCAGCATCGGGATGCCCAGAAAACCCACATTGCCGATCACCGCGCATTGCGCTTCGACCGCGGCCTCTGCCACCGGCAAGCGACGCGCCATAGCAACCAATGTCGCCAGCACATAGACCACGGCGGATCCCGCCAGATAGGCCCCGACAAAAGGCCAATCCAGAATATCCGCCAGCGACAGGTTCGCCGAAAACCGGAACAACATGGCCGAGAGGGCGAAGTAAAAGACGAACTTGGTCAGGTAGGCTGTGGCCTCTGCACTGAAAAACCCGGTGCGCCCGGACCCGTAGCCAAGCCCAATGACCGCAAAGAACGGCAGGGTTTGCAGCAAAATGTCCAGCATGTCAGTCGAACGCGCCAGTCACGCGTCCCAACAACATGAAGGCGCGGGATGTGCGGGTTTCGGACAGGGCGATCAGGTCTTCATCGCTCGCCTCTGGCTCAAAGGTCACCAGGGTCTTGTCGAACAAGCGCAGAAAATGGTGCGCCGCATCGCGGAAAATCGTGTCTTCGCGCATGCGGCCTGCTGTCAGTGCCAACGATGACCGGTCCCGAATGCCACCCAAGGACGCCATCGTGCGCCCGCGTTCGCCTTTGGCAAAGCGCCGCCAGATCTCTGGCCGGGCGCGGTCGGGGCGCAGATCATCCATGTAGATGCCATCCTGGCTGAGCAGGGTCAGCACGTCTTGGCTTGCCTGCACCAACTGCCGCGCCGTGCGATCCTTCAGCGCGCGCCGCAACGCGCCAAAGCCCTGCGTGTCCTGATCGTGGTCGGGAAAGTTCAGCGCGCGCACGAAATCAATCCGGCTCAGCGGCGGGGTCAGATCTTCGGCACTGGTGCCCAGCGCAAGGGCGGGTTGATCTTCTGCCGGTTGCGGATGCAGCGGCACCGCCTTGGCCTTCTGCGCCTCGCGGTTCGAGGTAAAGGTCGCAAGCGCGGTTTCTGTCTTGCGCGCGGTCTGGGCAATCTCGTTCAGCTTCTTTTCAACCGTCGGCACTGTGCTGCCACCTTGTGCACGATCCGCCACATAGGTCTGACGCAACCCATCAATGGCCGACTGCAAGCGATAGGATTCTTCCCGCATGATTCGGCTGGTGCGGGCGGCCACAGCGGCCACCCAGATCATTGCAACCGGCAGGAAAATCGCCATCAGGATCAGCACGATCCGCAGGCTGTCCGCACTTTCACCCTCGGCAGGCGCAGGCGGCAACAGCAGGAAAAACAACCCGACTGCCGCCATCCAGACAACGGACAGCACAATCGCCACCACCTCGGTCGAGCTGACGCCGGTATCGTTGACCAGAACGGGTTTGCGCGGGCCTTCGGCCATGCGTGCCTCTGCTATTGATACGTGACCTTGAGGATCTCGTAGGATTTTTCGCCACCGGGTGTGCGTACTTCAACGCTGTCACCCTCTTCCTTGCCGATCATGGCGCGGGCGAGCGGGGATTTGATGTTCAGCAAGCCCTTTTCGATGTCGGCCTCGTATTCGCCCACAATCTGAAAGGTTTTTTCCTCGTCGGTGTCTTCATCGACCAGTTCAATTGTCGCGCCAAACTTGACCGAGCCCGACAGCTTTTTGGGATCAATGACATCGGCGAGCGAAATCGCGCCCTCCAGCTCTTTCACGCGGCCTTCGATGAACGACTGCTTTTCCTTGGCAGAATGGTATTCTGCATTTTCGGACAAATCGCCATGCTCGCGCGCTTCGGCAATCGCCCGGATAATCGCCGGGCGTTCCACCGTCTTGAGGTGCTTAAGCTCTTCATCCAGCTTGGCAAAGCCGGACTGCGTCATCAGGATCTTTTCCATGTCGTCACCCCCTCGGGTGTAAATCTATCAATCGAACGTTCATAGCTTATGTGGGCAAGTGAGTGTCAAGTGCAAGCCGCGCCATCCCGTCGCGGTCAGGCGTTTTAACGTCGTGTCCTGATTGCCCAATTCGCAACCTTACGCTAACCCGGTGCGCAACAATGTTTCTTGATGAATCAAAGGATCCGGGCCGTGGCTGATATTGAACGCGAAGCAATGGAATATGACGTGGTCATCGTGGGTGCGGGCCCCGCTGGCCTTTCGGCGGCGATCCGCCTCAAGCAACTGGATGCCGACCTGAATGTGGTGGTGCTTGAAAAAGGGTCCGAGGTGGGCGCGCATATCCTGTCAGGCGCCGTGCTGGACCCCGTCGGCCTGAACAAGCTGATCCCTGACTGGAAAGCCAAGGGAGCGCCGCTGAACACCCCGGTCAATGCTGACAATTTCTACATGCTTGGCGAGGCGGGCGAAGTACGGATTCCCAATTTTGTTATGCCGCCGCTGATGAACAACCACGGCAACTACATCGTGTCGATGGGCAACGTTTGCCGCTGGATGGCCGAACAAGCCGAAGAGCTGGGCGTCGAAATCTTCCCCGGCATGTCCTGTTCAGAGCTGGTCTACGGCGAGAACGGCGAAGTGAAGGGCGTCGTCGCTGGTGAATTCGGCAAAGAGGCGGACGGCAGCCAGGGTGCAAACTACGAACCCGGGATGGAATTGCACGGCAAATACGTCTTCCTTGGCGAAGGCGTGCGCGGGTCCCTGTCCAAACAGGTGATCGCGAAATACGACCTTGGCGCCAAATCCGATGTCCAGAAATATGGCATCGGGATGAAAGAAATCTGGGAAATCGACCCAGCCAAGCACAAAGAAGGCACCGTGACCCACACGATGGGCTGGCCCCTGGGCGGCAACGCAGGGGGTGGGTCCTTTATCTATCACCTTGAAAACAATCAGGTCTATGTCGGCTTTGTCGTCCATCTGAACTACAAAAACCCACATCTGTTCCCCTACATGGAATTCCAGCGATTTAAGCATCACCCGATGGTCGCTGACCTGCTGGAAGGCGGCAAGCGCGTGGCTTACGGCGCGCGTGCCATTTCCGAAGGCGGCTATCAGTCGATGCCGCAACTTGAATTCCCGGGCGGCGCGCTTTTGGGTTGTGCAGCAGGCATGGTCAACGTTCCGCGGATCAAGGGCAACCACAACGCCATGCTGTCCGGCATCGCCGCGGCAGAGGCCGCTGTGGCCGCGATGGCCGACGGACGCGGCGGCGATCTGTTGGATGGCTACGACCGGGCCGTGCGCAACGGCGAGATTGGCGATGATCTCAAGAAAGTGCGCAACGTCAAGCCGCTGTGGTCGAACAAGGGCCTGCTGGCTTCGCTCGCCGTGGGTGGCTTTGATATGTGGTGCAACACGATCTTGGGCACGTCGCTGTTGGGCACGCTCAAGCACGGCAAATCCGACGCGGATGCCACCGAAAAGGCCAGCAAACACAAAGTCATCGACTACCCCAAGCCCGATGGCAAATTGTCTTTCGACCGCCTGACCAATGTGGCCTTCAGCTTTACCAACCACGAAGAAAGCCAGCCCGCGCATTTGCACCTGACCGATACCGCGATCCCGGTGAACGTCAATCTGGCCGAATACGCCGGCCCCTCGGCCCGCTATTGTCCAGCAGGCGTCTACGAATTCGTCGAGGAAGAGGGCAAAGACACCCGGTTCCAGATCAACTTCCAAAACTGCGTGCACTGCAAGACCTGCGACATCAAGGACCCCAGCCAGAACATCACCTGGACCGTCCCACAGGGCGGCGACGGACCGAACTACCCGAATATGTGACCCATCAGCAAAAGACGGCCCCAGTGGCCGCCCTTCATCATTTGGTCGCAATATTTCGCCACTGTGACGTCCTGTCATTTGCGCCTGCGCGCGCGACCTCATAGGGTCGCCTCTGGGGCAGTTTTTGAAGGAGCGTTTCGCGTGTTCAAACCAATAGTGCGCAGTTTATTGCTGTCAGGGATTTTGTGCGGCGTATCGCCCGCCTGGGCAGAGGTTGATGCAGGGGCCTATCTGGCCGCCCGGCAAGCCGCCGTTTCCAGCGATTTCGCCGAAGGCGCGCAATATTATACCAAGGCTTTGATCAGCGATCCCAGCAATCCTTTGCTGTTGGAAAGCGCTGTGACCTCTTTTGTCGCGCTGGGTCAGGTGGACCGGGCGGCTCCTGTGGCACAAGTGTTGGTGGATCTTGGCATCGAAAGTCAGACCGCCAATCTGGTGCTCGTCGCAAAGGCGGCCAAGTCTGGCGACTGGATGGCGATCTTTGACAACCTTGAAACCGGGCGCAGCGTGTCGCCGCTAGTGGATGGCCTCGCACAAGCCTGGGCGGCAGTCGGGCTGGGCAAGATGACCCAAGCCATCGCCAGCTTTGACGAGGTGATCGAAACCGAAGGCATGCGGTCCTACGGCCTTTACCACAAGGCGCTGGCCCTTGCCTCTGTCGGTGACTTTGAGGGTGCCGATGCGATCTTTGGCGCGCCGGGTCAGGCCCCGCTGACCGCCCGCGCAGCCATCGCCCACGCGCAGGTACTCAGCCAGCTGGACCGCAACGCAGATGCGCTGGATATGCTCGATTCCGCCTTTGGACAAAGCTTTGACCCCGGCTTAGCCCTGCTGCGTGATCGCCTGACATCGGGCGAGGCTCTACCGTTTACAATTGTGGCCGGCCCGACCGAAGGTTTTGGCGAGGTCATTCACATGATTGCCGGTTTGCTGCGCGGCGAGGCGCAGGAAACCTACACCATACAATACACACGCATTGCGGAATACCTCGATCCGACCAACACCGATGCCATCATGCTGAGTGCAGCATTGCTGCAAACCATGGACCAGTACGAACTGGCCAGCGAAACGCTGGCGCGCGTGCCGCAATCCTCGCCTTCTTTTCCCAACGCGGAAATGGCCCGCATTGATGCGCTGCGCCGTCTGGACCGACCGGACGCCGCGATAGAGGTGGCAGAGGCGCTGGCCCGCACCAACGCAGCGCTGCCATTTGTGCACTCCAAACTGGGCGATGTGTTGCGCGAACAGGAACGTTATTCCGACGCGCACGAAGCATATAGCGCAGCCCTTGATCTTTATGGCCCCGAAGATCCAAACCGCTGGTTGGTGCTATATGCGCGGGCGATAACATCCCACGCTCAGGACGATTGGCCCCCGGCAGAGGCTGACTTTCGTGCCGCTCTCGCCCTGCGCCCTGACCAGCCGCAGGTTCTGAATTACCTTGGCTATTCGCTGGTAGAACGCGGTGAAAAGCTGGACGAGGCGCTGGAGATGATCGAAACCGCCGTTGCCGCGCGGCCAGACAACGGGGCCATCGTCGACAGCCTGGGTTGGGTGCTGTTCCAGTTAGGCCGCTATGAAGAAGCCGTGGTACATATGGAACGTGCTGCCGCGCTCGAAGCGGTCGATCCGATCGTGAACGACCATCTGGGTGACGTCTATTGGGCCGTCGGGCGCAAGATCGAGGCCGCGTTCCAATGGAACCGCGCCCTGTCCTTTGACCCCGATGAAGAACTGGCCACCCGCATCCGTGCCAAGCTCGAACAGGGGCTTGATGCCGTGCTGGCCGCCGAAGGGGCAGAACCGATGACCGTGGCGAACGATGATCCTTAGGGCCCCGGCCCCTGCGAAAGTCAACTTGACGCTGCATGTCACCGGCCAGCGTGACGATGGCTACCATTTGCTGGACAGTTTGGTGGTCTTTGCCGATGTCGCGGATCAGATCGCCGTCACCGCTGCGCCTGATCTGCGGATCACCGTCAGCGGTCCGTTCTCGGACGGGGTGCCGACCGATCACACCAATCTGGTGATCCGCGCAGCAGAGCTGCTGCGGAATGCGTGCGGCATCGGCGAAGGCGCCGCCATCACCCTTGAAAAACATCTGCCCAATGCCGCCGGGATCGGTGGCGGGTCCTCGGACGCGGCCACCGCCCTTGGGCTGCTGGCAAAGCTGTGGAATGTCGCACCCTTGCCACCAAACGCGTCAAAGGTGCTGGCGCTTGGGGCGGATTTGCCGGTTTGCATGGCGGGCCCGACCGCCCAGCACATGACCGGGATCGGGGAAACACTGACGCCGGTGCCCGACCTGCCCGACTGTGCGGTCGTGCTGGTCAACCCGCGTGTAAAGGTGCCGACACAGGGCATCTTTCGCGGACTATCCAGCCGCAGTAATCCGGCGATGACACCGATCCCGCGCGCGGGCGATTTTGATGGCTTTGCCCATTGGCTGGAACAGCAGCGCAATGACCTGCTGCCACCTGCCCGCGCCCTGACACCAGAAATTGACGCGACCTTGGCCAAGCTGACAGCAATGCCCAAGGTCCGCATCGCGGGCATGTCGGGGTCCGGAGCTACGTGCTTTGGATTGGTGCGCAACATGGCCGATGCACGCCACGTCGCCCGCGCAATTCAGGTCAGCGAAATGGGATGGTGGGTGGCACCCGCCCTTGTCCTTTAGACGATCCGCGCCACCACGTAATCTGCCAGATCGACCAGCATGTCCTTGATCTGATGGGCCGGAACCGGGTCAAGTGCGGCTTTGGCGCGCGCGGCCCAAGCGACGGCATCTGCGCGCGTCGTCGCCATCGTGCCATGTTTGGCGATCAGGCCCAGCGCTGTGTCGAGGTCTTCTTCGTCCTGGCGGCCTTTTTCGATCGTGCGCTCCCAGAATGCGCGTTCGTCGGCGTCTGCCGCAGCCACAGCGCGGATCACCGGCAAGGTCAGCTTACGCTCGCGGAAATCATCGCCAACGTCCTTACCGGTGGCATCGGTGCCGCCATAGTCCAACAGGTCATCGACGATCTGAAATGCAATGCCAAGCGCGTCGCCGTAGTCATAAAGCGCCTGCACCAGTGCGTCGTCACGCCCGGCAATCACGCCACCCACTTCCATCGCCGCTGAGAAGAGCGCCGCTGTCTTGCCGCGCACGACTTTCAGATAAATCTCTTCGGTGGTTGCCAGATTGGCCGCTGCCGTCAGCTGTAAAACCTCGCCTTCGGCAATTGTCGCCGCGGCATTGGCCAGAATGTCGAGGACCCGCATGGACCCGGTTTCGACCATCAACTGGAACGACCGCGCAAACAGGTAATCACCGACCAGCACGCTGCTGGTGTTGTCCCAGAGCAGGTTCGCCGTTGGTCGCCCGCGCCGCTGTTTGCTTTCGTCAACGACATCGTCATGCAGCAAGGTCGCGGTGTGAATAAACTCCACCGTGGAGGCCAGATGCACATGATAGGGCCCGTCATAGCCGCACATCCGCGCGGCGGCGAGTGTCAGCATGGGCCGCAACCGTTTCCCGCCTGCCTCGACCAGATGCGCCGTTACCTGGGGGATGCGCGGGGCGTTTTCAGACGCCATGCGTGCGCGGATCATCTCGTTCACCGCCGCCAAGTCGTCGGCCAAGGCTGCGGCCAATTGCTCATGCGGTTTTGTAGTAGCGTGATCTAGGCCCATAGGGTGCTATCCGTCAGGTGAATGGACAAAAACGCACGCGCGTCTTACGTCATGAACATGAAAGAGCTTCTGCGCACCAATGACCCGACCATCATCGCTTTTGCAACCGCCCTGTTGCGATCCGAGGATATACCCGTGTTTGAGTTTGACGTAAATATGAGCGTCCTCGAAGGCAGCATAGGCATAATGCCGCGTCGGCTAATGGTGGCGGATCGTGATTTGTTTATTGCAGAGGCCGTGATGCGCGACGCGCAGATTGATCTGGGACGTGACTGACCTGACCCATGATGCCTTTCTGGGGGGAAAGGTGCATCTGTGGCAGCCGCGCAAAGGCTATCGCGCGGGCGTGGACCCGGTGCTTTTAGCCGCAGCCGTGCCTGCCCGTTCTGGTGACACCGTGCTGGACCTTGGCTGTGGCGCAGGTGCTGCGGGCCTTTGTTTGGCGGCCCGTGTCGTTGGGGTCACGGTCACCGGGGTCGAGGTGCAGGGTGACTATGCCGCGCTTGCCCGCCGCAACGCCGCTGAGAGCGGCCTGCCACTGACCGTGGTCGAGACTGACTTGCGCACCCTGCCTGAACCTATCCGGCACCAGCAATTCACACATGTGATGA
Source organism: Yoonia sp. R2331 (assembly GCF_041103235.1). NCBI lineage: Bacteria > Pseudomonadati > Pseudomonadota > Alphaproteobacteria > Rhodobacterales > Paracoccaceae > Cognatiyoonia > Cognatiyoonia denitrificans. Next base: position 516,314 of record NZ_JBGCUN010000002.1, on the reverse strand, counting down.
TGAACCCGCCCTACTTTGCGCGGGAGGACGGGACTGCCGCTAAAGACCCCGGGCGCGATCTGGCCTTTGGTGGCGACACACTTTTGGCGGATTGGCTGGACGTCGGCATCAGACGTCTGGCCCCCAAGGGGCATCTGACCCTGATCCAGCGCATGGAACGCCTGCCAGAGGTGCTGCGCGCGCTTGATGGGCGGTTGGGCAGCGTGGTGCTGCGCCCGATCGCGGGCCGTGCAGGCAAACCGCCGGGGCGTTTTCTGCTGCGCGCGATCCATTCCGGGCGCGCGCCTTTTGTCATGGCCCCACCGTTGATTATGCATGACGGTGCCGCCCATGACGGCGACAGGGAAAGCTATTCCGCGCAGATCAGTCAGGTTTTGCGCGGTGGCGCGAAATTGGACATTGCTCTTTAACTTTTCAGCAAGAATTGCACAGCAATCTGGACCTGCTTCGGATCGCTGCACCGCCGCGTGACAAACATGTGGCAGTGTGGTGAGATGAAGTATCGCAATCTTTCACAGGAGGACGACCATGAGCTTGAGTTCGCATTTGCAGGAACTGAAGAAAAAACACCAAAATCTGTCAGATTCGGTAGAGGCGCTGCAGCGCTCGCCTGCCACCGATGACCTTGAAATTGCGCGACTGAAAAAGCAAAAGCTCGTTCTGAAAGAAGAAATCTCGCGGCTCTCAGCCCACTAGTTGCTTCTGGCGTTGGCGGGATCCGCCAGCGCCCTACCCCGGTTCGATGTCACGCGACTGGACAAACCGCCGACCTTCCTCAAATTTCAATGATGTTTGGATTTCTTCCAGCACCCAGGCCTCGAACGCGGCAACCTGCGGGCGGGTTTCCGAGCCCTTGGGGCAGATGAACCGAAATTGCGCGTCGGCCACCAGCCCCAGCTCGAACGGCGCGACCAATCGGCCAGCCTCCAGCGCGCGGGTCGCAAGCGAAACGCGGCCCAACACGACCCCGACACCTGAAATCGCGGCATCCAATGCGTGGTCTGCCTGCGAAAAGCGGGGGCCATGCGTGGCATCGAACGCGATCTCGCTCGCCCGCAGCCATGCCGGCCAATCTGTGGGGTGTTTGAAAAAGGCAATTGAATCGTCGTGAATCAGAACCGCTTGGCGCAGATCATCTGGGGTCTTGATGGTCTGCGCCAACTCGGGCGTCATCATCGGTGTCATCCATTCCCGGATCAGCGGGCGGGCATAGACATCCTTGTCGTGCCCGAGGCTAAACCGGATCGCCACATCAACTTCGTCCCGGTCAAAGTCAATGATCCGCAAGCTGGCCAGAAACCGCAGCTCGATCTCGGGGTGGGCTTGCGCAAAGGAATACATGCGCGGCGCCAGCCACTTTGATGTAAAGGCCGGGCCCGCCGTCACGGTCAGCACACCCGTGTCCGTCATCCGACGCGTGTTGCGCCATGCTGCCGTCATCGTGCCAAAAGCGTCGGCCACACCAGGGGCCAGCGCGCGACCTGCCGGTGTCAACTCCACCGCGCGGTTCAGCCGCCGGAACAGGGGCTGCCCCAAGGCCGTTTCAAGTGATTTGATCTGATAGGACAGCGCCGCCGGTGTGACGAACAATTCCTCTGCCGCTTTAGCAAATGACATATGGCGCGCGGCGGCGTCAAAGGCGCGCAATGCGGTCAGCGGGGGCAGGCGGTCAGACATCTTCAGTTAAATACAGCTTAACTGATCCAATAGAAAGACTCGTTTGTCGTGCAGCGTTTCAATGCGCATATTGGGATCAACACAACGACGCCCCGAAAGGAATTGAACCATGTTCGAGATCGCAACAAGCAACCGCGCCCGCCACGCCTATGAAGATGCACACAACGCGCGCGGGGAAATGATGCGGGATCTGTGGCGCATGCTGACGCTGCGCAAGTAATTCGCTCCGACGGTGCCGAACGGGCCGCCGAACGAAAAAGGGCCGCGCTGCATCAGCGCGGCCCTTTGTTCATGTTGCGCGATGCGCGTCAGGTCATGTACTGACCGCCATTGGCCGAAAGGGTCGAACCGGTCACGAAACCGGCCTCGTCCGCGGCAAGGAATACAACCGCCCGGGCGATTTCTTCTGCTTCGCCCAAACGCCCAACGGGAATCTGCGGCAGGATCACGTCGTTCATCACCTTTTCGGGGATCGTGCTCATCATTTCGGTGTTGATGTAGCCGGGTGCGATCACGTTCACGGTGATGCCTGCGCGCGCGCCCTCTTGTGCCAGCGCCTTGGTAAAGCCGATGTCACCCGCCTTGGCCGCAGCATAGTTAGCCTGCGCGAACTGACCCTTTTGACCGTTGATCGAAGAAATCGAGATCACGCGCCCGAACTTGCGCTCACGCATCCCACCCCAAACGTTATGGGTCATGTTGAACAGACCGCTCAGGTTGGTGTCGATCACCGCCTGCCAGTGGTCAGGCGTCATCTTGTGGAATGGCGCGTCGCGGGTGATGCCCGCGTTGTTGACCAGCACCTCAACCGGGCCCAGATCAGCCTCGACTTGCGCGATCCCCTCTTTGCAGGCGTCATAATTTCCGACGTCCCACTTGTAGGTCTTGATGCCGGTTTCGGCGGTAAAGGCGGCGGCCTTTTCATCGTTGCCCGCATAAGTCGCGGCCACGGCATAGCCTGCATCCTTTAGCGCGGTTGAAATTGCCGCGCCAATTCCGCGCGAACCACCGGTCACAATTGCGACACGTCCCATCTCAGTCTCCTCCAATTAGTGTGTAATGTTATTAGGCAAACAAAAACCGTTGCGCAACTTTATTGCGCAACGGTTGCGTAGCGTCACGATTTACGGGCGCTCAACACAAAGGGCAACGCCCATGCCGCCACCGATACATAGGGTCGCCAAACCCTTCTTGGCATCGCGGCGCTTCATTTCGAACAGCAGCGTGTTCAATACGCGGCAGCCGGATGCACCAATCGGGTGACCGATAGCGATGGCACCGCCGTTGACGTTCACCACAGCAGGATCCCACCCCATTTCCTTGTTCACAGCACAGGCCTGTGCGGCAAAGGCTTCGTTAGCTTCGACCAGATCAAGGTCTTCGGCCTTCCAACCCGCCTTTTCCAGCGCTTTGCGGCTGGCGCTGACCGGGCCGACACCCATGATCGCCGGATCCAGACCCGCAGTCGCATAGGACACGATGCGCGCCAGTGGCTCGATCCCGCGCTTTTCAGCCTCGTCTGCGGTCATCAGCAAAGTGGCCGCCGCACCATCGTTCAGGCCCGATGCGTTAGCGGCAGTTACGGTGCCGTCCTTGATGAAGGCCGGGCGCAGTTTCTGCATGGCTTCCATCGTGGCGCCGTGGCGGATGTATTCATCCTGATCCACAACGATGTCGCCCTTGCGGGTCTTGACGGTATAGGCGGTGATCTCATCGGCGAATTTGCCAGCTTTCTGTGCGGCCTCGGCCTTGTTCTGGCTGGCAACGGCGAATTCATCCTGCTGGTCGCGGCTGATTTGCCATTTTTCGGCAACGTTTTCAGCCGTCTGACCCATGTGATATCCGTTGAACGCATCCCACAGACCATCGCGGATCATGGTGTCGATATACTTCATATCGCCCATCTTCTGACCGGTGCGCAGGGCAGCGGCGTGGGGAGACAGCGACATGCTTTCCTGCCCGCCCGCGGCGACAATCGCTGCATCACCTAGTTGGATATGCTGCGCGCCAAGGGCCACAGCCCGCAAGCCAGAGCCGCACACCTGGTTGATGCCCCAAGCCGCGCTTTCAATCGGCAGACCTGCGTTCACATGTGCCTGACGCGCAGGGTTCTGGCCTTGGGCCGCGGTCAGCACCTGACCCAGGATCGTTTCGCTCACATCAGCGGCATCAATCCCCGCGCGTTCCACGACAGCCTTCAGCACAGCGGCACCCAGATCATGGGCAGGCACGGCGCCAAGAGACCCCAGGAAACTGCCGACAGGTGTACGGGCTGCAGATGCGATTACGACGTTGGTCATGTTGTGTCCTCTCAAACGTATGACGTTGATCAGACCGGAGTACAAAACACGTAAAACGAAACAAGAAGCAGTAAGCCCCGGTCTGCTGCGTTGCAGCGTTTTTAGGGCTTACGGGGCGTCAGGGCAACGCGATTCCGCATTATCGCAATGCAAAGCGCGGAGACCCGATATGATATCCTTGCAAGCAATCGGCCCCGATCTGGGACAGGAATTCAGCATCAGCCGCGTTTTCGACCCCTTCGACCACGGCAAACATCTCGAACTGATGGGCTACTGTGATCAGCGCTTCGACGAGTACTTGATTATCGGGGTCATGGGCCACGCCCTTCACGAAACTCTTGTCGACCTTGACCAGATCGAAAAAGAATTCCTTGAGGTGGCGAAATGCGATCAACCCGCCGCCAAACCCATCCAGCGCAAAAGCAACACCGCGCGGCTGCATCTCGCTCATGAAGCGGACAACAACCTCGTGCAACATCATCGCTGAGGTTTCCGTAATCTCAAAGATCAGACGGTCGCCCAGCGCGCCGCGCCGTGTCAGCCCTTCTTCCAAAGCACGCCGCCAGCGGCCATCGCCAAAAGACCGCGCTGAGACATTGACCGACAGCCGCATGTCGGGGTTCTTGCGCAGCATATCAAACGCCAGGTTCAGGGCGGCAGTGTCAATTTCGCGCCCCAGATCGGTTTCTTCCACCACTGGCATGAAATGCGCCGCCGGAATCACCCGGCCTGCGTCATCCAGCACCCGCACCAACCCTTCGTAAAAGGCCACGACGTTGTGGTCATGTGTCAAGACGACGGGCTGGAACGCCAACCGCGCCCGTCCTGCCGCCAAAGCCGACCGCACCAATGCCAGCACGTCGGCATCCCGGCTGGCCACGGCAAAGGCAAGCGGGTCCGGAGGGGGCTGGTCACGGTCCAGCGTATTGGGCAACGTGGCGTTCATCTGGGTATCCGTCATGGAATACCCGACACTAGGCCCCTTTCGCCTAACGGAGCGTTAAAGACAATGAACAAACCAATGGACCGTTGCGGCTGGGCCGGGCCCGACCCGATCTATCTGGACTACCACGACACCGAATGGGGCGTGCCGGAATTTGACAGCCGCGCGCTGTGGGAAAAGCTGATCCTTGACGGCTTCCAGGCAGGTCTTAGCTGGATCACGATCCTCAAGAAACGCGACAACTTTCGCGCGGCGTTCGCCGGTTTTGACCCGCACGAGATCGCCACATGGGGCGAAACAGATGTGCAGCGACTGTTGCAGGACGCAGGCATCATCCGTCACCGCGGCAAGATCGAAGCGACCATCCACAATGCCCGCGCCTGGCAAGAGATCGAGGCCCGCGAAGGGTTTGACCAGTTTCTGTGGCGCTACGTGGATGGCAGGCCGTTGCAGCCCAACCGCGCCACTATGGCCGATGTGCCCGCAGAGACTCCGCTATCAAAGCAAATATCCAAGGACCTCAAAGCCGCCGGGTTCAAGTTCTGCGGTCCCACGATCGTTTATGCCTTTATGCAGGCCACAGGGCTGGTCAACGACCACATCACGACGTGCCGCTGTCACGGTCCATTGTCCAACGGTGCAGCGCATCCTCGTCTTCGGCCTTAGCCGCGACCCAATCCGCGCCTTCTGCCAACACCTCTTTCTTCCAGAAAGGTGCGCGGGATTTGAGGTAATCCATCAGAAAATCCGCAGCTGCAAAGGCCGCAGCGCGGTGCGCGCTGGCCGTCGCGACCATCATGATCGGCTCTGTTGGGGTCAGCGCCCCGTACCGGTGAATGACAAGCACATCGCTGAGCGCCCAGCGCGTTGCGGCCTCTTGCGCGATCTGGGTCAGCGCCTTTTCGGTCATGCCTGGATAGTGTTCAATCTGCATATGCTGCAAGCCGCCCGCAACATCCCGCACGATCCCGGTAAAGCTGACAACAGCGCCAGCATCAGACTGGCGCGCCGAAAACCCGTTCAGCTCTGCGCCTGAGTCAAACGGCGCGTCCTGCACCCGGATGTCCATGTCAGCCACCCGTCATCGGCGGAAAGAAAGCCACCTCGCGCGCGCCCGCCAGTGGTGCATCAAAATCGGTCAATTCCTGATCCACGGCGACGCGCAAGGCGCTGATGTCGGCAAAGGCTGCAGCATAGCGTTCTTCGCGGGCGACTAGTTCAGCAACCAGATCGCTGACTGTCGCAGCCGCGGTTTCGACCCGCTCCTTCGGCAGTCCGATCCGTTCTCGCACCCATGCGAAATACAACACCTCCATCACGCGCCCTCGCGCAGGAAGGGCAGCGATTTGCGGAAATAGTCGAAGCCGGTGATCAGCGTCAGCACTGCCGCAATCCAAAGCAGCGCCAGCCCCGCCCAGCCCGTCACCGCATAGGCCTGTTCAAGCCACAGCAGGCCCACCTCATCCGGGATGGTGCCTGCGAAAATATCCTCGACCATCTGCGGGTCCATGCCGATAGTTCGTTCGATCTGGTGATGCAGAAAGATGCCCTGCCCAAAGAGCGTGGCAATCGCCACCATCTGTGCGGTTGTCTTCCACTTGGCCAGATTGGTCACCTTCAGCAGACCGGCCTTGGCGCCCAGAAACTCGCGCATGCCCGAGACGAAAACTTCGCGAAATACGATCATTGTGGCGGGCAAGACCAGCCAGGGTGACCAAGACGAAAATCCGATGATGACCAGCAGCGCAATGATCACCATCGCCTTGTCGGCAATCGGGTCCAGCATCGCGCCAAAGGCGCTTTCCTGCTTCCATGCTCGCGCCAGATAGCCATCCACAAAATCCGTGACCGCGGCACCCACAAAAAGGATCAACGCGCACCAATCCGCGAGCGGACGCGCAAAGTAGAGAAACATGATCGCGACACCGGGCGCAGCAAAAAGGCGCAGGATGGTCAGGATATTGGGCAGGTTAAACGTCATACCCCATGCGTAGCGCGATGTCCGGGGCGATGCCAGCCACCAAAGCCGCCCGCCCCGGATTTCTGCCGGATCAGCCGTCGCGTCGGATCTGGTAGAACAGGATCAGGTTCTGGAACCCGATCTTTCCCCTTTGCATCAGAATGCGCAGCGGCACCTGCGCGGGCGCACTGCTACCTTCGGGAAAGGCCGTCTGCGCATTGAATGGCTCAAGCATACTGCGGGTCTTGGCCTTGCCCATATTGAACGTGATGATCTCGCGCGCATTCAGGAATATCCGAAAGCTGGCGGCCTTTTGCACATTGGCGGCAAAGGACAGGATCGGCTGGCGCAACCCGTCGCCAAGCTCAAGGTCCGGCGGCATGGTGAAATGAAAGGTCCGCTCGCTGGCCGGGCTGCTTTCAGCATCAAGGGTGAACGGGGTATCGCGCAAAACCTGATAATCGCAAAGTGTTGTCGACTGCATTTTCAAATTCCTTCTATAAATGAATGGCGACAGTGTGCCTTTGACCAGTGGATCGGTATTGGAAAAACCCGACACCGGACGCAGGGCCCCGCCGATGATTGCATACCGCCCTCTTGATGTGCCGCCAGACTTGCGGCCTTACGTGCGTCGGATCGTGCATGCCGACCATGAAGCGCCGATCACCGCCGAGGTGCGCCCCGCACCAACGGGATACAGCTATATTGGCTGGGTTTATCGCGGGACTGTCGGCGCCAAAGATGCAACCCCGCCCAACGCCAAACTTCAGGATGGCCCGCACGTGGCAGGGCAGATAACGTCTGACGACATTACCGTGCGATATGATGGCCGTTTGGGGCATCTGCTGGCCGAATGTACCGCCACCGGCTTGACAGAGCTGACTGGCATCGCCGGGGCAGATTGCGTCAATCAGGCCAGCAGTCTGCGGCATCTGGCACCGTTTGCTGCCCTCGACGCACCTTACAGCGACCCCCCGGCCCAGCGCTTTGTTGCAGCCCTGTCAGGGCAGGCCGCCGCACCATTTTCCGTACCGGGTTGGATCAAAGAAGCGGCAACCCTGATCGAACAGGCAGGAGGACAAATCAAGATCACCGACCTGGCGGGCAGCCTTGCAATAAGCCAGCGTCAGTTGGAACGCGGGTTCAAAAATGTTGTGGGGCTTTCGCCAAAATTTTTCGCGCGGGTGCAACAGCTCAACCTCGCCTTCACGGCGATGCAGCAGGACGACACCGCAACCCTTGCCGCACTCGCGGTTGAGGCTGGGTTTTACGACCAAGCCCATTTCAACAATGCAATGCGCGCGTTTCTAGGCACCTCGCCATTGGCCTATCTGCGCAGCCCCGACGACCTGTTTTCAACCTTCCTTGGCCGGTCTGACGCCTTTCGGGCCTTGGTGCAAAAGCAGGCCGCGCCCTAGCCGTTTTCGTGGAAAAAGTCGTAAACGGTCTGTGCAAGGCTGTCGGATATGCCCTCAACCGCCTTGAGGTCCGCAAGATTTGCGCGTGACACCGCTTTGGCCGACCCGAAATGCGCCAGCAGCGCCCGCTTGCGGGTAGCCCCGACGCCCGGTACGTCGTCCAGCGGCGTGGCCCCGATAGCCTTGGAGCGTTTGGCGCGATGGGTGCCGATGGCAAACCGATGCACCTCGTCCCGCATCCGCTGAATGAAATAAAGCACCGGATCATTGTGGCGCAGCGCCATCACCGATTTGCCGGTGCGGTGGAATTCTTCTTTGCCCGCGTCGCGGTCGATCCCCTTGGCCACGCCGACCATCGGCACATCGCCTACGCCAAGGTCTTCCATGATCTCGCGCACTGCGCTGACCTGTCCGGCCCCGCCGTCGATCAGCAACAGGTCCGGCCAGTTGCCGGACTGCCTGTCGGGGTCTTCTTTCAGCAGACGCTGAAAGCGTCGGGTCAGCACCTCTTTCATCATGCCAAAGTCATCGCCAGGGGTCAGATCATCACCGCGAATGTTGAACTTACGATACTGGTTCTTCTCGAACCCCTCAGGCCCGGCCACAATCATCGCACCCACCGCATGCGCGCCCTGAATGTGGCTGTTGTCATAGACCTCAATCCGCTCTGGTACCTTTTCAAGGTCAAAGGCCGCAGCCACACCTTTCAGCAACCGCCCCTGCGTGGCACTTTCCGACATCTTGCGCGCAAGGCTTTCGCGCGCATTGCGCAGTGCACCCTGCACCAACTCTGCCTTTTCGCCCCGTTGCGGCACGGTGATCTCAACCTTGCGACCCGCCTTATCTGCAAGCGCCTCTGCCATCAGATCAGTGTCGTCCAGGCCGTGGCTCAGGATCAGCGCGCGCGGCGGTTCGCGGTTAGAATAGAACTGCCCGACAAAGGCCTGCATGATCTCTGCGGGGTCCTCATCACCTGCGATGCGCGGATAGTAGTCGTGGTTGCCCCAATTCTGATTGGCGCGGATGAAAAACACCTGCACACAAGCCTGTCCACCATCAATGTGCAGCCCCATGATATCCGCCTCAGCCACGCCCTTGGGGTTGATGCCTTGTGCCGATTGCACCTGTGTGAGTGCCTTGATCCGATCGCGCAGGGCCGCTGCACGTTCGTATTCCATCGCCTCTGCCGCCTCGCCCATCTGTCGGGCAAGGCTTTCCTGAATCCCCTTGGTCCGCCCTTGCAGAAAGCTCTCTGCGTCTTTCACGCTTTGGGCATAGGCATCCTTGTCGATCTTTCCGACGCAAGGGGCTGTACAGCGTTTGATCTGGTACTGCAGACAAGGACGCGTCCGCGTCTCAAAATCGGCATCTGTGCAGTTGCGCAGCAAAAAAACCCGCTGCAACTGGTTTAGCGTCCGGTTGACCGCTCCTGCCCCTGCAAAGGGGCCATAGTAGTCGCCCTTTTCCTTCTTGGCCCCGCGATGCTTTTTGATTTTTGGAAAGTCATGGCCCTTGGCGACGAGAATATTCGGAAACGATTTGTCATCTCGCAACAACACGTTGTAGCGCGGCTTAAGTTGCTTGATCAGGTTCTGTTCCAGCAACAACGCCTCGGTCTCTGTCCGCGTGGTCAGAAACATCATCGAAGCTGTCTCGTTGATCATCCGGGCAATGCGCGGGCTGTGCTGACCGGGCCGGGCATAGCTGCTGACCCGCGCCTTGAGGTTGCGCGCCTTGCCGACGTATAGCACCCGGCTTTCGGCATCCAACATCCTGTAGACACCGGGCGACCCGTCAAGGGTGCGCAGGTATCCCTGAATGACGTCGTAACCGGTCAAAGTGCTGGTCTTGGCCTCGGGCAAGGTGTCACCTGTGATTCTATTGCCTGCTGCAACGATAGTTGGTCGGGAACAAGATGAAAGGTATCCCCGTTTTCTGTGGATAACTCCGTGGGCAAATTCTGATGTCGCGCGATTCCTCTTTGGTTTTTGCGGGTTTCATCGCTTTGCCTAATTTTTAGGCACTATTGTAAGCTATTGTTTTTACTGTGTATTTTTTCGTCCACACGCCAAGCCGCTGATAACGTTAAGCTTTTGTAAATCAATTGTGACGCTTGCCCGGCGTAGTGCACAACTTGCCGCGGCGTCATTCGACCCCCAGCACATCGGGCGTCTGCCAGGCCAGGTGCTGACCGCCATCAACTGCGATCATCTGACCCGTCACCGCCCGCGCGTCCAACAGATATCCCAACGCTGCGGTGATCCCCTCGGGGTCAGCGCCACGGCCCAAAATGGTGGCTTTGCGTTGCCGATCAAAGTGTTGCTCTGACTGACGATGCCCCTTCAGGGTCGGGCCCGGACCAATGCCATTAACCCGCACACGCGGGGCCAGCGCCTGAGCTGCGGTGCGTGTCATCGCCCACAACCCCATCTTGGCAATCGTGTAGGTCATGAATTCCGGTGTCAGCTTTTGCACCCTTTGATCCAACATGTTGACGACCAGCGCCTGCGCGACGGGTTCGTCATGCGCGTCCATCACCGGGTCCGGGGCCTGCTGCGCCAAGGCTTGCGTCAGCACAAAGGGCGCGCGCAGATTGCTTTCCATATGCCGGTCCCAGCTCTTGCGGGTGGCACTGCCGATGTTGTCATATTCGAAGATCGAGGCGTTGTTGATCAGACAGGTCACCGGCCCGCCCAGCACCTTTGCAGCGGCAGGTAACAGCGCCTGCGCGGCCGCCTCGTCCAGCAGATCAGCCTGCAACGCCGCGCCACGCTGTCCCATCGCTTCCAACTCGGTCACGACCTCTGCCGCGCCATCGCCAGAGCTTGCATAATGCACCGCCACGTCATAGCCGCGCCCACCCAGATACAGCGCCATCGCGCGCCCCAGCCGCGCGCCACCACCTGTGACCAAGGCCGTGGGCATCAGACCAGCACCACAACCAGATAGGTGACATAGGCTACACTCAGCACGACGCCCCAAACGCGGGTGATGTTCTGGCGCAGGAACACAAACGGGATCAACAGAAGCGATGCGCCCAGCATGACCCACAGATCAAAGCTCAGGAATTGGTCATCGACCGGGATCGGTCCCACAAGGCTCGCCACACCGATAATGCCCAAAAGGTTGAACATGTTCGACCCGATCACATTGCCAAGCGCGACGTCCGCCTGACGGCGTAGTGCGGCCATTACTGTTGTCGCAAGCTCTGGCAGGGAGGTGCCAATCGCCACGAGGGTCAGACCGATCACCGTCTCGGTTATGCCGTAAGACCGCGCGATATTCGTAGACCCATCCACAAGAAGGCTCGCCCCCAATGGCAGGCCAATCATGCCCAGCACGAGAAACATCGCGATCTTGGCCCAGCCAAGGTTCGGGTCCGCGCCTTCGATCTCTTCGTCCTCGTCACCGGCGCAGGCGCGGCGGTGGCGCTTAACTTCAAGCACCGCGTAACCAAGCATCGCGGCCAAAGCCGCCAGCAGGATTAGCCCGCTCCACCATGTGAACACGCCCGTGAACGCCAGCGCGATGAAAAGGGCGGTGGCCGCAATCATCTGCAGATAACTTTTGCGCGTGTCACATTCAGACGTGTGCATCGCCGCCAATAGGGCGGGAATACCCAGCACCAGCAACACATTGGCCGTGTTGGATCCTACCACGTTCCCGATGGCAATCCCCGGCACACCGTCGAGAATGGCCTGAACCGAAATCAGCAACTCTGGCGCGGAGGTGCCAAAAGCCACGATCGTCAGTGACACGATCAGCGCAGGAACGCCCAGCCGCAACGACATGTTGACCGCGCCTTTGACAAGGCTGTCGCCTGCCAGCAGCAGGATCACCAGACCCACGATGACATAAATCCAATCCATCAGGTCTTTCCTCGCCCGCAGGCACAGGGCCCTTTGCCGATGCGGTATCGCCCACACCCTTTGCACTTTGCCGACGCAAGTCGGGCTTGTCCGGGCAAGCGGACTTTGCCGAACATCGCCAGTACAGCCATAAAGGCCAGGAAAAGGGCAACAACCTTGATCAGCATGTCAAAGCCCGAACCGGGCAAAGGCGGCGCGGTCCTCGATCCCGGCTACCGTCGCCGCCGTGATGCTGGCGCCTAGGCGCTGGAACAGGCTGCGACGCGGGCCATAGCGCCGCAGGCGCACCTTGTCGCCAAACCGTGCCTTCATGAACGGCACCAGATGATCGACACCGTCGATCAACCCTTCGACCACCGCATGCGCGCCAATCCAGACTTCGCCAGTGTACAACGCCTTGTTGTCAGACAACTTGGCCCCCCGCCGCGCCTTGACGTGCGCGATGAAATTCTCGTGCAGCTGATCCAGCCACCCTTTCAGGCGCTTCACATCTGCGGGCTTTTCTTTCTGGAATGGATCCAGCATCGATTTTGACGTCCCCGCCGTATGCACCCGCCGTTCGACTCCGTAGTTCGCGATCAGGTCTTGCATTCCGAACCCCGCCGAAATCACGCCGATGGACCCAACAAGGCTGCTGGCGTCGGCGTAAATCTCATCTGCGGCGCAGGCCAGCCAATATCCGCCAGAGGCCGCGACATCCTCCACAAAGGCAAATACCGGAACTTCTTTTTCCTCGGACAGACGGCGAATGCGCGCGGCAATCAGTGAAGACTGCACCGGGCTTCCGCCAGGACAATTAATCTGCAATCCGACGGCCACAGGTTTACCCCTGCGAAAGGCCTTTTCGATGACAGCTGCAAGCGAGGGATCATCCAACCCCTGACCGCTGTTGCTGATCGCGCCCTGAAGGCGGATCACATTCACCAGCGGTTCGGTTTTCATGAACGGGATAAGGTGCTTCATGCCGAATGACTTAGGCCGCATGAGGGCCTGCAACAAGGGCGCATCCCCCACGTCACTGCCGAATCCGCCAGCCTGTGCGGAAAATCCACCAAATCGTCGTCAGGCAGATCGCCATAAACAGCAGGATCGCAAAAAGCGACGACCCGATGCCCACATCAGCAGTACCGAAGAACGACCAGCGGAAACCGGAGATCAGATAGACCACCGGGTTGAACATGGTGATCGTCTGCCAGACAGGGGGCAACATGGTGATCGAATAAAACGATCCACCCAGAAAAACGAGCGGCGTGATGATCAAGAGCGGGATCAACTGCAATTGTTCAAAGTTGCCCGCCCAGATGCCGATGATAAAGCCCAGCAAGGCAAAGCTGAAACAGGTCATCACCAGAAACGCCAGCATCGCAAAGGGGTGCGCGATCTGGATATCAACGAACAGAAACGCTGTGGCCAGAATGATCACACCGATAAACAACGCCTTGGTCGCAGCAGCGCCCACGTAGCCGATTGTGATCTCAAGAAAGTTCACGGGCGCCGATAGCAACTCGTAAATCGTGCCAATGAATTTTGGGAAATATATCCCGAAACTGGCGTTTGACGTGGCCTGCGTCATCACGCTCAACATGATCAGTCCGGGCACGATAAACGCGCCATAGCTCACACCCTCGACCTCTTGAATCCGGCTGCCGATGGCCGCCCCGAAGACCACAAAATAAAGCGAGGTCGACAGAACCGGCGAGACGAGGCTTTGTGTGATCGTCCGGAAAAACCTCTGCATTTCAAAGATATAGATGGATTTTACCGCTGTGAGGTTCATGAGTCTTCCTTCACCATTCCCACAAAGATGTCTTCAAGACTGCTTTGCTGTGTTTGCAGATCAACCATCTTCAACCCGACCTCTGACAAATCATTCAGCAGGGTGCGGATGCCGGTGCGGTCGCTACGGGTGTCATAGGTATAGGTCAGAGACATGCGGTCTTCGCTTGGCTCCAACCCATAGTGGGACAAGGCGTCAGGCACCGCGCTGAAGGCCTCTGCCAGATCGACCCGCAACTGTTTCTTGCCCATCTGGGCCATCATCTCGGCCTTGTCCTGCACAACCAGAATTTCGCCTTTGCTGATGACGCCAACACGGTCGGCGATCGCCTCGGCCTCTTCGATGTAATGAGTCGTCAGAATGATCGTCACACCGCTGGCCTTCAGGCCTGCGACGACCTCCCACATCTCCTTGCGAAGCTCGACATCCACGCCCGCTGTCGGTTCATCCAGAAACAGGACGCGCGGTTCATGGCTCAGCGCTTTGGCAATTAGCACCCGCCGTTTCATGCCGCCCGACAGCATCATGATCTTGGCGTCCTTCTTGTCGGTCAGCGACAATTGCTCCAACACCTTTTCAAGATAAGCGTCGTCGCGGGGCTTGCCGAACAACCCGCGCGAAAACCGCACCGTGTTCATCACAGTCTCAAACGGTTCCAGATTGATCTCTTGCGGCACCAATCCGATCAGATTGCGCGCGGCACGAAAGTCCGTGACCGTGTCATGCCCACCCACCTCAATCTGCCCGGATGTCGCAACGGTGATCCCGCAAATCGTTGAAATCAATGTCGTTTTCCCCGCGCCATTCGGCCCGAGCAGGGCGAGAATTTCACCCTCTTCGATCTCCAGGTTCACGGATTTCAACGCCTCGAACCCACCGGCATAGGATTTGCGCAGGTTCTTGACGGACACAATGCTGGACATGACGTCTCTTTCTGGTGGCTACTTGTCGTCACCCTATCGGCGCATGTCAGAAGTGAAAAGACCACCCAAATGAGAGGTCTATGTGCATTCCTGCAAAAGCGTCTGATAGACTTCAACCAGTCGCGTGGCATGGGCCCGCGGCGACAGCCCATAGGTGTCTCTGCGCGCAAAAGCGGCTTGAGACATGCGCCCCGCCGTGGTGGCATCCATTGCTTTCAGCGTGGCCATCAGCTGATCCGGCATATCGTAGATCAGGCCGGTTTCACCCTGCGCAATTCCTTCGTGCGCGGCGTTCCATGCGCCTGTGATCACCGGCACCCCGCGCCCCAACGCCTCATAGGCGACCAGTCCAAACGTCTCTTGCCAAAGGCTTGGAAAAACCAGCGCGCGCGCTTGCGCCAAATACGAGGCGACCGCATCAGGCCCGACCCAGCCCGTAATCTGCGCGTCGGGCAAAAGCGCCCTGATCTGGGCCTCTTGTCGCCCCGCGCCAACAAAAACCGCGCGCACACCTGCATCTTTGGCGGCACGCGCAAAATCCAACGCGCCCTTATCCGGCTCCAGCCGTCCGACAAAGACAAACGCGTCGTTGTCCTCAGCCGCAACTCGTGGCCCTTTGCCCAAATCCACGGGGTTCGGGACACGATGCAATCGCGTCTCTGCCGCCAAGTACGGGACCATCACCTGCTTTTGCGTGTCAGAGATAAAGGCAACATCCCGCAATCGGCGCGGCATCCGCCCCGGCCCGTGCAGTGCAACCTGCCGCGCCGTCCGCCACACCTTGTGAACTGCGTGGCGGCTGTCGCATTGCGTGGTCAGGCACGACAGGCCCAGTGGCTTGCGAGAGCAAATCTGCGCACGCGGAAAATCGAAAAACCCACCGTTCGGACAAGCAAGGAAGAATTCGTGCATTGTATAAAGGCAACGCACAGGCCCTCCGGTCAGGATCGGGCCAATCGCGGGCGATAGGGCTTTGGAATACCCGTGGCAGTGCAGCACTGTCGTCGCAGGATCGTGCTCGAGGACCAGATCACGCAGGGCGCCTGCCGCGTCGCGGTTCCAGATCCCGCGCATCATGCCGCGCCAGCGGCTGGGGTCCTCGGACGGGGCGGTTTGCCCCAGACAGTGCACCGTGACACCGGCTGCCTCTAGCCTAGGATCAATGCCGGCAATCGGGCAAAAGAAGATCACGCGCAGGCCCATTTCGGACAAGGCAATGGCCGAGGTGACGGCAACCTTGCCTAACCCACCATCAACTTGTGCACTGTCACTGACAATTATGACCGTCCGCAGCGTCATGCTTGCGGCGCACCAATCGTCAGCGTCACGGGCTGCAAACCATCAATCTGACCTGTCAAAAGATCACCCGGCTGCACCGGTCCAACACCGGCAGGCGTGCCGGTCATGATCAGGTCGCCGGGCTGCAGATGATAGTAGCGTGACAAATGGCTGATGATCTCTGCGCAGGACCAGACCATGTCGTCCAGCACCGCATCCTGCCGCAATGCATCGCCGATGCTAAGTTGGATGCGCTGCCCGCGAGGGCCCGAAAAATCCGAAGCAGGAGTGATCGCTCCGATCACCGCGCCGTTTTCAACATCCTTGCCCAGATCCCAAGGGCGGCGATGGTCCTTGCCGTCCTGCTGCCGATCCCGGCGGGTCATATCCAGCCCGCAGGCATAGCCGTAAATCGCGGTTTCTGCAGCGGCCTCATCTGCCTGAAACACTGGCGCGCCAACAGCGATCACCAGCTCGACCTCGTGATGATAATTCGCGGTTCCGGGCGGATACGGCAGCGTCTGTCCGCTTTGCGCCAGGGCAAAGGCCGACTTGGTGAAATACCACGGTGCTTCGCGATCCACTTCGCCACCCATTTCAGCAGCGTGGGCCGCATAATTGCGTCCGACACAGAATATCCGCGCCACGGCATAGACATCTGGGTGGCCAGCGACAGGCAGTTCGGGCAAAGCACGGGGCGGAAAGACAAAGGACATCGCGAGGCTCCAATCTGGTGCGCCTTCGTCTTACGGCGTGCAGGCTGGGCTGTCCAACGCGACGGGGCGATGACCCCCACCCAGAAACGACAAAACCGCCCCAAAGGGCGGCTTGTCTTGGTTGCGGGAGTAGGATTTGAACCTACGACCTTCAGGTTATGAGCCTGACGAGCTACCGGGCTGCTCCATCCCGCGCCAAGTCTGCGTTAATTATGCCGATGCAGGCGGGACCGCAAGGGGGCGGACCGGTGAATCCACCGATTCTTTTGGCTTTTTTCCGCGAAAAGCAGCGTTGACAGGACCACCACACGCACAGATTGTCGCGACACGTCATCCAAGAGACATCCATGCCGCCCAAGACCCGATTTGTCCTGATTTCCACGGCGCGCAGCGGCACAACTGTGGTGATGCGCACCCTTGCCAACCACCCCGATGTGCGTGCGCATGAAGAGATCTTTCACCGCAAACGCTCGCAGGACGATTTTAGCGCGGATTTTCTTGCCCGACATGACCTAAACCTGCGCGATGACGATCCGACGCGCTTTGCCTATGCGGTCCTGAACCATGGGGACGGCAAACAATGTGTCGGGTTTAAAATGTGGCCCGGGCAAGAGAAATCCACCTGTGACACGCTGCTGCGGGATCCGAACATTCACAAGATCGTACTGGAAAGAAAGAACAAATTGGGCGGCTTCACCTCGCGAGAACTGGCGCGGGCATCGGGCGTTTGGCACCGGCAATCTGACGACAAAGCGGGCAACAGCGGCATGATCCACTTTGACGAAGCGGCGTTTCGCAAATTCGTGCGCAACCAGACGCGGCGGTTTGCGGATGTCGCTGATCGCGCTGTGGGACCCTGCCTTTTCATAAGCTATAGCGACATTCTGGCAGGTTATTTCGGGCAGATCGTCGCGTTTTTGGGGCTTGCAGAACAGGACCTTTCCGCACCGTTGGCCAAGATCAACTCCACCCACTTGCTTGATCGATTTGTTCCCGAGGATCGGGACCAGGTTCGAGCGGTTCTGGATGATCTGGGACATGCAGATTGGACCATCGAACGCTGACCCGCCGGAGGGCGATTAACGCGTTTTTGCAATATGCACAGATGATGCAGAACTGATGCACAGACCAAGCGCATCGACACCTTAAGGCACGTTAACCATTAAGATTTGTGGCGCGCACCACCAAAAATGCGGCCGCATCGACATATCGGTCGGTTCTTATCGCGTACTTTCGGAATTCCTGGCCCAAAAACGCAAAAAGCGCCGCAGAGCGGCGCCGTTTGTTATGATCATCGCAGAGAGATACCCTGATTTTGCTTATTAGGTGTGGCAGTGACTTACTCTCCCACGTCTTAAGACGCAGTACCATCAGCGCTGTGGCACTTAACGGCCGAGTTCGGGATGGGATCGGGTGTTTTGCTCACGCTATGACCACCACACCAAATAAACAAAATCAGGTTCCAAGCCAAATACGGCTAATGTAAGTGTATGTATCTTGAAGATCAGTCGAAGGTCTCCCTTCTACTGGATCAAATCAAGCCTATCGAGCAATTAGTACCAGTCAACTGAACGCATCGCTGCGCTTACATCTCTGGCCTATCGACGAGGTGGTCTACCTCGGCTCTCAGGGATACCTTGTTTTGAGGGGGGCTTCCCGCTTAGATGCCTTCAGCGGTTATCCTGTCCGATCATAGCTACTCTGCACTGCCGCTGGCGCGACAACAGATCCACCAGTGGATCGTTCACCCCGGTCCTCTCGTACTAGGGGCAACTCCTCTCAAGTATCCTACACCCACGGAAGATAGGGACCGAACTGTCTCACGACGTTCTAAACCCAGCTCACGTACCTCTTTAAACGGCGAACAGCCGTACCCTTGGGACCTGCTCCAGCCCCAGGATGAGATGAGCCGACATCGAGGTGCCAAACGGTGCCGTCGATATGGACTCTTGGGCACCATCAGCCTGTTATCCCCAGCGTACCTTTTATCCGTTGAGCGATGGCCCTTCCACTCGGGACCACCGGATCACTATGGCCGTCTTTCGACTCTGCTCGACTTGTCAGTCTCGCAGTCAGGCTGGCTTCTGCCATTGCACTCAACGAGCGATTTCCGACCGCTCTGAGCCAACCTTCGCGCGCCTCCGTTACACTTTGGGAGGCGACCGCCCCAGTCAAACTACCCACCACGCAGGGTCCCGGACCCGGATAACGGGCCGCGGTTAGACATCAAACAGAATAAGGGTGGTATCTCAAGGGAGGCTCCCCGAAAACTGGCGTCTCCGGTTCAAAGCCTACCACCTATCCTGCACATACTGTGTCTGATGCCAGTGCGAAGCTATAGTAAAGGTGCATGGGGTCTTTCCGTCTAACCGCGGGTAGCCTGCATCTTGACAGGCAATTCAATTTCGCTGAGTCCACATTTGAGACAGCGGGGAAGTCGTTACGCCATTCGTGCAGGTCGGAACTTACCCGACAAGGAATTTCGCTACCTTAGGACCGTTATAGTTACGGCCGCCGTTTACCTGGGCTTCAATTCGGAGCTTGCACTCCTCCTTTTAACCTTCAGGCACCGGGCAGGCGTCAGACCCTATACGTCGTCTTGCGACTTCGCAGAGCCCTGTGTTTTTAGTAAACAGTCGCCACCCCCTGGTTTGTGCCCCCGGCCTCTACTTGCGTAAAAACCGGGCCTCCTTCTCGCGAACTTACGGAGGTATTTTGCCGAGTTCCTTAAATGTGGTTCTCTCAAGCGCCTTGGTATTCTCTACCAGTCCACCTGTGTCGGTTTAGGGTACGATCTCATGGAGGGCTATTTCCAGGAACCGATAAGCGGCCCGCCCAATCCGATAAGGGCGAACAACAGTCTCGATCCGTCACATCCTCCTGGCCCAGGAATATTAACCTGGTTCCCATCGACTACGCCTTTCGGCCTCGCCTTAGGGGTCGGCTTACCCTGCTCAGATTAGCTTTAAGCAGGAACCCTTGGACTTTCGGCGAGGGAGTCTCTCACTCCCTTTGTCGCTACTCATGTCATCATTCTCACTAGTGATCTCTCCACCGGATCGCTCACGCGCCGGCTTCACAGAAAACTCCGTATCCATCACAACACCCGAGGGTGCTGATATGGATTGGAGTTATGTCACACTACGCTCTGCTACCATGCACTATGTGCATCCTAGACTTCGGCTCATGGCTTGAGCCCCGTTACATCTTCGCCGCAGGACAACTTATTTAGACCAGTGAGCTGTTACGCTATCTTTAAAGGATGGCTGCTTCTAAGCCAACCTCCTGGTTGTTTTGGTCGTCCCACCTGCTTTCCCACTTAGCCATGAATTAGGGGCCTTAGTCGTAGGTCAGGGTTGTTTCCCTCTCCACAACGGACGTTAGCACCCGCTGTGTGTCTGCCGGATATTACTCATCGGTATTCGGAGTTTGATTAGGATCAGTAAGGCTGTGGGCCCCCATTACCCATTCAGTGCTCTACCCCCGATGGTATTCGTCCGACGCTCTACCTAAATAGATTTCGCAGAGAACCAGCTATCTCCGAGTTTGATTGGCCTTTCACCCCTAGGCACACCTCATCCCGACCTTTTTCAACAGGTGTGGGTTCGGACCTCCAGTAAGTGTTACCTTACCTTCATCCTGGACATGCCTAGATCACTCGGTTTCGGGTCTAATGCATCTAACTCAGTCGCCCTATTAAGACTCGCTTTCGCTGCGCCTACACCTAACGGCTTAAGCTTGCTAGATACACTAAGTCGATGACCCATTATACAAAAGGTACGCTGTCAGGCCTCAAGGGCCCTCCAACTGATTGTAGGCGTTCGGTTTCAGGTACTGTTTCACTCCCCTCGTCGGGGTGCTTTTCACCTTTCCCTCACGGTACTGGTTCGCTATCGGTCAGTAAGGAGTACTTAGCCTTCGAAGGTGGTCCTCCGATGTTCAGACAGAATTTCACGTGTTCCGCCCTACTTAATACGTCCAATCATGCTTCTTATACGGGACTGTCACCCACTATGGTTAGTCATTCCAGACTATTCTAATCACACTCATGGCTCGGCTGGTCCCCGTTCGCTCGCCGCTACTAGGGGAGTATCTGTTGATTTCCTTTCCTCCGGGTACTTAGATGTTTCAGTTCCCCGGGTTTGCTTTTTTAACCCTATGTATTCAGGTTAAAAATACCTGGTTTACCTCATTATTAGCCACCCTTGCGGATAGTAATAACAAAGTATCAGGTGGGTTGCCCCATTCAGAAATCCATGGATCAAAGCTTATTCTCAGCTCCCCATGGCTTATCGCAGAGTATCACGTCTTTCATCGCCTCTTACTGCCAAGGCATCCACCAAACGCCCTTTTCGCGCTTGATTTGATCCAGAAGAAGTCAGACTTCTTCTCGCCCTCTCCCTTTTGTATCGTAATCAAAAGAGGGCCTTAGATCAAAATGCATACATTGCAG